>JASBRL010000052.1 GCA_030149475.1 Marinobacter sp.
TGGCCCATGCGCATGCCGGCGCGGGCCTTGGGCAGCAGATACGGTGCCTGGCTCATGTTCTCCATACCACCGGCAACCATCAGTGTGTTGCTGCCGGCACGGATCTGGTCGTGCGCCAGCATGACCGCCCGCATGCCCGAACCACACATCTTGTTGACCGTGGTGCAGCCGGTTGAATCGGGAATCGCCGCGGCGCGTGAGGCCTGGCGAGCCGGTGCCTGGCCGAGACCGGCCGCCAGCACGCAGCCCATGATGACCTCGTCCATATCCGCCGGTGCCAGGCCGGCCCGGGCAATGGCTTCAGCGATGGCGACTCCGCCCAGTTCCGGCGAGCGCACACTGCTGAGCGAGCCCATCATCGCCCCCATGGGTGTGCGGGCAGCGCCAGCGATTACCACACTCTGGTCATAGTTGATATCAGACATGACTTCTCCTCCAGCCGGCCTCTGCCGGCCCGATGCGATTCCGCTTAACCCCGCCCCAGCATCGAGCGGGCGATCAGTTCTTTCATGACTTCCGAGGTGCCGCCGTAGATCCGTTGCACGCGTGCGTCCGTGAACGCACGGGAAATCGGGTACTCGGACATGTAGCCGTAGCCGCCGAACAACTGCAGGCAGCCGTCGGCAACCCGGTATTGCATTTCGGTGGCGCTGTACTTGGCCATCGACGCCGCCGTGGCATCCAGGGTGCCCGCAATGTATTCGCCAACACACTGATCCACGAAGGCCTTGTTGATCCGGTAGTCGGTTTCCATTTCAGCGAGGCGGAACCGGGTGTTCTGCAACTGCCCGAGCTTCTGACCAAACAGCTCCCGCTGCTGGACATAGTCCACCGTCAGATCCAGCGCACCGCGCGCCGCACCAACGCCGATGGCCCCGATGACCAGGCGCTCTCGCGCCAACTCCTGCATCAGGTAGACAAACCCCTGGCCGGCCGCCCCGACCAGGGCCGACGCCGGTACCCGCAAATCCTCAAAAAACAGTTCCGAGGTGTCGCCGCAATGCTGTCCGATCTTGTCGAGATTGCGCCCTCGACTGAAGCCATCGAGCGTGGTATCCACCAGGAACAGGCTGACGCCTTTGGCGCCGGCGGCCGGGTCAGTCTTGGCGGCGACAATGACCATATCGGCATGCTGGCCATTGGTAATAAACGTCTTGGAACCGTTGATGACGTAATCTTCGCCGTCGCGCACAGCCCGGGTTTTCATGCCCTGAAGGTCGGAGCCCGCGCCGGGCTCGGTCATGGCAATCGCACCAACCACATCCCCGGAGACCATTCCCGGCAACCAGCGAGCCTTTTGTTGATCACTGCCCAGATGACTGAGATACGGGGCGACAATATCGGAATGAACCATCACATTGGTGGCCAGAGCGCCAAACCCCATGCGTGCCAGTTCGCTTCCAATCATCACCGAATACTCAAACGGTGCACCCAGGCCGCCGTGGCTGTCAGGCGCGTCCACACAGAGCATGCCGGCCGCCCCGAAGGCCCGCCAGAGCTCCCGGGGCACAATGCCCGCCCGGTCCCACTCATCGTAAAAGGGTGCGACTTCGCGCTCAAGCATCCTGATCACGGTGTCGCGGAAAGGCGCCAGCTCGGCCTCGCTTACCCGTTCAGCACTCATGCGTTACTCCTTATCATCGGACATCCGGATGCGTTCAGGTCGGTCATTTCGGCGCCATACGCAGGGCGCTGTCCAGACGAATCACCTCACCGTTAAGAATCGGGTTAAGCACTATCTGCTCCACCAGCATGCCAAACTCTTCCGGCTTGCCCAGTCGCTGCGGAAACGGCAGGGTTGCGGCGAGGCTCTCCTGCACCTCCTGGGGCATACCCGCCATCATCGGCGTCATGAACAGACCGGGCGCGATGGTATTCACCCGAATGCCACTGCGGGCCAGTTCCCGGGCGGCTTGCAGGGTCATCGAAACCACGCCGCCCTTGGAGGCGCTGTAGGCGACCTGGCCAATCTGACCCTCATAGGCGGCCACGGACGCGGTGGACACAATCACCCCGCGCTCGCCGTCAGCATTGGGTTCCCGGGTCGCCATGTCCGCCGCAACCAGCCTCATGATATTGAACGTACCGACCAGGTTAATCTGTATCACGCGATTGAAATTCTCCAGCGGCATCGGGCCGTCCTTGCCCACTATTTTGGCGGCGGGCGCAATGCCCGCACAGTTGACCGCGATACCACAGGGGCCATGAGAGTCCCGTGCGGCAGCAACAGCCGCCTCGGCACTGTCCGCCGAGGACACGTCGCAGCGGATAAACACGCCGCCCAACTCCTCGGCAATCGCCCGACCTCGTTCTTCCTGAAGATCCAGCAGCGCCACTTTGCAGCCAGCGGCGGCCAGCACGCGCGCGGTGCCCTCACCCAGTCCGGAAGCGCCACCGGTAATGATCGCGGGTACGTTGTTCAGATTCATTGTGTCACCTGTGTTGATTCTGGAGGCCGCCGGGCGGCGTTTCGGGTCGTTAAAGGTCGGACACGCCCTGTGGCTCAGGGCATCATCACTGACCGGATCCATCCGGGGATGGGTCGCGTCAGGCCGGCCATGTTCTGGTCACAGTGTGTCCCAGTCCAGGGACGGGAGCCATAACATTTTCAGGCAGCAAATTTGACCAAAACCGGCATCCGGGTGGATGCCGGTGGTGTCCCGGGCGCATCAGCGGTCGGTGAGTTTGAGCTCGATACGTCGATTGCGCTGGAGGGCTTCCGGTGAGGAGCCCTTGTCAACCGGGAAAAACTCGCCAAAGCCGGCCGCAGCCATGCGCTTTTCAGGCACGCCTTTGGCGGCCAGATAGCGCACCACGGCCACCGCCCGGGCGGTGGATAATTCCCAGTTGGAGGGGAACTGGTCGGTATGGATGGGAATGCGGTCGGTATGGCCGTCCACCCGCAAAATCCAGTCCACGTCGCTGGGAATTTTCGCGGCGACATCCAGCAGGATCGCTGCCAGCTTGTCGAGCTCGGCCTTGCCTTCCTCACCCAGTTGCGCGGAACCGGAGGCAAACAACAGCTCCGACGGCAACAGGAAGCGGTCGCCCACCACCCGGACGTTCTTGTTCTGCTCGAGAATTTCCCGCAGACGCCCGAAAAACTCGGACTGATAGCGCTCCAGCTTGTTGACCCGCTGCGCCAGCAACGTGTTGATACGGCGCCCCATGTCCGCCAGTTTGGCGTCCTTCTCAGCGGTGATATCCTTCTGCAGCTTCAGGGCGGCACTGATCTGGTTGAGCTGATTCTGAAGCTCATCAATCTGGCTGGACAGCCGGTCCATGCGGGCCTGCTGGGAAGCGGTCAGCTGCTTCTGCTCGGCCAGGGCCTTCTTGCCCTGCTCGACAATCGCCGCCATGTCCTGAATCCGGATATTATTGGGATCGATGTCTTCCTGGGCCAGCAGCGTGCGCTCCTGATCATCGCCCAGTTCGGCCTGCAGCGCCTTGGTGCGGTCCCGCAAGGCACCCAGCTGGGTATCGGTCTCCGAGGCGCTCTGGCGAAGTCCGGCCACCTGCTGTTCCAGCTTCTGACGCAGCTCTCGCAGGGCCTGAATGTCCTGCTGCAACGAGGCCTGGGTCCCCAGCAGGGTTTTGATCCGTTCCTTGTCGGAATCAACCTGGTTCTGCAACGCCTCATTTTTCGCCAGGCTGGCGCTGTAGTCGTTCTGTACCGAGAGGATTTCCTGCTCCAGGGCTGCCGACTTGTCCCGCTCCAGCCCCAGTTGCTCGGAAATGGCGGCCAGCCGGTCGCTCAACCGGGCCAGCTGATCATTCCGGTCATGCAACGTCTGGGATAGATAAAGCTGGCTGACCACATAGATCAGCAGCATGAAAATGACCAGCATCAGCAGCGCCGAGAGGGCATCGACATAACCTGGCCAGACATTGATAGCACTGCGGGTACGGCGTCGGGAGGCCATCAGCAACCTCCTGAAGAAGCGGACACCATGATGTTACTCCCGCCCGGCCAGTTCGTCTTTGAGACGCTGGTTTTCCTGTCTTAGCTGGTCCAGGTCGACGCCCTCTTCCACCAGCTCCTCGTCAGCGTTTGCGGGGCTGCGACTGCCCTTGGAGTCCACCAGGTTGGTGACGCCGGTCAGCCACTCCTCAAGACTGTCGTAGAAACGGTTCTGGGCATGGCCGGCCTGAATATCCAGGAACCCCAGAATCAGCGAGCCGCCCAACCCCAGCAACGAAGAGCTGAATGCCGTGCCCATGCCCTGAAGCGGCGTCAGCAGGCCGGTCTGAAGGGCGGCAAAGACCTTGCCGAAATCCTTCTGGCTCATGTCCAGATTGACAATGACCTGGCCGACCGCATTGATGGTACCCAACAGACCCCAGAAGGTGCCCAGCAGACCCAGGAAGATCAGCAGACTGATGAAATAACGGGAAATTTCCCGCTGCTCATCCAGCCGGCTCTGGATACCGTCCAGCACGGTTCGCAGAGACATGGTCGACAGGGAAAACTGATCTTTCTTGAAATCATCCCCGAGCTGCCGGGCCAGGGGTTTCAGCAGGCGCGGCTCCTGAAGGACAGACAGGCCCGCGTTACCGGTGCGGAACTGGGCAATCCAGCGCAACTCGGGAAACAGCACGAATACCTGGCGGTAGGTAATGCCGATGCCGATAAACAGTACGCACAGAATCAGCAGATTGAACACCCAGTTGGCCATGAAGGCGGTCTGCAGGGGCCCGTGGATCAGCACGCTCACCACCAGTACCACAAACAGAAAAAGCGTCATCCAGAACAATGTGTGCTTCGGGCTACTCATCGATACCACCGGTTCCTGTCAGCTAAGCGGGTTACGGCACCTGTGAATCAGTGCCGGATGCGGTTATAGGTCATGCGGATGACGACTGCGTCGTGCGCCCCCATCACGATGGTAGGCGAGTTGACGCGGTTCGCGCAACGCAACAGGCTGGATCAGCCGTCCCGCATGGCTGATGCCGGAGCCGCCGTAGTACACTGGCCACCCACGCCGGGCCGGCAGCGTGCCTGAATAGTCAACCATGTCGAACCGGCTGTAAACGCCTGTGTTGCAGAGTGTGCCGGCGGAGCAGACAATCGGGACGGGTTTTTCAGCGGTGTGTATTGAAAAGGCCTAACCTGTCACCATAGTTGAATCAACATCTTAAAACGCCATTGAACGGCGGCCGAACCCATCAGGAACCTGATATGCAGAACCATGCCGTAGTAACGAACAACCCTGCCCTTTTCCGGCGCTGGTATCAGCTCACCGCGCTGATCATGTTGGCCATGACATTGTCCGGATGCGGAATCAACAACATTCCGAGCTACGACGAACAGGTCAAGGCGGCCTGGGCCCAGGTTGAGAACCAGTACCAGCGCCGAGCCGATCTGGTGCCCAACCTGGTGGAAACGGTCAAGGGCTTTGCCTCCCAGGAGAAGGAGACCCTGACCGCGGTGATCGAGGCCAGGTCGAAAGCGACGTCGATACAGGTCGATGACAGCATTCTCAACAACCCCCGGAAACTGCAGCAGTTCCAACAGGCGCAGGGCCAGCTGACCAGCGCCCTGAGCCGTCTGATGGCGGTATCCGAGCGCTATCCCGACCTCAAATCCAATCAGAATTTCCTGGCACTGCAATCGCAACTGGAAGGCACCGAGAACCGGATTGCCGTGGCCCGCCGGGATTTTATACAGGCCGTTGAACGCTACAACACCGAGATCCGCACCTTCCCCGGCCGGATCTGGCACAGCATGCTGTACAGCGACATGCCAATACGCGAGAACTTCAAAGCCACTGCAGAGAACGCCGACGAGGCGCCCAAGGTGAAATTTTGACAGCGCGTCCGCTATGGCAACTGATCGCCGCAAGCTGTCTGGTTCTGGTCGGGTTCGCCCAGTCAACACAGGCACAATCCACACCTGACTTTCCGGCCCTCACCGGCCGGGTCGTTGATCAGGCCAATCTGTTGAGCCCGTCGGCCGAACAGCGCCTGACGCAGATGCTCAGCGCCCATGAAAAGTCCGCAGGTGACCAGGTCGTGGTGGTCACGGTGCCGGACCTGCAGGGGTACACCATCGAAAACTACGGATACCAGCTCGGACGCCACTGGGGCATTGGCCAGAAAGGCGAGGACAATGGCGCCCTGCTCATCGTGGCCAAACAGGAGCGCAAGATCCGCATTGAGGCAGGTTATGGCCTGGAAGGCAAGCTCACGGATGCGGCTTCCTCCACCATCATCAACCAGATCATCACTCCGGCGTTCCGGCAGGGACAGTTTGAAAGCGGCATCCTCAACGGGGCGGCGGCAATGATCAAGGTACTCGGTGGCGGGCAGCTCGCTCAGGCGCAGCACCCGGACAACCGGAACGACGCCGCCGGCAAAAAGCCACGGTCGCTGATCGCTGTGGTGCTGTTGATCATGATCCTGCTCAGTATATTTCGCGGCGGTGGCCGTGGTCGGGGGCGGGGTCGGTCCGCGCTGCTCGGCGGCGCAATCATCGGTTCTGGTCTGGGCGGCCGCAGCGGTGGATTCGGTGGCGGCGGCTTCAGCGGCGGTGGCGGCGGTTTCGGCGGCGGTGGTGCCTCCGGTGGCTGGTAACCCGCCGCTGATATTTCGAGTACCTTTGAACAGAGACGAATATTGACCATGACATTACTGACGAAAGCCGAACAGGATCAGGTAGCCGCCGCCATTACCGCCGTGGAAAGGGACACCGACGCTGAACTGGTGACGGTACTGGCCTCCCGGGCGGACAATTACACATACATTCCAGTGCTTTGGGCTGGCCTTCTGGCCCTGGTGGTACCGGGCATTGTGAACTATCTGGCCGGATTGTGGCCCGCAGATACTCTGCTGCTGGTGCAGTGGGCGGTGTTCATCCTGCTGAACGTGGTATTCCGGATACCGGCGGTCACCACCCGGCTTATCCCGCGGCAGGTTCGCCACTGGCGGGCTGGCAATCTCGCCCGTCGCCAGTTTCTCGAGCAGAACCTGCATCGCACCGAAGGTGCCACCGGCATACTGATTTTTGTCTCGGAGGCGGAGCGTTTCGTCGAGATCCTGGTGGACCAGGGCATATCGAGCCGGCTGGACGACGCAACCTGGGAGGATATCGTGACCGGCTTTACCCGTCAGGTGAGTAACCGCCAGACGCTGGCCGGCTTTCTGGACTGTATCGAGGCCTGCGGTCAGCACCTGAAACAGGCTGTTCCGGCCACCCACGAGCGCAACGAGCTATCAAACAGGCTGATCATTATCGACTGAGGCGGGCCGGTGGCCGGACTGGTCTATCGTACACCCGAGGATTCGTCCCAGACCCGACGTTCGGATCACTCCCCGCCGGCAGGCGTCGAGCACGACGCGTTCATCGGCCATGGCCAGGCTCAGCCAATGGCGCGCCCGGGTGATGCCGGTGTAGATCAGTTCCCGGGTCAACACGGGTGACAGGCGGTCCGGAAGTATCAGACAGGTGTGGCTGAACTCCGAGCCCTGGGATTTGTGCACGGTCATGGCAAACACCGTTTCCACGCTCTGCAGCCGGCTTGGAGATATCCAGCGGATACCACCCTGACCATCGGCCGCTGGAAACGCAACACGCCTTAGCATCCGGTCCTCGCCGGGACGATCGAGCGCAATGCCGATGTCGCCGTTCATCAATCCCAGATTGTAATCGTTGCGGGTAATCAGTATCGGCCTGCCCCGGTACCAACCCTTGTCCGTGCTGATCTGACCAGCCCGCACCAATGCGCTTTCAATGAGTGCGTTCAGACCTTCTACTCCGTAGGGTCCATGACGCAAAGCGCAGAGCACCTGGAAGTCACTGAAGGCGGTCAACACCGATACGGCCCAGGCATCAATGTCTGCGTTCGCGGCTCCCTGCTCCGGCTGGCCGTTGTCCATCACGTCGAGATAGTGTCTATAACCGGTTGGTGACGGGGCACGGTCAGCGTCGGTCCGGGCAAACGCCGCCGGCGAGCCGGTCAAGGCATGCCCGGCAAGACGCCCCCGCGGGTCGGGGCCGGTCAGCGGCAGCCAGGCGACGTCACCGAACCTGGACGCCCGCAACTGTGACACCAGCGGAGCATCAAGGCCGCCGGTGTTGACAGCACTGGCCAGTGTTCCGATGCCGCTACCGGCGTTAAACCGGTAGCTGACCCGCAGCATGGCAATGCTCTGATCCAGGGCAACTCCGGCGGGGTCGAGGTACTCCCCGGGCACGGTCATGCCCGTGATAGCGCGCAGCCAGTCGGCAGTCGCCGCGGTGTAGTGCCCGCCATCCGCGCGCTGGCAAAGCTCGCCCAGAACCGCCCCGGCGTCTACCGAAGCGAGCTGATCCTTGTCGCCGAGCAGAATCAGGCGGGCCGAGGCGGGCAAGGCATCAAACACACACGCCATCATTTCCACATCCACCATCGACGCTTCATCAATCACCAGAACGTCCAGGGCCAGCGGATTTCGGCGGTTGTGACGGAATGACCGGCTGCCCGGCCGACTGCCCAGCAGGCGATGCAGGGTGGTCACCACGACAGGGATGGCGCCGGCCAGCGAGGCGCCACCCGGCAGTTCGCCAAGGGGCAATTGTGATACCGCCGCCGCGATGGAATCGCTGAGTCTGGCCGCGGCCTTGCCGGTCGGTGCCGCCAGTCGAATACGCAACGACTGCGGCGTATCGACACGCTGACTGGCGGCAGACTGAAGGGCTGCCAGCAGCCGCACGACCGTGGTGGTCTTGCCGGTGCCGGGGCCACCGGTGATCACACCGAAACCATGGCGTGCCGCCAGGGCGCAGGCGAGCTTCTGCCAGTTCAGAGGTGCCGGGGCAGCCCCGAATAACCCGTCAAGGGCGATCTTTAGTGCCCGGCCCTGGTCAGAGTCGGGGTCCGCGATGGCCGGCACCGGGGCCAGGCGTGCCTGGATGCCCGCCGCAATGCGCTGCTCATAGCCCCAGTAGCGCCGCAGATACAGCCGCAGGTCAGCACATACCAGCGGCGTATTGGCGTTACCATCGCCGATGACCAGCGGCTGAGCCAGGGCGTGATGCCAGTCTTCCGGCACCACCCCGGCCAGCACCGCCGAAGGCCTCAAGGCCTCATTCGGCACGGGCCGGTCTTCCGGCGGCAGTGACAACAGGTCATCCACCCGGGTCGTTTCAAGCTGGGCCAGGTCCAGACAGACGTGGCCACGACCAACCTGATGGGATACCAGCGCCGCCGCCAACAGCGTTAACGGTGGCAACGGCTGTTCGGCTTCCTCCGCCTGCTGCTGCAACAGCCTGGCGAACGCGGTATCCAGCGCCCTGAGCCAGCCCAGCTCTACCCACTGTTCGAGCAGTTCGATCACCTCCTGGGTGCCATTCAGACAGGCGTGTACGGTCTGGCTCATGCGAACGCCTCCGCGCCTGCGTCGCTGAACAGGTCATCCAGCGCCATCATGGTCTCCCGCGACGGGCGGTCACGGAAGACACCGTGGCTGTCGGCGTGGCAGCCGCGCAGGAACAGATACACCGCGCCGCCCATATGACGGTCATAGTCATAGTCCGGCAGGCGAGCCTTCAGCAGGCGATGCAGGGCCAGGGTATAGAGCAGATATTGCAGATCGTAGCGATGCGCCAGAACGCAGGCGGCCATGACGTCATCGCGATAGTCTTCATTCCCCTCACCCAGGGCGTTGGACTTGTAATCGAGCACGTAGAAGCGGCCGTCATACTCAAACACCAGGTCAATAAAGCCTTTGAGCATGCCGTTCAGCGTACGCGGCTCGAGGGCGGGACGCGGCTGACCGGACAGAAGACTGCGCCGGGCCAGCTCATCCAGCGCCCGGGCATCCACCTGATGGCTGGCAAACCAGAACTCCAGTTCCGGACGGTATTCCTGCATATCGGCCAATCGGCACCGATTGTCGCCGGAGGGCAGGTCCATCGGCATTCTGAGCAATGTCACAATCCAGTCGGTCAACAGCGGAATCCACGCCTCCCAGCCCCGCAGGCGGCACCGCAGGTCAATCAACCGGGCCAGTTCGGACGGGTCTTGCGCCACGTCTGCGAAGCCTTGGCCGGCTGCCCACTCGAGTATTTCGTGCAAAAAAGTGCCAGGCCCTGCGCCGCGGGGGAAGCTGTGGACCGATGACGCCGGCCAGTTCATGACCGGTTCCGGAAGGCCGACTTCCAGCTCTTCACGAAGGGTCGACTCGGCCGGATCGTCCGGCGCCTCGCCAGGCACGGTGTCAGGTTCGTCAGCGGCCCCGTAGGTCAGCGCCGAATAGCTGGCAATCCACCAGTTTTCAGCCGGTACGCGATGTGATTCCAGGGCCTCCCCAAGCGGTTCAGGTTCGCCCTCGTCATAGACTGACAAATCAGCCTCTGGCGCCGGCTGAACCACCGCATCCGAAAAACCCCGACAGAACGTCTGAACGCGCTCCAGAACGGTTTCGGCGTCATCCGTGCCACCTGCGCAGAGCAAATACCCGATGCCGCTTCGCTGCCAGTTATCCACCGGGCCCAGCCCGACCCAGGTGGCGTAGCGGGCCCGTGTCAGCGCCACGTAGAGCTTGCGGACATCTTCCCCAAGGCGCTCTTCATCGACCCACCCGTAGTGCTCGGTGGTGGGGTCAACCGACAGGCACAGCTGCCCGTCGCGGTCGTGCCACTGAGCCGGAAACGGTTTGTGGCGGCCGGTCGCGTCGCGGCTATCGCTCGCAAATGGCAGAAACACCAGCGGGTATTCGAGCCCTTTCGATTTGTGCACGGTGACCACCTGCACCAGACTGGCCTCGCTCTCAAGACGAACCTGGAACAGGTCGGATTGCGTGCCGGTGTCGGCCATCATGGCGGTAAAATGTCGGATCAACGCATGCTCGCCGTCCAGGTTCTGGCTCTCCTGCTGAAGGATCTCCGCGATGTGGAGAACATCCGTCAGACGCCGCTCACCCTCTTCCTGTGTGAGCAGGCGAGCCGGGACCCCATAGTCCAGCATCAGTTGCCGCAGCATGGGCAACACCCCCTGCTGCTGCCAAATCTCCCGGTAGGCACGGAAACGGTCAATCTCATCGTCCAGTGCCAGCTCATCCTGCTGCAGGGTTTCCAGGTCGGCATGAGAGCGCGACAGCGTCGACGTTGCCAGCGCGCCCCGGAGACGGGACAGATCGTCGGGTTCGGCAGCCGCTCGCAGCCAGAACAGGATGTCCTGCGCTTCGCGCGTTTCAAGTACCGGGTTGCGATCCGACAGATAAACACTTCGCACCCGGCGTCGGGTCAGCGCCTGACGAACGGCATGGGCTTCGGTGCGCCCGTTGACCAGTACCGCAATATCCCGCGCCCTGACCGGCTCAAACCTCGCTCCGGACTCGAACCCGGCGTTGCCAGCATGCCCGAGTTGCAGCAGGCGGACAATCTCACTGGCGCAGGCCTCGGCCAGAATCTCACGGAACCGATCCTTGTTGAGCGATCTACCAGGCTCCCGGGATTCGGTAGTCCAGAACGTCAGGGCCGGCATGGCCTGCCCCTGAACGACCCAGGTCTGCTCACGCCCCTGGGCAGACACGGCCGGATACCGCAGTGTGCGCTCATAGGCCGCACCAAGAATGAAAGCACCGGTATCCAGTTGCTGGTCCGCTGCGGTAAACACGTCATTGACCGCGTTGACCATGGACCGGGTTGAGCGAAAATTGCGCGGCAGGGAATAGTGGCGGCCACGGGTGGCGTCGCGGGCGGTCAGATAGGTAAAGATGTCCGCATTACGAAAGGCGTAGATCGCCTGTTTGGGGTCGCCAATCAAGACCACCGTGGTGTCCGGATCATTGTCCTCGATGCGGTAGATGCGCGACAGAATCCGGTACTGCACCGGATCGGTATCCTGAAACTCATCCACCAGGGCCACCGGAAACTGCTGCCGGATCACCGACGCCAGGCGATCACCCCGGGCACCCGCGAGCGCAGCATCCAGTTGAATCAGCAGATCGTTAAAGCTCATGGCGGCCAACCGCTGCTTTTCCTGCTCCAGTCGGCTAGCCAGCCACCGCACCGCGTGACAGAGAATCGCCGGCCTTGCGGCACTGACCCGGGCCGCCTGCTCGCCGATGGCGCTGATCAGTGGCCAGGCATCATGCGCAGGCAGATCCGATTCGGTCTTCAGGCCCTCGGCGATGCCCTCGGGTGTGAGCCGAGTCCAGGCGCTGTCGCTGAGATCCGGCTGAATCATTGCCGGGTCCGCCGCCCAGGCATTCAGTTTGGCGTACCAGCCATCCCACCAGCGTTTCTGTAACTTGCCATTGTTCTGTTTGGCTTTGAACAGTCCCTGCAGCACCTCGTCAGTTCCGGCTGCAAGGACCTGCCAGCGCGTCTTGAGCTGACCGATCATGGCAGCGGCCTGTGCAAGCTGCTCATATCCATCGGTCTCCGAGTGCGGCAGCTGGTCTGCATGATCCAGCAACCGGAATACCGGACTGGCGAGTGCCGCCGGCGTGCGCCAGAACGACAACAGGGCCGAGGCGGACTCAGCTTCCAGTGAATAGACGAAGGTGCGCCAGTAGTCTTCCATAGCCGCCTGGTGCAGGTCTGACAGGTCGGTTTCCAGGCTCTGACGGAAAAAACTGCCACTGTCGAACGCATGCTCATTCAGCATCCGGTTACACCAGCTGTGGATGGTTGATACCGCCGCCTCATCCATCCACTCCGCGGCCAGCTGCAATTTGCGCACACAGGCAGGCCAGTCCGCCAAAGGAATAGACGACCTCAGCGCCAGCAGCGGATCAGACCCGGTGGTGGCCGCCGCCTCATCCGGGGTCTGTGCAAATAAAGCCGCGGCCTCCGTCAGCCGGGCACGAATACGATCGCGCAATTCTTTGGTGGCCGCCTCGGTGAAGGTCATCACCAGGATCTCAGGTGGCACAAAACTGCGGCCCCAGCCCGCTTCTGGTTGATGACCGATGACCAGCCGGACATACAGCAGGGCAATGGTAAAGGTCTTGCCGGTCCCCGCACTGGCTTCGATCAGATGACTGCCGCGCAGAGGGAATTGCAGCGGGTCCAGAGTCGTCGGCACAATTTCCTCAGGACTCATGACGATTCTCCCTGAGCGCTTGCCACAGTGGCTCGTAAAGGGACCGGACAAAATACTCTGAGCGTGGCGTCCAGAAGTGGTCAAAATCCGGCTGGAAGCGGCCCAGATAGCCGGTGTCCAGGGTCAGCTCCTGCTCGTACTGTTCGCGGGCGAGGCGCAATGCCTCGTCGGTTGTCTGCGAATCGTGCTGGATGGCGTCCAGCCAGGCAAATCCGCTGGCCGGGGTGATGGCGATGGGTTGCGTCAGGTTGTGCATGTAGGCTTCCATCATGGTTCGCAGCAAATCCCGCGCCCGGGTTTCATCCAGAGCGGCAAAACTGACCGTGCCGCGTTTGGCAAGCACCACGGTTTCCAGCGCAACGCCCATGCTGTTGGCGGCCACGTGGCTTACCCAGCTATCGAACAGGTTGCGTGGCTGATACGTGGCTTTTCTGCCCTCCCCACGCAGAATCTCACTGCGCGCCACCACCACGCGCGACCGCTGGCCGCTGGCGTTACAGCGAGCCGGTGGGAGCCGATCCTCAAGGCGCAGAGAACCCAGCTCACCGTTGTGGTCCAGCGTGATGGCAATGTCGCCGGCCATGATGTCCGGCCACAGCCCTATCCGCTCCCGGTAGCGCTCATGCAGATCCGCCATGGGCTGACTCACCTCAGCACGGAGCACCTGCTCGGTGATGCCCATGCCCAGATCACCCCGGCGGGCCATGGCCTCGACCCGGTCCGCCAGGGCTTGCTGGAAATCGGTTTCTGAATCCGCCTCCATCACCACCGTCTCGATCAGTTCGTCCTGCAGAGCCCAGCGCTTGAGGCCATCCAGGCTGAATGGCTCGGCGTCATCCAGATCGCCTTCAGCGCCCGCAAAGTAGACCTGCAGTCGGTTCTGGTAGAAACTGCTCACCGGCTGTTTCAACAGCTTCACCAGGTCGGCCAGACGAATGGGGTCCTCCGGTTCACGATACGCCAGCGGCGGTTCCTGGCCCTCGCTGACGGCGGGGACACCAGGCCCGGAATCATGTGCTGCCTGCCATTCCCGCTCGTAGGTGAACAGACGCCGCTGACCCAGGATGGTGACGGGATCGTTGGTGGCCGGATCGGGGGTCGGGAAATAGGCACGGCTGAAGGGTTGCAGTGGGTGCTCGGTGGTCAGAGCCGCCGCCGGCACCGCGGCGGGATCCGTGTCGGCCAGTTGCCACCCGGCATTGAGATGATCCCGCAACTGGGCCACCAGTACCGATGCTGGCCGTTCGCTGTTGTCGCGGATGTTACGACCGACCCAACTGATATAGAGCTGCTCCCGCGCCGATAACAGCGCCTCCAGGAACAGGTACCGGTCATCTTCCCGGCGCGAACGGTCACCCGGCCGATAGTCCTGAGCCATCAGGTCGAAGTCGACAGGTGGCCGGGTGCGGGGGTAGTCGCCATCGTTCATACCCAGCAGACAGACCCGTTTGAAGGGGATGGCGCGCATGGGCATCAGGGTCGCAAAATTGACCTTGCCCGCCAGGAAGCGCTGGTTCAGACCGCTGTCCTCCAGACCGTCAAGCAATACATCCCGCACGATCGTTAACGGCACCGGTCCGGTGAGCGCGGCCTCGTCGCAGGCACTCAACCAGGCTTCAATCGTGTCTTCAAGACGTTTGAACAACAGCAATGAATCCGCGTCGGGATCGGCGAAAAAGTCCTCACGTATCCGCGTCAGTCGCTGAGCCCACTCGCTCGGCCCTGCGTCCGTCTGCAGTTCGCTCCAGAGTTGCCCGAGCCGGGTGATGAACTGGTCGAGCTGACCGGCAAGGCTGGCCTGCAGACCACCCACTTCGGCATAGGGTTCAATGCCGGACCAGGCCTCGCCGTCCCCGACGCTGTAGCCGAGCAGCATGCGCCGTAAACCAAACTGCCAGGTATTACGATCCATACCTCCCGGTAAATCCATGGCCGCCCGCTGCCCGGCATCGAGCCCCCAGCGGATATTCGCGCCATCCACCCAATGATGCAGTTGTGGCAGGTCTGCCTCATCAATCGCGAAGCGTTCACGAATCGCTGATACCTCCAGCAGGCTGATCACCTCACTGGCGCCAAAGCGGGATTCGGGCAGGGACAGCAGCGTTTCCAGGGCAACCAGTACCGGCAGGCGATGGCGCCTTCCCTGGTCAGAAATGGTATAGGGAATATGGCGGCGACAGTCGTTATGATGACGCCCGAATACCGCCCGGATGGACGCCGCGTAGACGTTGATGTCCGGGACCATCACCATAATGTCCCGGGGCCGTAACTGAGGATCGGCATTGAGGGCAGCCAGCAACTGATCGTGCAGGATTTCCACTTCACGCTGCGGGCTGTGCGCCTGATGGAAAGCAATCGACTGATCCAGAGAGGCATCGATCGGTGCCCATTGTTCGCGGGTTTCCGCCAGCGGCCGCAGCGTGCGGATGTCATCCTGAAGCTGATGCAAGAGCGTATCCGTGCCGGGGGAGTCGAACAGATCCACGCGCTGGCCGGCATTCTCCAGCCGGGCGCGATACTGTTCGGGATCATCAAACGCATCCAGCAGGCGGATGTAGTCCCGGCCCTGCTTGCCCCAGGCGGCGAGCAGTGGCTGGGCATGCAGGTGCAGCGACTCCGGTTCGGGCTCCGCGGGCAGGCCAGCCCGACGCCGGCCGCGCTTGCGGTCGGCCCGGAGCAGGTCACGGTCACTGACGATATCCGCCCAGTAAAATTCACAGGGGTTATGAACGCACAACACCACCTGGGAAAAGCGTGCCAGTACGTCAAGCGCTTCCAGGGTCTGCTGGGGCAACGAGGACACCCCGAACACCAGGATACGACGCGGAAGTCCGGAAGGCCGGTCCGCTGCCGTCAGTTGGCGGCCCTGCTCCATGAAGCGGGTGTGAATCCCGGCGCGGCTGGTGTGACGGCCCCGATCGCCCACATCCTCCACCAGGGTTCGCCACAAGACCGGCTGCCACTGCAGCTCCTCACCCAGATCGCGGCGTTCATTCCGACGGGCCAGGGTAATGTGGTCGGCACCCTGCTCCCAGTCCGCCAGCCAGTCGGCACGAAACACCTGATACTGGTCGTACAGGTCGGCAATTTTTTCCGCCAGCTGGAAGCGGCGACGCTCGGGCTGTGGGCCCTCCAGAAAGCGGTGCAACGGTTTATAGACCGGATCATCCGGGAGCTCCGGAAGCAGCCGGAACAGCCGCCAGACCAGCCGGTTTTTATCAAACGGGGATTGCTCGGGCACCTGGTCACGGCCCAGAACACCCCGGTAGGCCTGCCAGATAAACCGGGAGGGCAAGAGAAAGTCTGTTGCCGCAGCCACCCCCAGCCCGCCGCTGCCGTCCGGCTTTGGATCCTCTGCCAGCGCCAGCTTCAGCCATTGGGCAATACCGTTGCTCTGGACCAGGAAGGTGTCGTTCTCAAGTACCGGCAGCGGCCAGGTTCGGGCGATCCAGACCGCCGCTTTACGAAGATCCTCCAGGTGGTTGGCGTGGATCGCCTGAAAACCGGTGGGTACGCTCGACTGTTTCTCGGACATCGGATTTCCGTTGACGGTGGCATCGGGCAGGAAGTCCCTGCCGCTGTGTAAATTGGCCCAGATTGTGCTCTGGTATCCATTCAGACAGTTTTTCGGCACTGATACAACCACGAAAGGAGGCGGGGACCTTATGTCACTACTCACATCCCTGGCTCGTGCCAGCGCGGGCCTCTGGCAGACTGCCGAGGGCAATACCGCTGCCCAGTCAGCTTCCGGCAAGGCGGCGGCCAACAGCGGCCAGCGCGAACCCGGCAACCCTGACCGGGACGTAACACTGACCGGTGGCAAGGCTCCCAAGGCAACATCCCGCCTCGCAGTCGGCCAGTACAAGCACGATGTGGGGCAGGATTCTGCCTTCCTCAAGGAGACCCTGCGGCACAAACTTGCCGAATATGGCCTTAACCCGTCTACCCGGCTTGGCGTCAGCAGGACGGACACCGGCCAGTTGTCCATTGAAGGCCCCATGCCCGGGGGCATCCGTCGGCAGATCGAACAGGATCTGAATAACAACGAGGCGTTCCGCGAGGCCTTTGGCCGGCTCAGCGTCAATGAACCCACGCTGGCGTTCGTTGATACCGCCCTCAAATTGAACAAGGCTTACGGTGTCAACAACTCACTGCTGGACACGATGGTCAGTGAGAACCAGCAGTTCAACGGATTACAGGATCTTGTGCACCGGTACGACAGCCTTCGCCGGACGGTCAGCGCCGAGCACATTGAGGCCGCCGGTGGCCAGCGTTCCTATGCCTACGCCCTCAATCTGCGGAGTTGACGGACCTTCCGCGCGTAACACGTCCCGGCGTCAGACCCTGAATGGCGCCGGGTCGCCCTTGCCAACACGCACAATTTCCGGAACCGTATTGCAGAGGTTCACCACCGTGGTCGCCTCGAGTCCGCAGAATCCGCCATCAATGATCAGGTCCAGTTCGTGTTCCAGTGCCTCGCGAATGTCTTCCGGATCGGTCATCGGGTCGTCCTGACCCGGCAGAATCAGTGTGCTGCTCATGATGGGCTCGCCCAATTCACCCAACAACGCCTGCACGATTGCGTTGTCCGGCACGCGCAGACCGATAGAACGACGCTTTGGGTGCAGCAGGCGCCGGGGCACCTCACCGGTCGCATCGAGAATGAAGGTGTAGGGGCCCGGCGTGAAGGTCTTCAGCAGACGGTACTGGGTATTGTCGACCTTGGCGTAGACGCCCACATCGGACAAGTCCCGGCACATCAGCGTGAAATTGTGCTTGTCGTCCAGGCGCCGGATACGCTTGATCCGGTCTGCCGCCTGTTTGTCCCCCAGATGGCAACCCAGGGCATAGGCGGAATCCGTGGGATAAACAATCACCCCGCCCTTTCTGAGGATGTCGACGGCCTGATTGATCAGGCGCTTCTGGGGCGTCTCCGGATGAATCTGGAAAAACTGGCTCATAGGGTTTCCTGATCAGGACTGACGGGCGGGATCATGTTTCGAGCCCCCCATACAGTTTGGCGAGGCTGGTACTGCGGCTTCCCGGGTCGCCCACTCTGCCGGGGAATACAGATGCAGCGCCAAGGCATGGACGCCGCTGGCGAGTTCCTCAGCCAACGCCTTGTAAATCGCCTGATGGCGACGCAGCCGGGGCATCTCCTCAAACTGGCCGGAGACCAGTGTGACCTTGAAATGTGTCTCCGAATTGGCCGGCACGCTATGCATATGGCTCTCATTATCGACAGCCAGCGTCACCGGCTGAAATTCGTCGCTGAGTTTCTGTTCGATGACTTGTTGAATGGACATGGTGACGATTACTCCAAAGTCGTTCTGGTGTTGCCGGAGTCCGCTCCAGACTCCCGGTTTCAATGTGCCTAGTGTACTACACACATAGCCGGTATGCTTGACACCGGGGTGGTGATCCGCCACTTTCCCGTCCCCCTTGAACGGACGATTCGATTGCGCAGTGGCGATCTGTGCCAGCACAAACCCTGCGGTAATCCGCCGACACAGACCCGCTACCCGCGACTCGTTAACCAGAAACCACAACCGGAACACCATGCAGCTCTATATCGCCGAAAAACCCAGCCTCGGGCGCGCCATTGCCGCGGCCCTGCCGGCGCCGATCGAAAAAGGTCCGGGCTGGCTGCGATGCGGGTCCGGCGACAATGCGGTGATGGTCAGCTGGTGTATTGGCCACCTGCTGGAGCCGGCCGAGCCGGGGCATTACAACGCCCGCTGGCAGCACTGGCGACTGCAGGACCTGCCGATCTTTCCTGAGCGCTGGGCGCTGGCGCCGCGGGACAGTGCCCGCCAGCAACTGAACACGCTGGTCAGCCTGATCCGCAAGGCGGGGACGATCGTGCACGCCGGTGACCCGGATCGCGAAGGTCAACTGCTGGTGGATGAAGTCATACGTTATGCCGGCGCCCGCTGCCCGGTGCAGCGCCTGCTGATCAACGACCTGACACCGCGGGCCGTCAGTCGGGCGCTCAGCCAGATCAAAGACAACCGGCAGTTCAGCCGCCTCTCTCACTCTGCGCTGGCCCGACAACGCGCTGACTGGCTCTATGGCATCAACCTGACCCGTCTTTACACGCTGACTCACCGTAAACCCGGCGAGAAAGGCGTTTACTCGGTCGGCCGGGTGCAGACCCCGGTGCTGGGCCTCGTTGTGACCCGCGACCTTACCATTGCCAACTTCCAGCCACGCCCGTTTTACCGGGTACTGGTCACCTGTCACGCACTCGAGGGTAAGGCAACAGAGCCGTTCACCGCACGCTGGCTGGTGGATGAGCGATACCGCGACTACCTGGACGACGAAGACCGGCTCCTGGACGGCACCGTCGCGCATCGCATCGCAACTGACGTCGAGGGGCGCCCAGGCACCATTACCGAGGCGCGGTTCCGGGACCGGAAAGAGCCGCCACCGTTGCCTTTGTCCCTGTCGGCGCTGCAAATAGAGGCCGGACGACTGTTCCAGATGGGCGCCAAAGAAGTGCTCGATACCGCGCAGTCACTGTACGAAAAACACCAGTTGATCACCTACCCGCGGTCCGACTGCCGATTTCTGCCGGAAGAGCACCTGCAACAGGCCCCAGGGGTGATCGATGCCATCGCCAGGGTCGAGCCGGGCCTGGCATCCGACACGGCAGGCGCGGATACTGCCCGCCGCAGTGCGGCCTGGAACGACAGCAAAGTCGATGCCCACCATGCGATCATCCCGACGGCTCGCAGCCGACCATCAGGTGCCCTTGGACCGCGGGAGCGGCGACTATACGAGTTGATCAGCCGTTACTACCTGATGCAGTTTTGCGCTGAGGCTGTCCATCGGGAAGGCCGCCTCACGCTGGCCATTGGCGAGCACCGATTTCGCGCCACCGAAACCGGGCTGACCTCTCCGGGCTGGAAAAAACTTGAAATTCGCCAGCGGGAAACCGCCACCAGTCAGGGCAAGGCACCTCTGCCACGACTGGACGCAGACGACCCCATCCTGTGCGACAGTAGCAACGTAACCGACCAGAAAACCAAACCGCCGGTGCACTTCACCGATGCAACCCTGTTGTCGGCGATGACCAACATAGCCCGCTTTGTCAGCGACCCGGCCCTTCGAAAAACCCTGCGTGAGACCGATGGGCTGGGTACAGAGGCCACCCGGGCCGGTATTATCGAAACCCTGTTCAAACGGGACTACCTTTATCGTGACAGCCGTCATATACGCGCCACGGCCAAAGGTCTGGCGCTGATTGACGCACTGCCGGCAGAAATCAGTCAACCGGACATGACCGCGCTCTGGGAGGCGAGCCTGGACCGTATTCGCCAGGGCGAGGGAGACCCGCGGGCATTCCTGGCCGAACTCCGCCACCAGATCCAGGACTTTCTGAAACCGCCCGTCCCTGCATCGTCCGGTACCGCCACAGCGTCAGGCATTCACTGTCCGAAATGTCGGGCACCCATGACCCCCAGACGGGGCAAATACGGCGAATTCCATGCCTGCTCACGCTTCCCTGACTGCAACGGGACCCGGGACATGGACAATGGTGCACCAACCGATGGCACAGGCCAGAAACCGGTACCCTGCCCTCACTGCTACTCACCGCTGGTGCGTCGAAAAGGAAAAAAAGGCTGGTTCTGGGGCTGCAGCAATTACCCGGGCTGCCGACAAACAGTGGACGACGACAATGGCAAGCCCGCGTTCAGGACTCCCTGATTACGGAAATCTACACAATGACACTGAACGGCGTCGTCCGATTTGTCACAATGGCCGGTATTATGGCCGGTGTATCGCGCCGGACACACCGCCGTTACTCTCAAACCGCGCAGGAGAACACCCATGCGAATCGCGCTGCTCGAAGACGAACGCGAACAGGCCCAGCATATCCGGGCCATGCTTTCGGAGCGTGGACATCAATGCCAGGACTACGGCACGGGCCAGGCTTTTCTCAGCGCGATACAGCATCACAGCTTCGACCTGCTCATTCTCGACTGGCAGATTCCGGATATGTCCGGAATCGACGTCCTGAGGGACGTTCGCGCGCAGATGAACTGGCCTATTCCGGTGGTGTTTCTGACCCAGAGAGACAGCGAACAGGATATTGTCCAGGCGCTGGATGCGGGGGCAGACGACTATCTGTCCAAACCGGCGCGGCCGGCCGAACTGATGGCCCGGATCAATGCACTGGCACGCCGGATCAATCCGGAATCCGAGAAGGAACGGGTCAGCTATGGCGCTTTTACCGTTGATATTCAGCGGCGTGTCATTACTTTGCGCGACGAGCCGCTGACAATGACCGACAAAGATTTCGATCTAACCCTGTTTCTGTTCCAGAATCAGGGTCGCCTGCTCACCCGCGAGGTTCTGCTGGAGCGTGTATGGGGCGTCACACGCGACATCAACACCCGGACGGTCGACACCCACATGAGCCGACTGCGTCGACGGATGGGACTGAACCCGGACAACGGCTTTCGTATCAAGACCATCTATCAGCGCGGTTACCGCCTGGAAGCCATGACGGCCATTATTCCCGAAGACACCGAGATGGTTGAGGCAAACTAGTGTCCAACCCGTTTATTGGCCGGATCATTAAACGGCCATCGTACCGGTTTGCCTCCGGCCTGCTTGCTCTGACCCTGGTGTTTTCGTCAAGTGCGGTGGCGGAATTGCCGGTTTCACGGGGTTCGCAAAGCCATGCAATCCTGGCCACCCATACGACGGCTGCTGAGTGGGTTTACACACTTCGCCCCGGAGAGTCGTTCCCCCAGGCGCTGAAGGGCTTGCTGGCACCGGCCTATACCAGTCAGCAACTGGCCGCCTACAATCATCTGAAATCCCCGGCCAGGCTGGCTGCAGGGGACAGCCTGAAAATCCCTGTAACCTGGCTTGCTCATCAACCCGAACCGGCGACCGTGGTTGGTATCACCGGTCAGGGACAGATTCAGCATTTTGGTACGACCCGCCGGGAACCGCTGCGCCCCCGACAGCTTCTCCGGGTCGGCGATCAGGTCTTTATTCAGCAGGGTAACGCCACCATTCGGCTGGCGGATAAGTCGGTAATTCGTCTGGATACCGCGACTCATATGGTTTTCAATCGACTGACCCGATTAGGCCGGACCGGTATGGTTGACACCCTGCTACGCCTGGAGCGCGGCAAGCTGAGCACCGAAGTGACACCACTGGTTGGTCAGGGCGCCCGCTTTGAGATCCAGACGCCCTCGGCCATCGCAGCGGTGCGGGGCACGGCCTTCTCGCTGCAGACACAACCGGGTGAGACACGACTGCAAGTCACCAAGGGTCGTGTTGCTTTTGGCCCACAGGGTAAAACACGCCAAATTCCGGCCGGTTACAGCGCGACAGTCCTGACCCGGGGCGCCGGATCACTGGAAATCCGCAAGCTGCCGCCCGCCCCTCAGACCTCAGCACTGGCGGCGAGCATCAACCGCCTCCCGGCCAAATTGAGCTGGACTGATGACGGCGCACAATTGCATCAAGTAGACATTTATGACAAGTCAACCGGCCACCGGGTGATCAGTGAACAAACCTCCAGCCAGGAATACTCACTGGATTACCTCGACAACGGCAGCTACGACGTGCGGGTTACAGCGCTGTCCAGTCGAGGCGTTGCTGGCATGCCCAGTGATCAGTCCATCGATATCAATCTCCAGGCCAGTGCAGCGACAGACCTGAATCCGGGCAAAGATACCCGACTTGATAACGATATGCCGGAATTTCGCTGGCAATTTCAGGGCAATAACGAAGTTGGTCGCATTGAAATCGCCGAAACAGACAAATTTGCCGACGTCATAGCGACCAGCGAGTGGGCACCGGACAACACCGCTATGCTCTCGCGCCCACTCAGTCCCGGACAATATTACTGGCGAGTGGTCACTGAGGCCGGCGGCAATTCTGTGGCTACCAGCCAACCCGTCCGCTTTGTGATCAACGGCACGTTACCTCCGGCGCGAATTATCAACGTGACCTATACCGACAGTCAGGTCAGGGTATTCTGGCAAAGCGTTGATACCGCAAAAAACTACCGTCTTCAGCTGTCTGAAGATCCGAGTTTCAGGAACATCGTCAAGGCGGTGACCGTCAGTGGTACCACAGCGGCCTTGCGTCTGATTCCCGGTAGGCGTTACTTTGTGCGACTTAAAGCACTCTCTGAGGGGCCACTGGCAAGCCGCTGGGGCCCCGGACGGGAACTGTTTATCGATTAATCAATCGTCTCACCAACACAGCAGGGCCCATGAAGCGGGATTGGTTTACCCACACACATTCCTCCTGGACACTGGCCCTGCCACTGCTGGCCTGCCTGGCACTGCTGCACTATTCAAGCATTCCCCAGCGTTTCGACAACTGGCTGTATGACGGCCTGATCACGACATTCCCGGCACCACTTGCCGATGACGTCGCCATCGTTGCCATTGACCGTAAAAGTCTGGCGGCGCTGGGCCGATGGCCCTGGCCGCGAGCCGCCCATGCCGAGGTGATTCGCAAACTCACAGCCGCCAACGCGAAGACCATCGTATTCGACGTCCTGTTTCCGGAACCGACCGCAGATGACAGCCTTCTTGCCCGGGCCATGTCTGAACACGGGCAGGTCATCCTGCCGTTGCACTTTGCCCCCCGGGCCACCGGGCAGCCGATCAGTGCGGCGTTACCAGTGCCGCAACTCAGCGCCGCTGCAGCGGCTCTTGGCCATGCCCATGTCGAACTTGACAGTGACGGACTGGCCCGCGGGCTATACCTGTACAACGGTCTCGGCGACGTGCTGTGGCCAAGCCTCTCACTGGCGGCAGCCAGACTGTCAGGCGTCAGAACAGAGTTCGATTCTGACCAGACAGATAGTGCGCCCCCTTACCTCAATGTCCGCCAGGATTTCGTGGAAGTACCCATGACCAGTCGTGCGGGCAGCACACTCCCGACATACTCCTATATTGACGTTCTCAGGTCACCGCCCGAGCCCCGGCTGTTCGCCGGCAAAACGGTGTTTGTGGGCGCGACCGCTCCCGGCTTCGGGGATAACCTGCCAACACCGTTTTCCGGCCACGGCCGCCCGATGTCCGGCGTTGAGTTTCATGCCAATACCTACTCCGCACTGGTTACCCACAATCTGATCAAGCGCGTGAACCGGGGGATCGACTGGTGGTTGCCGCTGCTGACCATTGTGCTGCTTGCCCTGATCCTGCCGCGCCTGAGGCCACTGCCGACACTCGCCCTCTGCGGCAGCGTATTCTTATCCTTGATCGTACTGATGGCCGCGGCACTGTTGCTGGGTCATCGACACATCCCGGTTGCCAGTGCCCTGATCATGACACTGCTTGCGTCACCTTTCTGGACAACCTTCCGGCTTGCCATGACAAACCAGTTCCTGAACCAACAACTGGATGATCTCGGTCGTGGCGAGCATCTCAGCCTGCCGGAACCCTGGCAACGCCACCCTCAGCAGTTACTGGATCACCTCAGGTCACTGCTACAGGCCCAGGGCTGGTGGTTAAGCCGAAACCAGGAGCGACTCGCGGCTTATAGACTGACGGCCCGCGACGGTCCCGATATCGATGTCACAGGGCGATGGCAACATCAGGATAACCAAAGCTGGATACGCCTGGTGCGGGAGAATGACACCTATGAGCTGGGCCTGATACTGCCTCCCGGCCTGACCCGGGAAGCCAACCGGCGATATCTGAATCGGCTTACACTCGACACTCAGACACGGACGACAGAACCTGGTCGGATCCGTGACAACTTTTACCTCAGAATCGAGCGGTTGCGGCGGGCCACCGAGCGCTTGAGCCGAATGCAGGCATTCATAGGCCGAAGTTTCGAAAAAATGCCGGACGGAATTATTGTTGCGGACACACTCGGTATCATCCAGTTTATCAATGGCCATATCGAGGAATGGTTTCACGAACCACGCCCCAGCCTGATCGGCATGTCGCTGGCAAGCCTGCTTCAGGGGCACGATCCACGGGAGGCGCCACCCTGGCCGGAGACCGTCGCCGAAACACTGACCCAGAAGCAAAGCAGGACGGTTGATCTCCGGGTTCACGGCATGGACTTTCTGATTCACCTCGCTCCGTTTGACCTGCCTGACAGCGTGCAAAGTGGCATCATTGCGAATATTTCGAACATCTCCGAGCTCCGGGAACAGCAAAGGCAGCATCGTGAAGCCATCGACTTTATCTCTCACGATGTGCGTTCACCACTGGTGTCTCAATTGGCGCTGATTGAGCAACTCAAACGCAGCCCGGGAGAAATACCTGCTCACCAGCTGGATCAACTGGGAAGGCTTGCCCGGCGCAGTTACCAACTGGCCGAAGAGTTCGTACAGTTAGCCCGTGCCGAACAACTGACCGAAACCCGCTTTTACGAATGTGAATTTTTGGCAATTGTGGAAAATGCCCGTGACAGCGTCATTGAACAGGCATCGGAAAAAGGTATTCGATTACAGTTGCAGGGAAGCGACGACCTGTGGTTGAACGGCAATCCGGAGCTACTGGAGCGTGCAGTTATCAATCTGCTGACCAACGCCGTTCAGTACAGCGAACCACCGTCGACGGTAACCATCCAGGTATTTCAGGCCGGCCATCAGGCCTGCCTGACAGTCAGTGACGAGGGGTCGGGGATTGCTGATCATGAACTCCCGCATCTGTTCGACCGTTACCGTCGCCAGAAAAGCAGCGAGATATCAGGTAATCACGGCGCCGGGCTGGGCTTATCGTTTGTCAGTGTGGTCGTTGAAAAGCACCGCGGCGAAATCAGTGTGCACTCCACAGAGGGCATCGGGTCGGTTTTCACTCTCAGGCTTCCGGTCGCCAACCCGATCTACTCTGATCTGATCTGAACCATGGGCTCAGATTGTTTTGCTCACGACATCCGAAGGCGCGCTCACGAGGCCGTCGAGGTCAACCACCTGAATGGCGAAATACCAACTGCCTTGCGACAGGTTGCTGACCGTGTAGTCCATTGTGCTGGCATCATTGATCACGATTGATTGTGACAGACTGCGCGGATCCTGACCGTAACGGATGATGTAACCTTTCAACTCACCCATGGCCAGACCGACGCCATTAACGCGTGTTAAAGGTGCAGTCCAACTCAATGACGCGGTTTTGCCCCCCGATGAGGTAGCACTTCCTCCCGAAGCCCCTCCGCAACCGGCCAGCAACGTAGTAAGTACAATCGCGGCAATCCCTGCCATTGACATTTTTATGACGCGATTAAACATGCATGCACACCAATTGTTCGTCGAATTTGTAAAATTGTATAAATTGCGAACGGGATTTTGCGTGCGATACGTCTTTTTTTCGATTACAAATTTGTCAATATTTTGTCAGTTTAGGTATCTGCAAACGCACGATTCAGGCTTGATATGGGAAATACCGCTGGCAATTAACGTCAAGAAGTCGTAATAAGAGGCGGGGAAAAAAGTGAAAACTATGACGGTCACAACGCGCGTACCCAACACCTCCTGGCCAAAACACGCCGTTTAACCGTAAACAAATGGTAATGATCGGATGGTGAGATTCCGTCGGGGCGGACGCATCGGTGTCAGGACGAGGGGCCATTGACAGCATGGGGGACATGACGTCGGAAACGATACCTGCCGAGGATAAGGAGAAACCAACGGAGCAGACGCGTGACTGGCGACAACAGCGAGGCTGTCCAATTACTGGCCAGCCCGGGCAAATGGCAAGCCCAAAAGCCACCGCCAGAAAGCAGAAAAGCCTGTCATCGACAGGCTTTTCTTCACTAATGGTAGCGGGGGCTGGATTCGAACCAACGACCTTCGGGTTATGAGCCCGACGAGCTACCAGACTGCTCCACCCCGCATCAAACTGTATTCACCCTTCAAGCTACCGAGACGACATCCGGGTCGGGCTCATAAGCCGAAGGTCGGTGACTCCCTTCGGCTTTCGTGGGTTGGGGAGCGCGACGAGCTACCAGAATGCCCGCTCTCCACAAACCCGCTCAAACTGCGCGCCAACCGACACCGCCGATCAACGTGCGCGTATATTAAGGATCAGAGGGCCCCTTGTCAATCGGTATCTGCGAACAAGTCGGTACGAAAGGCCAGTTCGGGAGGGGCGCTGGTCTGGTTCACGCCGACCTGTTCGATAGCCTCGCGCACAGGTCGGAATGACTGTCGGTGTTCGGGGGTCGCACCCAGGCGCAGCAAAGCCTCCAGGTGCAAAGGCGTAGGGTATCCCTTGTGCTGGGCGATGCCATAACCGGGGTACTGCTT
>JASBRL010000071.1 GCA_030149475.1 Marinobacter sp.
CAGCAGGTGGTAGTGATTGTCCATCAAACAGTAGGCGTGGCATACCCAGTTAAAGGTCTCGCAGACTTCATCGAGGATCGACAACCAGGCGCGTCGATCATCATCTGATTCGTAAATCATCTCCCGACGGTTTCCGCGAGACGTCACGTGATACAGCGCGCCGGCAAATTCCTGTCGCAACGGTCTGGCCATTCCTTGGCTCCTTCCATGATTTTCACTGAGGCGAGAAAGCCTGAGGTAAGCAAATCGAAATGGCAAGGCGGGCAAAACGCAAGACTTGACCCCGGGACGCATGACCCCGGGACGCAATATCCGATATGCGGGAGTACCTTCTCCAAACGGCTTGGCCCATCAGCATTTCTCTGCGGCCTATTGTCCTCCCGGAGAAGCGACACCGCCGGTCAGTGCGCTTTTGTTGTCAGTCCTCGTAAATAGAAGGGTTCAGGAACTGCCTCTTCCAGAAGAACCGCTTTTCTGTCTCGGTCATCTGCGCTTCGTCACACACCTGATTCCAGTTGCTTTGAATAACGTGCTCCAACGATTCAACCTCTTCCTTGGCACGCTGCGGGTTCAGATTAAACTTGTGAGCCGCTTCCCGGCACAGGGCCAGCGTGCTCTGGCTCTTACCATCCAGCAAGGCCATCGCTTGGCTGGCAATACCTGTGGTCCGGTTTTGAGGGCAGATGTCGTAGGCGGGCGTGAGCGCCAATGCTTTACCGTCATAAAACGCCGCATGGTTGCGAGCGTGATCGTCGGTATTGCCACAAAGCACATTGAATACCATGCGACGGTATAGCTCCCGGAGGCTGTTTGTAGGATTGTGAAACTTCTGGCGAATCATATCTGCCAGTAAATCATAGCTGGCGTAACGGGCCATCATCTCATCCAACTGGAAGAGAGTGAGGGCAGAGAGCATGAGCTTTCTCTCAAAGCCGCCTGAGCGGGCAACCCGGTCGAAACGCTCCACAAGGAGAACGTCACGACCTGCCGCCGATTCCATCCGTACCAGGGCAACTTCCAATCCGGCTTTATCCGCCAAACGCATGGCCACAAACTCACCCTTCACAACATTCTGAGTGTCGGTGGATGAGGAAAATTTGGCGACGTATTTTTTATCGCCATCCTGTAACAGCGCCTTCGGACGAGCCCCCCCAATAGAGGTGCCATGATTCAGGGCTTGCTCCAGGTCCGGGGTCAATGGCAGACCCTTCTCAACGCGACTCGATGCCTCCAGAAGTTCTTCGAGAGACGCACTGTCGGTTTCTCGCGGCACATATTCGCTTGACGATCGCTGAAAATCCAGTGCACCGACCCGATCGCTTCCCGATTCGATGAGGTAGGTGAGTTCGTCCATCTCCGTGTCGGCGTTAGCGGAACTGCCCATCATCCGACGAATGATGACGCGGCGGCCCCAGGCGTCCGGAGATCCGTCTCTCAGACAGCTCGGCATGGTCATGCCACCAATAGGCTGATGCGATCCTTTTCTGAGCGGTAATTCGTCGGGGTTCAGAGAGATTGCATCGTTCCGCTCAACGTAGCGCTTGCCGTAATGAAAGTTAAAGCTATTGCCGGTCCGGTATACCCGACCCGCTGGCACCGGATCCAATGCGCCCGGAAGCCAGAGCCAAACATAAAGCTCGTTGATTGGCTTATTAGAAGTCATCCTTCAATACCTCCCTGGTTTTGCGGGCAGACTGAGGCAGCAGGGCCGCTTTATCTTTGGCTATGTGGATTTTATGGCCTAAAACCTCAAGCTTCGCTCCCTCGGAGGTGTCGGGCTGGAACAGGGGCACCCCCACGATGAACGCCAGCTCGAAGGCAACGCCAATCTCACCGGTCAAGCCGCCTTTCTCGACCCGGCGAACAAAGTTTGGCGACGTGCTCGCCCGTTCTGCGAGTTCCTCGATCGACATACGTTTCTCTTTTCTGGCGTTTCGAATCAGCAGACCGAGCAACCGACATGCCTCTTTGGTATAGACGCTGTAGTTGCGGACCTTTTTACGAGGCATTGCGTTCACCTATGAATGATTTTATGCTTTCGTCGCTCATAGATGAATGATACTGCATCATGAGACATAATCCCACCACCCGTTCATTAGTGAACGATAAAAGGGCTTTAACATTCATCAGTGAACGATCTATTACACAGGACCTGAAAACCACTACCCCCTTTAACCCACCGCCCACATCCCCTATTATCTCCGGCACAGGTTCGCCCATAAGAATCTTCCGAAGGAATGCCCCCTTGGACTACGACGCCCTCAGCCAGTTACGCCGTTTTCATCCCGCATGGCGGCTGTTGCTGGCGGATCACGCACCGCTGATCATCGGGTTTCTGAACCAGGTGTTCATTCAGCCCAATGAACGGTCGATGGCGGAATCCCAGTTGCAGTCACGGCTCGAGGACCTGCTATTCCAACTCCGGGCCAGCCATGGGGACGAGGCCTTTCCACGCAGTGCCCGCGACTACCTCAACGACTGGGCGGACAACGACAAGGGCTGGCTGCGAAAATTCTATCCACTGGACAGTGACGAGGCACATTTTGATCTGACCCCGGCCACGGAAAAGGCGGTCAATTGGCTTGATAGCCTGACCCAGCGTCAGTTTGTGGGCACGGAATCACGCCTGCGCACCGTATTTGACCTGCTGCAACAGATGATCGCCGGTACCGAGACCGACAAACAGGCGCGGCTGGACGATCTGCAGGCCCGCAAAACCGCCATCGAGCGCGAGATCGACCAGGTGGAAGCCGGCGACCTGGCGATCATGGACGAAACCGCCCAACGTGAGCGTTTCCAGCAACTGAACGGCACCGCTCGGGAGTTGCTCTCGGATTTCCGCGAAGTCGAACAGAACTTCCGCCAACTGGATCGCCAGGCCCGGGAAAAGATCACCGCCTGGGAGGGCCGTAAAGGAGACCTGCTGGAGCAGATATTCGGCGAGCGGAACGCCATTTCCGACACCGACCAGGGGCGCACCTTTCGGGCCTTTTGGGACTTTTTGATGTCGCCGTCCCGGCAGGAAGAACTGTCCCGGGGACTGGAGCGGGTTTTCGAACTTGAGGCAGTACAGGCGTTGCAGCCTGACCCACGCTTCAAACGTATCCACTTCGACTGGCTTGATGCCGGCGAGCAGACCCAGCGCACGGTGGCTCGCCTGTCCCAGCAGTTGCGCCGGTTCCTGGATGACCAGGCCTACCTCGAAAACAAACGCATCATGCAACTGATCCAGAGTATTGAAACCCGTGCGCTGGCGCTGCGGGATGGCCAGCCCCGGGAGGCGGTTATGTCGGTGGCATCGCCCCAGGCTGACATCAACCTGGCCATGGAGCGACCGCTGTTCTCGCCGCCACTGAACCCGGTGATCAGTACCCGGGTGGAAGCCGGTGACGAGTCCGGCGTGGTCCCCGACGCCCTGTTCAACCAGGTACTGGTGGACCCGGCCCGGCTTCATGGCAATATCCGCGAGGCTCTGCGCGGTCACTCCCAGGTCACCCTGGCACAGGTGATCGAACGCCATCCACTACAGGTGGGGCTGGCAGAGCTGGTAACCTACCTCACCATGGCCGGCAACCAGTCCAGCGCCCGCTTTGACGAAAGCCATCAGGACACAATTCACTGGACGGATGAAGATAATCATCACCGGCGCGCCTATATCGCCCGGGTGATTTTTACCCGTTAGCCGTTTTACCGGACAACAACCGAACCATGAGCACAGCCGAAACCGACGACAACAGCCAGGGCAACGCACTCTCTCTGGCGGTGATCAAGCTGCTGAAAGGGGTTATCTACCAGGATGACGACCCCGGCCTCTGGCAGCAGATCATGAACCTGCAACCCTGTATCCGGGACTATGTGGCGGTGATGGGGCTGACTTTCCAGATCGACGAGTCGGAGGGTTACGCCTGGCTGGCAACTCAGGAGAATGACCAGGACACCACGCCCCTGCCCCGGCTGATGAACCGCCGCCAGCTCTCCTTTCCGGTGAGCCTGCTGATCGCCCTGCTGCGCCGAAAACTGGCAGAAGCCGATACCACCGGCGGCGAGCTACGGCTGATTCTGGACCGTGATGAAGTAGTCAACCTGATGCGCACATTCCTGCCGGAAAGCTCCAATGAGGTACGACTGGTAGACCAGATCGACAGTCATCTGAACAAGGTGGCCGAACTGGGCTTTATCCGCCGCCTGCGGGACCAGAAAGACAAGATCGAAGTAAGGCGAATCATCAAGGCCTTTGTGGATGCCCAGTGGCTAAACGAATTCGATCAGCGCCTGCAGGATTACCAGCACCACTTCGCACCCGGGAGCGACCCGTCTCAAAACAGCGAGGACAACGGCTGATGCAGGAACAGCTACTGGATTTTGTGGACACCGACACCCTTGCCGGTTTCCGGCTGCAGCACCTGGAAGTGCTGAACTGGGGCACCTTTGATAACCGGGTCTGGCGCCTGGAGGTAAACGGTGAGAATGGCCTGCTGACCGGCGATATTGGTTCCGGCAAATCCACCCTGGTGGATGCCATGACCACCCTACTAATTCCCGCCCAGCGCATCGCCTACAACAAAGCCGCCGGCGCCCTCAACAAGGAACGCTCTCTGCGCTCCTACGTGCAGGGCTATTACAAATCCGAACGCAGCGACACCGGCCACAACGCCAAACCGGTGGCCCTGCGTGATCACAACAGCTATTCCGTACTGCTGGCGGTGTTTGGCAACGAAGGCTATGACCAGCAGGTCACCCTGGCCCAGGTTTTCTGGCACAAGGACAAGCAGGGGCAGCCGGCGCGATTCTATCTGGTAGCGGAGGATGCACTGGCCATCCGCGAACACCTGGCCAACTTCAATAACGACATCAAAACCCTGCGCAAGCAATTACGGGACAACCCGAGGGTGCAGCTATTCGACACCTTCAACCCCTATGAAGCAGCATTCCGCCGCCTGTTCGGGCTGGACAACGATCAGGCGCTGGAACTGTTTCACCAGACCGTGTCCATGAAGTCCGTGGGCAATCTTACCGACTTCGTGCGCGAGCACATGCTGGAGGCTTTTAGCGTTCAGCCCCGCATTGACGGCCTTTTGCATCATTTCGATGATCTCAGCCGCGCCCATGAAGCCGTGCTCAAGGCGCGGGCACAGGTTGAGGCACTCACGCCGCTGGTCGCCGATTGCGACCGGCATGAGCAAAGCACGCAGGAGCGTCAGCGCTGGGAGCACTACCGGGATACTCTGAAAGTCTATTTTGCCAGCCACCGCAGCCGTCTGCTGGAACAGCGCCTGGCCAACCTTGCAACAGAACACGACCGCCAGAGCCGCAACCTGAAACGACAAAGCGAAGCCCTGACTGAACAAAGGGGCCAGCGCGATCAGCTCAAGGACGCCATCTCAAAGCAGGGCGGAGACCGGCTGGAGCAGATCGCTACCGAAATCAGCCGACTCAATAAAGAGCGTGATCGCCGTCAGCACAGGGCGAGTGACTATGCCCGCCACGCTGCCCACCTGGACATGGCGGCACAGCCGGATGTCGACACGTTCTCACGTAATCTCAACACGCTGGCCACACGCAAGGAGAACGTGGAGAGTCAGTCCGCCGCGCTGGACAACGAGCAGACGGAACTTGCGATGTCGCTCCGGGAGCATAAGGCCCAGCATGAGGAGCTGGAGCGTGAGCTGACCTCGCTGCGCCAGCGCCGCTCCAACATCCATTCCCGCCAGATCGGCATTCGCGACGCCCTTTGCGAAGCGCTCAGTCTCAATGCCGATGAACTGCCCTTTGCCGGTGAGCTGATTCGGGTGCGGGAGCAGGACACCACCTGGGAAGGCGCGGCCGAGCGCGTGTTGCATAACTTTGCGCTATCCCTGCTGGTATCAGACACCCATTACGCCGCGGTTGCGGACTGGGTTGAGAAAACCAACCTGCGGGGGCGACTGGTCTACTTCAGGGTGCGTCAGACGCAAACCACCGCGCCACCGCAACTGCACCCCGTCTCGCTGGTTCACAAACTGGACATCCGGCCCGATTCCGAATTTTATGGCTGGATCGAACAGGAACTGGCACGCCGCTTCGACTATGCCTGCTGCGATGATCTGAGTCAGTTCCGTCGGGAATCGCGGGCGATAACGCCAGCCGGTCAGATCAAGGCCGGTGATCAGCGCCATGAAAAGGACGACCGCCACAGCCTGAATGATCGCAGCCGCTTTGTGCTGGGCTGGAGTAACGAACAGAAAATTGCCACGCTGGAAAACCAGCAGGCTGATCTGGAAAAGACGATTCAGCAACTCGGCGAGCAATGGGCGCGCATCGGCAAGGATCGCAAGCGACTGGCCGAGCAGCGTGACGCCATGACCGCCCTGTTACAGGTGCAGGATTTCAGCGATATCGACTGGCGGACCCCCCGGCCGAGACCATGGCCACCCTGCAACAGGAAAAGCAGGCGCTGGAGACCGCTTCCAGCCAGCTTAACGCCCTGACCCGGCAGCTTGACGAGCTGGAACAGCGCATCCGTGATACCGAAGAGCGCAAGCAAACACTCGACCGCGAACTCGCCACCTTCCACGGCCAGCCCAACAAGGAACGCCAGCAGATTCGTGAGCGTATCGACCAGATCAACCGCTCCCTGGCGGACATCGAATACAATCCCGAACGCCAGCCTGGTGTATCAGTTTGGCCTGGAATGGGGCGAGGTGCGCTCCCGCAGCTTCCGCTTCGTGATGATTGATGAAGCCTTTGGCCGGGGCTCCGATGAATCCGCCCGTTTCGGGCTGGAGCTGTTCCGGCGTCTCAACCTGCAGTTGCTGATTGTGACGCCACTGCAGAAGATCCACATTATCGAGCCCTACGTCTCCCATGTCGGTTTGGTGTACAACCCGGAGGGCCGTGAATCCCTGCTGCGCAACCTGACCATTGAAGCCTACCGCCAGGAGCGCGCGGCGAGAGAGAGCGTGCAGGTAGAATCACTAACCCCCCTGGACCCGGCTGACGGACTTCGGCAAGCGGCTGGAAAAACTCTGGCGCAGTGGCGACCTGCCAAGAGCCTGCTATCAGCCCGACACACTCTTTCCCCTGCGCCTGCCGCATAAAAAGCCCACCCCCGGGCAACTGATGGAGCACTATGACGCTGCCCGGAGCTGGGTGGCCCAGTGGCAAGCGGCCGCAGGCCCCGACCTGGAACTGGAATGGCAGACCGTCAATAACCGTCAGTTGGGCCGCAACCCATTGCCGGTGGCGGCGGCCCGCCAGTATCAGACACTGACCGGCAAGATTCGTCAACGGTTCCCGGCACTTGACGACTGGTGCCGCTGCAAGCCTTTAACGGTACTGGCGCAACAGAGCGAATAGCCGACACTGCTGGCACACCGGCACCTGTGGGGTACCGAGCCGTCACCCCATACCGGTGAACTGGCAAACCTGACCGGGCATGAACAAGCCGTTTACCGGATGCTGGGTACGCTGGAGCCTGGCAGAAACCTGCGCCTGGAGCAGGAGCAGATTTCGTTTACGGCTTTGCGTGAGTTCCAGTGTCCGTGCGGTTAATTGGCTGACCGGGGCGACGATTATCAAGAGGCCTGCCAACCCACAACGGCCACCCGATGATCCGGGTCAGACCTTGAACATCGTCCGACTCGCCCCAAGTGATCAGAGTACGCACACGCTGTCCTGAATATATGCGATTCCCGGACCTGAGGCAGGGTCGGCGAATTCATTCACCTGTCAATGAGAGACCAGAACCATGAGCGACGACACCTATACCCCACCGAAAGTCTGGAAATGGGACGCGGAAAGTGGTGGGCGGTTTGCCAGTATCAACCGCCCCATTGCCGGCCCCACCCACGAAAAAGACCTGCCGGTGGGCAGGCACCCGCTGCAGCTTTACTCACTGGCCACGCCGAATGGGGTAAAGGTCACCATTATGTTGGAGGAGCTGCTGGCACAAGGCATCAGCGAAGCGGAGTACGATGCCTGGCTAGTGAAGATCATGGACGGCGACCAGTTCAGCAGCGGATTCGTCGATATTAATCCTAATTCGAAGATTCCGGCGATGGTTGATCACAGCGTGAATCCGCCACAGCGAATTTTCGAGTCGGGCGCCATCCTGCTGTATCTGGCCGAAAAATTTGGCGCTTTCCTGCCCGCAGACCCGGGCAAGCGTACTGAATGCCTGTTCTGGCAAATGGGCAGTGCACCGCTGCTGGGCGGCGGCTTCGGGCACTTTTACGCCTATGCGCCGGAAAAATACGAGTATCCGATCAACCGCTACACCATGGAAATCAAACGGCAGCTCGATGTGCTTGACCGGCAGCTCGCCGACAACCGGTTCATCGCCGGCGATGAGTACACCATTGCTGATATGGCAATCTGGCCCTGGTACGGTGCTCTGGTCACGAACCGGGTGTACGATGCGGCAGAATTTATTGAAGCCCATACCTACACCAACGTCATTCGCTGGACCGAAGAGATTGCCAAGCGTCCGGCCGTACAACGAGGCCGGATGGTCAACCGCGCCTGGGGCGAACCCGAGGAACAACTGCACGAGCGTCACGACGCCAGCGACTTTGAAGACCGGACTCAGGACAAGCTGGAAGCTGAAACCAGCGCCTGAGCAGTTCTCCGGCGCTCTGGCCTGGTGACGCCACAAGGGTCGCCAGGCCCGTTGGTATCCGACCATCATACAGGCCATTGTTTCCTGCCACGCTGACTATACTGCGGGAAAGACGCTGACGCCGGTCTGTCGCCCCGTTGGCAGAGTCCGCACAGGAGATCCGACATGATCATCGGAGTACCGAAAGAGACCAAAAACAACGAGTTCCGCGTCGGCCTGGGACCGGAAGCCGTGCACGAACTGATTACCCACAGCCATCAGGTTGTGGTTCAGGCCGGCGCGGGTGACGGCATCGATTTTACCGATGAACAGTATCTGATTGCCGGCGCCACGCTGGCGGCTTCTGCCGAAGAGGTATTTGAACAGGCAGAACTGATCGTCAAGGTCAAGGAGCCGCAGGCCGAGGAGCGGGGCATGCTCAGGCCTCATCACACCCTGTTCGCCTATCTTCATCTCGCACCGGATATCCCCCAGACCCGTGATCTGCTGGCCAGCGGTGCCACCTGCATTGCCTATGAAACCGTAACGGATCAACACGGAGGCCTGCCGCTGCTGGCGCCGATGTCCGAGGTGGCGGGGCGGATGAGCATCCAGGCCGGCGCCCATTGCCTGGAAAAATCCCAGGGCGGATGCGGCCTGCTGCTTGGCGGCGTGCCCGGTGTGCAGGCCGCCACGGTGGTCATCATCGGTGGCGGCGTGGTGGGTTTTGGCGCCGCCCAGATGGCCGTGGGCATGGGCGCCCGGGTCTTGGTGCTGGACAAATCCATTCCCGTGCTCAGGCGCTTTGATGCCACCTTCGGCAACCGGGTGCAGACCCTGTTCTCGTCGGCCCGAGCCATTGAGGAGTCGGTCCTGCAGGCCGATCTGGTCATCGGCGGCGTACTGATTCCCGGTGCAGCCGCGCCCAAGTTGGTCAGCCGGGACCTGATCGCGCGCATGAAGCCAGGCGCGGCAGTGGTAGATGTCGCTATTGATCAGGGCGGCTGCTTTGAAACATCCCGGCCCACCACTCATGCCGACCCCACATTTGTGGTGGATGGCGTGGTGCATTACTGCGTCGCCAACATGCCCGGTGCGGTGGCCCGAACCTCAAGCTATGCGCTGAACAATGCAACCTTGCCCTACGTGCTGGAGTTGGCGGACAAGGGCCCTCGCCAGGCACTTACCGACAACCCGGGGCTGCTGGCCGGGCTAAATGTCGTCGGAGGCAAGCTGACCTGTCCATCGGTGGGCATCGCCCAGGGCCTGGAGTCCATTAACCCCGTGGACGGGCTGGCCATGATCGGTCTACCGATCTGACACTCCGCACCCACCAACGGACTGACCCCGACCCGATAACCCTCTGCTCTGCCGCCGGTCGCTCTGCCGCCAGTCAATGACGACCCGTCCGCCAGCACCCGCCCACGGATAACTATCCGCACGGCTACGCCCCAATTGCCTGCGCACTCAGGGCACAGGCAAATCCACAACCGGTACAGTTGCCACCTCCATTGACCAACACAGAGCACAGGCTCAGATCACTGTACCGGTTGCAAACAGGGTGAGCTGAATCTGTTCTGGTTGTGGCCGCAGGCGCAAACTTGATCAGACAGTCACCACTATCAATGGAGTCACCCCATGGCAACCCTCAATCATAGCCTGTTGCACAAACGGCCCCGCCGTGAAGGCCTGTTTCCCCGTAAAACAGGCGGGATCGACACTCTGCTCAGACTGCCGGCAGTATGGCTTCGCCGTGCTGGCCAACGACAACAACTACGCCGGGAAATTGGCTCTGATCCGGAACGGCTTCAGCGCCTGGAGCTGGATATCGGTTTGCCGCCCGGTACCCTAAGGCGGGAAATGGCCAAGCCCTTTTGGATCG
>JASBRL010000076.1 GCA_030149475.1 Marinobacter sp.
GCCCCTGCGGGCAAGTGTTGAGAGGCTCATTGGCCGCGTTACGATTCTTGGCAAGGGCGTCGGCCATTACCGGCGAACCGCGCCTTGCCACTGAGCCTCTCAACACTTGCAGAATCGTCAATAGACTTAATCAGAGGTTCCTTAGGTTTATCGACGATTTAAACAGATTTAGCCGGTTTTTTTAACGCCCGGGACCGTTCGACCAATTCGAACAGCAGCATGCCGGCAACCATCGCGACCACAAACACCAGCGCCTTGAATTCGCCAGCGCCCATGGCCACCAGGCCGGGACCCGGGCAAAACCCGGCCAGGCCCCAGCCTGTGCCGAAGACCAGGCCGCCGACAATCAGCCGCTTGTCCAGCTCACGGTTGCCTGGCAGTTTCATCTCCAGGCCAAGAATGGATCGGCTGCGTTTGCCGGCGAACCGGAAGGCCACCAGGCCGACCGCGATGGCTCCGGCCATGACCAGCGCCAGAGACGGATCCCAGTTACCCGCCAGATCCAGGAATCCCAGTACTTTTTCCGGGTTGGCCATACCAGAGAGGATCAACCCGAGCCCGAAGACCAGGCCAGCAACCAATGAAGACAGAGTATAGAGCATGGTGTCAGCCTCCCAGCAGGTGTCGGACAGTATATACGGTGATAAAACCTGCGCCCATAAAGCTCAGGGTGGCGGCCAGTGACCGGGGTGACAGCCGCGACAAACCGCACACGCCGTGACCGCTGGTGCAGCCTGATCCGTATCGGGTGCCAATGCCAACCAGAAGACCGGCCAATACCAGCATCGGGTAGCCGGTGTCGATGACCAGTGGGGGCAGGTTATGGAACAGCATCCAGAGAGCCGGGGCGCCGATCATTCCCGCCAGGAACGCGATGCGCCAGAGGCGATCCGGCGACCGGGATACCAGCAGCCCGCCCAGAATGCCGCTGATGCCGGCAATACGACCATTAAAGAGGACGAACAGGGCGGCAGCCAGGCCAATCAACAGCCCCCCGGTCAGCGATGACCAGGGAGTAAACGCTTGCCAGTCAATTTGAATCATGGATTTTCTCCGGTTCAAGACAGAACATCTTATAGAGTTGCATCAACATAATGTGTACCGCCGGATCAGCGATGGAATAGAACACCTGTTTTCCGTCCCTGCGTGGTTTCACCAGTTGATCACGCCGCAGAATCCCTAATTGCTGTGACAGGGAGGGCTGACTGATGCCCGAGGCCTGTTTCAGTTCGCCAACGCTGGCTTCTCCCTGGCTGAGATGACAAAGCAGCAGGAGTCGGTCCGGGTTGGCCAGGGAGCGCAGGAACTGGCTGGCACGGCCGGCAGCGGTCTGCATTTGCACCAGATCAAAGGTAGATTCCATGGGGTTTCCGAGTACATTATACAATTAAGTATAAGGTATAATATAACACGCGCTGGTTCCAGACAAGTCCCTTTGGGCGAAGGAAGGAGAGGAAAATGCTGCCCTACCATAAGCCGAAAAAAAAGCCCGGCGCTGATGGCCGGGCAGAGACGTGCGAGTAGTATCCATGAAAGACTTCCAGACAAACCGGCATCAGCAGGGATACCGGTATCATGAAGTATTGACTAAAAAGTGAGCAGTTCAAGTTTTTGAACGCTCCCTCTCATCATATTTTCGCATATTGGTGACGGGCTTATATCGCAGTAGCCTCATCGCACGGGCAGTACAGGATCACGCACCTGTGTACGCCTGCGGAGCACTGAAATCCGGGCTGTCCTGTAATACAATAATCAGGTGGCCATCATTCGGGTTGGCCTACCCGATTAACAGCGAGGGCAGTATGTCAGAGCAGGACGATAAATCGCCGGATAATGACGTTCAGTTGGCCAGCAAGATCAAGGACTCGGCTCGCCAGATCTGGCTCGCGGGCCTGGGCGCTTATACCAAGGCTGAGGAAGATGCGGGCCGTTTTTTCGAACGGCTGGTGCACGAAGGCGAAGAGTTGGAGAGTAAAACCAGGGGCGTGGTCGGCAAGCACGTGAAGTCGGTAGAGGACCGCGTCGAAGATGTTCGCGAGCGAGCGACCGGAACCTGGGACAAGCTGGAGACGCTGTTTGACCAGCGTGTGTCCGGCGCTCTGCGTCGACTTGGCATACCTCGCCGCGAGGACATCGAATCGCTGGAAGCCCGGGTCAAGACGTTGGAAAACGAAGTCAGCACACTCAAACGGACCCGCGCCAGCACCCCCGCACCCCGCAAGAAGTCACCCTGAGTCGGTGGCGCTCTCCCGGGAAACTGATCAACCGTCGCTCAAACGTAGTCCCGGCTCATCGTTTCGATGTCCATGCGCCCCTGCTCGTTCAGATACGGCGCCAATAGATGCAGCATCTGAAACACTCCGCGAGCAGGGTTCACATCGTCACGGTCCTGCAGATGTGAAAGGCTGTCGTAGCTGATCCAGTAACAGGCAGTCAGCGTCAATTGCTGACAGAGAGCATCCCGTTCCCGGGCGTTGGTCGTCATGACCCCCTGACGGTGAAGGCTGTCGCAGATCGTCCGAAAGGCCTGGTCTTTTTTCCTGAGCAGTTTGCGGAAGCGCGCCTGCAGACGGTCGTAGCGGGACAGGATATTGACCAGATCCTGATAAATAAACCGGTAGCGGGCAATGGCTTCGAACAGCAGGTGCAGGAAAAATCCGTGCTGCTCGAGACTGATTTCCACGTCCTCCGGTACCGTGATCAGGTCCAGCATTTCGTCTTCAAAGGCATCGAACAACTCGCCGACAATGTCGCCCTTGCTTTTGAAGTTGTAGTACAGGTTGCCGGGACTGATGTCCAGTTCATCGGAGATCAGCAGCGTGGTCACATTGGGCTCGCCAATGGCGTTGAACAGCGCCAGGCTGGTCTGGAGTATCCGGTCGCGGGTTTTGACTTTCATCGATGGCCGCACCCTGTGCAGTCAGTGGCTCAACACTCGGTTTTCAGTATTTGAATTCGGCCCAGATCGGACAATGATCGGATGGGCGCTCCATTCCACGGATGTCATAGTCCACCCCAGCGTTTGTGGCTTTTGCCAGCAACTCGTCGGTCGCCATGATCAGATCGATTCGCAGGCCCCGGCGTGGATCACGCTCAAAGCCTCTGCTGCGATAGTCAAACCAGCTGAAGGTGTTGTCCTCGTCCGGATGAAGATGGCGGAATACATCGGTCAGGCCGCGACGTTCCACCTGGCCCAGCCACTCCCGTTCTTCAGGCAGGAAGCTGCATTTCCCGGTGCGTAGCCAGCGCTTCATGTTGTCGGTACCAATGCCAATGTCCAGATCAGTGGGTGAGATATTCATGTCACCCATGACAATGATCGGGTGGGGCGAGGTTGTCAGGTCGTCCAGGTACGCCATGAGATCCGCGTAAAATTTCTGTTTGGCCGGGAATTTCACCGGGTGGTCACGGCTCTCCCCCTGGGGGAAGTACCCGTTGATGACAGTAAGTGGTTGACCGTCAACCGTGAAATGACCTGTGATCAGGCGCTTCTGTGCGTCATCGGAATCTCCGGGAAAACCCTTCTGGATGGCATCGGGTGCCTGTCGCGACAGCAGTGCGACGCCGTAGTGGGTTTTCTGGCCGTGAAAATGGACGTGATAACCAAGATCACGGATCGCCTCCACCGGAAACTCCTCATCGGTGACCTTGGTTTCCTGGAGGCCAATGAAGTCCGGGTGGCGGCGGTCAACCAACGCCTCAAGCTGATGGAGACGGGTTCGGATGCTGTTGACGTTAAATGACGCGAAAATCATTCGGAACCCTCAATTAATGATTTGGGTGACTCTGCGAGCCGGTAAATATCCGGAGGTCTGGCTGTGATTTACCCGCATTGGTGGTCATCCTTCTTCCCTGGCACAATGCACCCGGTGAGCGTCTCAGCCCCGTGCCCCATCGGCGCTGTCTGCGGTCGGACGGTAAGCAGGGATCGGCCACGAATCTCACGATGGGCGGAAGCTTCGGATGCTTGAGCTTACCACAGACTGCCGCCGCCAGAGGATGGTTCGGCTCACGGAATCAGGGGACACCCCGGCTTTTGCAGGGTGCGATAACGGATGTGAGCCCGGTAGTTGCTGTCGTCGTTCTTGAGGATGTTGGTCAACCCGTAGTAGTCGGTGAGCTCCCCCTGTGCACTGTAGCCAAGGGTAATCGGGTCGACGAGTAGTTTGGTCAGCAGGCCGGTCGGCCGGATCCGCAGGGTGACATCCGCATTGACTTCGGGCTCCGAGGCAGGTTCAAGTACAAAGCTGTAGTGTTCGCCTCGCGTCGGCGCCAGGAACTCGAACTGAACCGACTCGCCCTTGTTCAACGCGGCCCAGTGCTGGCGTACCAGGTTATCGAAACCCGCGTCAATCACCACCGATTCATCAATGGGCGTGGTGAATGTCTCCGTGCTGTTGCCCTGGACATGTCTGATGTTGACCCGGTCCTTTCCATCGTGTTTGACAGTCACACGGTCGCCGTATCGGGGTTGGCGAAAATCAAAATCCGGACGCAGAAGGGACCGGCTGTAATCCACCTGTTTGGTGGCGAATGCCATGTCCTTGCGTGGAGGAAGGTAAGCAACGTCGTCAGTTTCGGGCACCCACGTTCCCTGCTCACATTGGCCGTTGACTGTGTGCTTTTCACGGTAGAGCAGGGCGCGGTCGGGTCCGTCGTTCAATGCGGTGGCTTCGCCAATGAATCGCCACGGGCCGTCGTCTGCACGCGACAGCGAAGCACTGGCCAGAAGCATTGGTAACCACAGCCAGCGGGGTATAAACGGTGTCCTCACGTCGCAACCTCCGATAGCAGATCGGCAAAGTATCGTCGGCGAACATGCAGCATCAGCGGAAAGGAGATCATCCAGCCCAGTGCCAGGGCCGGGAGGGATAGCGTCAGATCCGGCAGCGACACCGCTCCGAGACGACTGGCGCTCCAGTAGGCAAAGGGACCGGCGATGGGTGCCAGCACGAAGGGTAACCAGATTCTGCGGCCGACCCAGGCCAGCGAGTGGGCCAGAGTCGTCATGAACAGTGCCCAGATACCAATCAGCCATACCGGCGCCCACAACGACGTGCTGGTGCTGCTGTTCATGATGTCCAGATGAAACCAGAGACTGTCTATGAGTGATCCCACAACCGTACCCAGCAGAACAAACTGCAGTTCCCGCACCGGGCGTTGGCTGACGAATACCAGGTGCAGGAGCACCAGCGCCACTGCAGCGACGGCACTGAGTACTCCCGGAAACAGCACGCACAGAAACCACCCTGCCTGAAACAGCACAAAGTTGAGGAGGTTACGTAACCCTGCCGACCGGATCATACGCTCAGGATATTCGGGCGCTTGTTACCGGGCTTGGCCAGCAGGATCTGGGACACGCCGATGGCCCGCTCACTGAAGCCGGCCTCGCAATAGGCAAAATAGAAGTTCCACAGCCGCCTGAAGGCGGTATCGTAGCCCATCGCCTGGATGACGTCCTGCCTTGCGTTGAACCGATCACACCAGTCGCGCAGAGTGCGGGCGTAATGGAAACCGAGATCCTCGGCGTGGGTCATGATCAGGTCGGACCGGGTCCGGAGCGAGTCCAGGATCGCCCCGAACGACGGTATGAAACTGCCCGGAAAGATGAATCGCTGGATGAAGTCAACATTTTTCAGGGCCCGCTTATAGCGCTGTTCGGGCATGTTGATGGCCTGGATCAGAGCCAGGCCGTCGGGCTTGAGGAGCGTGCTGATCTGGCCGATATAGCTGTCGAGGAACTGCGGCCCGACGGCTTCGATCATTTCGATGGAGACCAGTTTGTCAAACTGGCCTTCGAGGTCCCTGTAGTCATCGAACAGTAGCGTAATCCGGTCCTGGAGCCCTGCCTTCCGAACCCTGGCTGTCGCCAGTTCCAGCTGTTCCCGCGAAATGGTGGTGGTGGTGACGTGGCAGCCGAAATGATGTGCCGCATGAAGGGCGAAACCGCCCCAACCGGTGCCGATCTCGATCACCCGATCGCCCGGCTGAAGGTCAAGTTTGCGGCAGATGGTGTCGAGCTTGTGGACGGCAGCCTCATCAAGGGTGGTATCCGCGTCGGGGTAGATCGCCGAGGAATACATCATCGTCGGATCGAGAAACTGCTCGAACAGTCCGTTGCCCAGATCGTAATGGGCCTCGATGTTCTTGCGTGAGCCGCCAGGGGTATTCCGGTTCAGCCAGTGCAGGCCCTTGAGTGCTGGTTTGGTCACCCAGCTGAATCTGTCCTCGAAGGCGTTCATACGGTCTACGTTCCGGGTAAAAAACCGCAACAGGGCGACCAGGTCCGGTGTCGACCAGTCACCCGCCACGTAGGCTTCTGCGGCACCGACGCTGCCGCCGGTCAGTAGATCCTTCCAGGTGCTGCTGTCGCTAATGATGAGTTCGGCTGGCGGATAATCCGCGCAGTCGTCGCCGAAAATCCGTGCCGGCTGGCCGGCTTCGCGCACGATCAGCTTGCCATCGCGCAGCAGGCTGAACTGGCCGCTCACCAGTGAACGGGCAGCCCGTGTGGTCAGAGTGGCGCCGACGGGTTGGTCATTGCTTGCGGATGTCGCTGACGAATTCAGGTTCTCCATGAATGCACCTTCGCTGTGTTGTTGTCATCGTCGGGCGTAAAATCGACGCGCTCTCCCCGGTCATTCGTTCCCAACCGGTATCCCGGGTCGTTTTGCGGCAATTTATCGGGGTGTGTCTGAAAGGGCACGCCCTTGAGCTTCAGTCGCAGGGCATGCCAGTAGATGCCGGCAACCACTTTGAATGATTCAATCGGAAACTGACGCAAGCTTCGGTGAATAAGGGTACGAGTCAGAGGCTCGCGCTGGACCACCAGGGTCGCGTCAAAGACCTTTTTTCCGCCACGGTTCACGTTCATATGAATACGCAGCGATTGATCGCGGAAACTGAACAGCCAATGGTAGTCCTGGTCCATCGGGTTGTAGGGGGATACGTGGAAGCGCTTGTTGAACCGGAAGGCCTGGGTGTGCCAGCCAGAGTCTGCATCGCGACCCTGTCCGCGCTCAAGGCAGTAGACATGCCGCTCCTGCCAGGGGGTGTTGGTAATCTGGGCGGCTATCACGCGGGGAATGGCGCCGCTGCAGGGATTCGCTCCGGCATCGTAGCAGAAGTAGAAGCTTACAGGGTTGAACACATAGCCCAGATAGCGTGGGTGGGTGATCAGTTCGATGGCGCCGTCGGGACGCCACCCTGTGGTCCGCTCGACCTGATTGGCAATGGCCCGCTTCAGGTCGGGTGTCTGAGGGTCGAAGTAATCTTCCCGATACAGGGACAGCCAGTTGAAGCGGCCCAGCGAAAACCACTGGCTCAGCCGGGGCACTGCCGACCATTCATCCAGATTCAGCGCCAGCATCCCGGTGTGGTACTCAAAGCCATGACTGGCGGGGCTTACCCGGCGGTGACGGATAGTACCGCTAAGCCACTGGCTGGCCAGGGGGGTGTCGGTCAGGGTATCCATGTTAAAGCGCCACCCCAAAGGCATCGGTGACCCGCAGCGCGCTGCGCACGCCATCTTCGTGAAAACCGTTGAACCAGTACGCGCCGCAGTAATGGCTGCGGTTTGTTCCGCCAATCTCGTCGTAGCGTTGCTGAGCGGCGACCGCCTGCATGCTGAAGACCGGGTGCGCGTACTCGTACCGTTCGATGACCCGTTCCGGATTAATGTCCCCGCTCCGGTTCAGGGTCACACAGAAGGTTTCCGGCGCGTGCCTGAAATTCTGCAGGATGTTCATGTTGTAGGTCACGGATGTTGGTTGGGTACGGTGTTCCGGCATGTAATAGTTCCAGGCGGCCCAGGCCCGAGGTTCGTCAGGCAGCACGGACGCGTCAGTGTGCAGGACGACATCATTTTTCTGATAGGGGATGGCGCCAAGAATCGAGGACTCGGCGTCGGTCGGGTCAGCCAGCATTGCCAGCGCCTGATCACTGTGACAGGCGAACACCACCTGGTCGAACGTACGGCTCTCATCATGGACCGTGACCGTAACCTGGTCGCTGGACCGCTGTACCCGGCTGACCGGGCTGTTGAGATGGGTGTGCGTTTCCAGCGTTTCCATCATCTTGTCGACGTAGCGGGCAGAGCCGCCGGTAATGACCCGCCAGGTCGGTCGGTTGTCTACCGACAACATGCCATGGTTATTGAAGAAACTGAGGAAAAAGCGGATCGGGAACTGCTCGAGTACAATTTCCGGAGCCGACCAGATTGCCGCGCCCATGGGGACAATGTAGTTTTCCCGGAAGTAGCGTGAGTAGCCGTGTCGGCTCAGATACTCTCCCAGTGTCTCGGTATCACCGATGGCGTGACGGCTGAGCTGATCGCGGGTTTCTTTGTTGAACCGGAGAATTTCGCGAATCATTTTCAGGAACGGCGGGTTGAACAGATTCCGGCGTTGGGCAAACAACGTATTCAGACTGGTGCCGTTGTACTGCAGGCCGGTGCGGCTGCAGTCCACACTGAAGCTCATATCGCTGACTTCGGACTCTACCCCGAGTTGATCCATCAGGCGGTTAAAATGGGGGTAGGTCCAGTCGTTGAAAACAATGAAACCGGTGTTGACCGGCCAGTCGCGACCGCCCGCGTTCACCACCCGGGTATTGGTGTGACCGCCGGCATAATTATCGGCTTCAAAAATTTCAACGTCATGGTGTTTTGACAACAGCCAGGCCGTGGTCAGGCCTGAAACGCCGGCACCGACGATAGCAATCCGCTGGCGGGGTTGGGTCATGAATGTGTTTCCTGGTCTTTGCTCTGGCTGCGCGCCATCGACGCCGCCATGCGATCAATAACTACCTGGGGCAGGGCGCTGATGGCTTTCAGTATCCAGGTAAAACGTTTGGGGAACTGAATTTCAGTCTGGCTCCGTTCAAGCCCTCGAACAATGCGCCTTGCGGCATCGTCCACACTGATCAGAAACGGCATGGGGAAGTCATTGCGATCGGTTAGCGGAGTTTTCACAAACCCCGGTGACACGACCGTTACGCCAATCCCTTCCGCGGCCAGGTCGGCCCGCAGGGCGTGGGCGAAATAGGTCAGCGCGGCCTTGGATGCGCCATAGCCCTCAGCCCGCCCGAACGGAAACCACCAGGCGGATGAGCTGACAATGACCAGTTGCGCCGGCAGGCCCCGGGCACGGGCGGCCCGCAAACTCGGTAACACGGCCTCAACGCAGCGACTGGTGCCAATCACATTGGTCTGGATATTGGCTTCGATGACCGAGCTGCGAAAGTCAGCCACGTCAAGATACTCGCAGGTTCCGGCATTGAGGATGGCCATCTGCAGCGGCCGGGGGTCATCAAAATGCGCCCGAATACGCTCCAGATCCGCCGGTGTTGTGGTGTCGCCCCGGGCAACAGTGACCCGGTCTGGCGCACGGGCGGCGATGGTATTCAGCGGGTCTTCGCGCCGTCCCGTGATGATCAGTTGATGGCCCCGGTCTGACAGAGCCTGCGCGACGGCATAGCCGATGCCTGAAGTGGCACCGGTTATCCACAGCCGTATGGGCGTATCCAGCAGTCCCGTCATGCGGCGTGCTTTCTTAGCCAGCGAACAGCGGTTCCCAGTACGGGCAGATGTTCATAAAGCAGTTGGCCCGCGTCAAAATAGTCTCTGTGCGAGACGATCCGGTCGTCCTCGATCAGCAGATGACTGATGCCGTCCACCTCGATCATGCCACCACGGCGGATACGTTTATGGCGCAGCTCCATGACCCAGGGGATGCAGACATTGTCCGTCGACCCGATCACCGCTTCATCGAAACGAAAGCGGCATTCGATGACGTTTTCATAAGCGCCGGTAAAGTACGCCGTCAGCGCATGAAAACCCTGAAGCGAGACGAATGGATCGGTAAAGCTGGCATGTTCGCTGTAAACATCCGCCAGGTTGCCTGGCTGTCCGGCGCCCATTTCATTGAAAAGCTCAAAGAAACGATTTAACACAGGAACCGGGGCCGGTTCGATGGAGTTTACGATGGTGGTGGGTCGAACGTCGGTCATCACAGAGTTCTCCGCTGTGCATCCAGTTGACGGGTTTCTTCCTTTATATGGTCCGGAATCGGGTTGAGGTCGTGGACAATACCCAGTTTCTCCAGGGCGCAAAGCAGGTAATAGGTCAGGTCGATTTCATACCAGCGAAAGCCCTGACGTGTGGATTGCGGCCAGCGATGATGGTTATTGTGCCAGCCTTCACCGAGGGTGATCAGCGCCAGCCAGGCGTTGTTTCGGCTGTCGTCCCTGGTGTCGAAGCGGCGATGCCCCCAGACGTGTGCCAGCGAATTGATGGACACGGTGGCGTGGAATAGTGCAACGGTCGATATGAAGAAGCCCCAGACCACCAGCTGGAATCCATTGGTGCCGAGTTCTGGTGCCCAGCGGGCCAGTACCTCGCCCAGAGCATAGATGCCGACAACTGCCAGCGCCGGTATCAGGGCGTCGAAGCGATTGATAAACCGCAGTTCCGGAAATTTGAGCCAGTCACGAACCCGACGTTCGTCCATGGCAAAACCGGCATCACAGGTGAACCAGCCCATGTGCGCCCACCAGAATCCGTTCTGGTGAGGAGAGTGCAGGTCATCGGGTTCATCGGAATGCTGGTGGTGATGGCGATGGTGGGCCGCCCACCAGAGTGGTCCGCGCTGAGCGGCACTGGCGCCCAGGACTCCGAACGCAAACTGCCAGAAGCGGTTTGTTTTGAATGTTTTGTGGGAGAAGTAGCGATGATAGAATCCGGTGATGGCAAACATCCGGGCGATGAAAAAACCGACGGCAAACAACACTGCAAACGCGCTGGTACCGCTAACGATTACCAGCAGACAGGCCAGATGAAGGCCGACAAAGGGAAGCACCCGGATCAGGTTGAACGCGCGGGAATCCGGATCTATGTGATCTGACTTCACGTCCGAATCAAACCACCTGCGAATGTTCGTCAACCAATGTTGCACGCGGGTCATACCCTGCCAGCCCTTTTTTGCTCGAGTCATAAATTTACCGGAAAACCATAGTCATAAGGTTTGCTGCTATTACGATTACAACCCCCTGTTTGGATGCACGCTGAGCCATGATTAATGATCAGAAAAACCAGCCATCAATACGTCATGCGGCCATCATTGGTTCAGGTGTTGCTGGTTTAAGCCTCGGTCTGCAACTCCAGGCCGAGGGCATAATGGTCACCCTGTTCGAGAAAAGTCGGGGACCGGGCGGAAGATTAGCATCAAAACGCGTCGATAGTATTCCAGGCGGAGGTAACGCTGTGGATATCGGCGCCCAGTTCTTCACTCTGCGCAATCCGCGCTTCAGAGCACTGATTGATCGCTGGGCCGGCCGGGAAAGCTATACCGAATGGCCGGGCCGTTTGCGGTATCAGCTCGCACGGGGTGACTGGGAGGATTTTCATCAGGCGACGCGGTATGTCGGGGTTCCGCGAATGACCGCAATTTCCCGGGGACTTTCCGTTCATCTGACGGTCCACAGTCGGGTGCGCGTTGGCCGGTTGGTCCGCAGCGAACCCGGCTGGCGGGTAATGGATGCCGCAGGTGGCGAGCACGGTGTTTTCGATGCAGTGGTACTGGCTATGCCCCCGGCCCAGAGCCGCGAACTGCTGGTTGCCAGTGGCTGCACCGAACTGGCTGGCATGCTGGCGGCTGATGTTGCGGCCATGGACCCATGCTGGGCTTTGGCTGTCTATTTTCAGCGGCCTCTGGGTCTGGCCTGTGACGGCTTTCAGTCCCGCCTGGCAGCATTGCAGTGGGCTGGCAATGATACCAGCAAACCAGGCCGGGAGGGGCCGGGCGAGTGGTGGGTCCTGCACGGTCACCCTGGCTGGTCACGCTCCCATTCTGATGATACCGAGGACACGGTGGCCGAGGCGTTACTGGCGGATTTCCGGACGATGTCCGGGGTTGATCGGGTCCCGGACCGAATGTTTGCCCACCGGTGGCTGTATGCCAGGTCGAGTGTCCGCGACGGGCCGGGCCACTACTGGTCTGCTGACGATCGGCTGGCGGTGATCGGTGACTGGCTAACCGGCGGCCGGGTTGAGGGTGCGTTCAACAGTGCCGCCAGCCTGTTCGACCAATGGGTCGCAGACAGCGTAATCGTTTCAGGCCCCGGGCTCTGAGCCAGGCCCTTCAGGGAATCTCTGGACAATCCGGCCGCCGGTCTGGAAGACCTGAGCGGTGCGGTGGCAAGGCGCGGTTCGCCGGGAATGGTCGTAGCCCTTGCGTTAGTCCTGATTCTGCGGTCCGGCGTGGGCTGTCGCGGTCAGATCCTGCGGCAACCGTACCTGCACCGGACGCTGGTAGAAGTGCGTAATGGTTCCGTCGCCAAACTTGCTGAAGAACGCACTGACGTCGGTGATTTTCCGCAGCGACCGGGCCCGGGTAACCGGGTCCCGTACCAGTACCTTGATACCGTTAAAGCTATCCTGGATATTGGAGAACCGCGCGCGCATGGAACAGGTGACCACGTCGCCCGGCGCCAGCGTCAGAGCGTTTGCCAGGTAATGGCAGTGGGCGTCTATCGCAGCATTGTCGAGATTGTCACGGGTATCCAGATGATTCAGTTTGACGCGGTCAACAATGCATTTTGAATAGCTGTGTGGTCGCATGCGAGCAACCCGCCGGAATGCCTCCCAGAAAAAACTGTCGGTCAGTTCGGCAAAATAATTCATATGACTGAGGCAGGTATCCACCCAGGCGAAGGTGTCCGGGTCGTCCAGCACCTCGTTGATTGCCTCACGCAGCACCCAGTCAAAACCCAATGCGGTCTTGTGAGCATAAACCTTCCGGTACATCTGATGGCGGCTGTACACGAAATCCTCCAGCGCGCCGAGTCCTTTCTGAGTGATCGCCAGTCCGAGCCACGGCTGAGCAACATTCCAGCCAAATCGCAGATTGCTGAGCAGGTGGTCCAGGTTGAATCCCCCAATGGTGACCGACGAATGAAATCCGTCCCTCAGCATATAGTCGGCCCGGTCCGCATCAATTTCACCCGACACGATGGAGGACAACAGGTCCATTACCAGGGCAGGGATTGATGCCTCACTGAGAACGCCGGCAATCGCATCGCCCCCGGCAATGAAGTTCCAGAAGGTGCGGGCGTGCCGGCAAAACGCCTCGCTGGGCGTTACCTCGGTGGTTTCCATAATGCCGAGCACGTCTTCCGTGGCAAGGCCGGCATCGGCCAGGTTTATGGCAGAAAGTACTTCATAGGCCACCCGAACGGAGTAATGCTCATGTTCGAGTTCATCGGGGCGCTGGCGATAGAAGCGGTGGTAGTCCACGCCTGACCACAGATCTTCAAACCGTTGTGACCGGGCCATCAGGTCATGGATGCGTCGGGCCTGGGTGAACTGGTGAGAGAAACTTGAATGGCCGCTGTCGTGGAGCAGACAGCCCAGACGGATGGTTTTTGCCAGGTAGTCGATGGCGTCAAGCTGGCTCAGACTGAGGTCGGCACGCTCACTGAGCTGACGCTCCCGAAGGTAGGCGTCGATCATCGCCCGAAACATCCGGCTGCCCACGTGCATTACACCGATGCTGTGGAGAAAGCGCGAATGAGTCGCGCCGGGAAATACTAGGCTCAGGATGTCGTTCTGGCAGATATTGCGGAGGCGCTGGAACAGCGGGTGGTCGATCACCTGGATCTCATGGCGGTACAGAGGTATGCCTCCGTGTACCGGATCCATGATCAGCTTGTCATAGGCCCCGAGCAGATCATTGACCGCACGTCTCATGGTAACGCACCTCCTAAAACGCTGGTGAAACTGAAAACTTCGCTTGTTATATCACAGCACCGTGCCAGAATAGGCCATAACAGGCGTGAAAATACGGTTTTTATCGTTTACTGCTGGTAGTTTAGGGTGACCCCCATGACATCGCGCACCGAGCGCATACTGATCGTTGATCCGGATGAGCAGGCCAGATCCGAACTTGATCGTTACCTGACATCCAAGGGTTTTTACGTGCGCGGGTATCAGGACCTGCCATCAGCCCGCGGTCTGTTCGAAGACAAACCTCCAGACGCCATTTTTGTTGACATGTCCCCTGCGGCTATTGCCGAACTCGTCGAGAAGCTTGAAAGCGACAACGCCTACATCCCCCTGATTGCCTATGCCAACGCCCGAGAAGCATCTGAAGTAGTGCTGGCACTTCGGGCCGGGGCGTCTGACTTTGTGCTCAAGCCCTGCTCCGAAAAGGGAGTCCTTGATGATGTACTCACCAAGCTGTTCGACCGTGTCCGTGTCAACCGTCTCAACCAGCTCTATCGTCAGGAACTGGAGGAGGCCAACCGGGATTTGCGTGCCGGCATCTCCGAACTCAGAGCCGACCAGCGTGCCGGTCGCAAAGTCCAGTTAAAGATGTTGCCCGACCACGACCAGCTTCTCGGCCGGCTGCGCATCGAACACCTGATCAAACCATCGCTCTATCTGAGTGGAGATTTTCTGGACTATTTCCGCATCGATGACGATCGCACACTGGTGTATATCGCCGATGTGTCAGGACACGGCGCCAGTTCAGCGTTCGTCACGGTCCTGCTGAAAAATCTCACCAACCGCCTCCAGCGTAACCTCCGGCGTAAATCAAGCGATGATATTCTGTATCCGGATCGCTTTCTCGAGCGTATAAATTCAGAGTTGCTGGACACGGGGCTGGGGAAACACGTCACGGTATTCGTGGGTATTATTTCGGACTCCGAACATACCTTGCGTTATGCCGTCGGGGCACATTTTCCCATGCCGATCCTGTCTTTCGAGGGAGGCGAAACCATGTTCCTGGAAGGGGGAGGGTTGCCGGTCGGGCTGTTTGAGGAGCCCCATTGGAACGTTTGTGAAGTTTCCCTGTCAAGACCGTTCCGGCTGACACTGTTCTCGGATGGCATTCTGGAAGTCATCAAGGCACCGAGCCTTGATGAAAAGGAGCGAAGACTACTTGAACTCGTCTCGGGAGGTCGTCACACTATCGCCACTTTAAGCGATGCCCTGAAGCTGGATGAGATCACCGAGTTACCAGATGATATCGCTATTGTATCGGTAACGGATGTTGCGTCGGAGTAGTGGTGAGAATGATGGCTGGCTACAAAATTCTTCAAGCGGAAAAACAGGGCATCTATGTCCTCAAGTTTATTGGAGAAATCCGGCTGAACCTGTGCTCGACGCTGGATAATCTGGTTGAGACCATTACCCAGGATCCGGATTTCAGGACCGCGGTGATTGATCTCAGTGAAACCGAGATCATTGACAGTACAACCCTTGGGCTGCTTGCCAAAATTGCGATGGCAGCGGAGAAACGCAGTCACTTCCTGCCCACGCTGATTTCCACCAATCCTGATGTGACCCGAATTATTGCCTCCATGGGGTTTGACAAGATATTCATCATCGTCAAAGAGCCCGCATCGCGTATTGAAGAACTTGAAGAGATTCCAGTACTGAGGGCCAGCGAGCAGCAGGTCAGGGACAAGGTGCTGGATGCCCATCGGGTGTTAATGGGACTGAACAGCAAAAATCGCGAAGAATTCAGGAATCTCGTGCATGCGCTTGAATGTGAGGAACACTAATGTCCCTTAACCCAAGTGTCAGGCGAGATCGCTCCACGCAGAAGCTGTTTTGAGGGTCATTTCAAGTACCTGGGAGCCTGTCGGACTTAAGTGATCGTCACGAGCAAGGTGGGAAAGCGAGCGCAAATTTTTTGGATTTTGAGGCGCATAGTGGTTCTATGTAACGAAAAATCCGGGAAATGTGAGCCGCTTTCCCACCGGCACAGTAGATCAACCTTAAGTCCGACAGGCTGCTAAAGGTTCTATGTGACGAAAATGAGCCCTCAGAAAGGGACCGAGAGGGGAGGTTGCAGCGGTGTGGCCTTTTCCCGGCTACGTGAGCCCCTCAGTGCCCGTTTGGTTAATTCGCTGATCTACTGCGTCACTGACTGGACTGCCTCTCACGACACCGGAACGGAAATCTTATGTCTGAAAACACCCGCTCTGACCACCAGGGACATAAAAGCCAGTCCGGCCACCAGATAGCAGTACTGGGCGGTGGCAGTTTCGGCACAGCGATGACCAAGGTGCTCGCGGAAAATGGCCACGGCGTCCATTTCTGGATGCGTGACGAGCATCAGGCTCGTGAAATCGATGAAACTCGCTGCAATAGTCGCTACATGCCAGGTGTGATACTCAGCGGCGACGTGCGACCAACCACCGATTTTGCCACCGCTGTAAACAACGCTGACCTTGTTTTCGTGGCCATCCCCAGCAAGTTCGTCCGAACCGTTATAAGGGATCATGCCAGCGCGTTTGCCAGTGACCAGGTTGTGGTCAGTCTTACCAAGGGCATCGAGAAAACCGGCTTCAGGCTGATGAGTGAAGTCCTGCAAGAGGAACTGCCCAAAGCCAGGGTTGGCGTTCTCAGCGGTCCCAACCTTGCTGGAGAAATCGCAGCGCGAGAATTGACGGCCACGGTCATTGCCGCCAAGAATCCGATTGTTCGTCAGACCGTGCAGGATTTGCTTGGCTGCGCGTATTTTCGCGTATACGCCAATATTGATATATACGGGGTCGAGCTTGCCGGTGCCCTGAAAAACATTTACGCCATTGTTGCAGGCATGGCCTCAGCCCTGGACCTGGGCGAAAATGCCCGGGCAATGCTGATTACCCGCAGCCTGGCAGAAATGAGCCGGTTTGCGGTCAGCATGGGCGCGAACCCGATGACTTTCATGGGGCTGGCTGGCGTGGGCGATCTGGTGGTGACCTGTACGTCGCCCAAAAGCCGTAACTTCCGTGTGGGCTATGCGGTTGGCAAGGGTGCCAGGCTGAACGATGCCGTTGCGGAACTGGGGCAGGTGGCCGAAGGCATCTATACACTTCTGTTGGTGAAAGAGAAAGCCGAGAGTATCGGGATCTACATGCCCCTTGTTCGCGGGCTTTACGATATCCTTTACGAAGGCGCCTCGATCAGCGCGGTGATCAGTGGATTGATGATGGCGGTGCAAAACTCGGATGTCGAATTTATTCTTCCCCGCACTCTGACCAGATAGACTCTGACCAGATAGCCGGAGTAATGGTCAGCGGGAGTGCGGCAGGTCTGGAGGCGATCCATGTTCCTGTTGATTATGCGTCATGGCGAAGCAGGCTGGCACAGCATCGATCATGAGCGTTCCTTGACCGATGCTGGCAGACTGGCCTCCGGTGCGGTAGCCCGGCAAATAGCAGCGTCCCCCTGGCGCCCTGGCCATATCTGGTACAGCCCTCTGGTAAGGGCTCGTCAAACCGCAGCGATTGTTTCCGAGGCCCTGAATTGCCCGGCAGAAGAAAAGCTCTTCCTGCGCCCGGACGACGACCCTGGTCTGTGCCTTGATCATCTTGTCCATGAAGCACCGGACAAACTGATGCTGGTTTCCCACATGCCCCTGGTGGGATCGCTGGCGACACTGCTGGTGGACAGCCATCGGCGGGGCATACCCTTCATGACCAGCCAGGCGGTTGTTGTCGACATGCCGATTGCGGGGCCGGGCTGCGCTGATTTGAAAGCGCAGTTTTTGCCCTGATAGCCGCTTCGAAATGCCGGTAACGTTATCTCAGGAGGTGCACCATGAGCGAAAAGCAGAAGCCCGAAGCGATTGAGGCCCAGGTTGACGATGCCCGCAAGGGAGAGCAAGGTCCGCCACCCTTGGACCAGTGGCATCCTGACCTGTCCGGGGACATTGATATCCGAATTGCCCGTGACGGAAGCTGGTATTTCAAGGGTGACAAAATGCACCGGGAGGCGCTCACACGGTTATTTTCCACCATCATGCGGCGGGAGGATGATGGCGACTACTATCTGGTGACTCCAGTAGAAAAGTGGCGAATCACCGTGGACGACACGCCGTTGCTGGCTCATACGCTGACGGTTACAGGCAAGGGACGAGACCAGGTATTACAGGTGATCACCAGTGCTGGTGAAACCCTCACGTTGGGCGCCGAACATCCGTTAACCGTCAACAACTACCCGGGTGTTGATGAACCCCGACCGGTGGTGGCAGTCCGTTTCGGTCTGGAGGCACGCCTGGTCACCTCCGCTTTTTACGATCTCGCCCGGTATGTGGTCGAAAATCCGGCTGGTACGCCGGACAGTTTCGGAGTCTGGAGTGATGGCGTTTTTTTTGAAATCGGCCCGGGGGCTTGAAATCCCCGGCGGTGCCCATATTTTTGTGGTAGAAAATGCAGTTTGACCGTTGTTAGACTGTGTCTTCTGGCAGCAACGAAGACCGGCTCTCACAGTGAGGCCCGGTAGTCGCGAGTCCCTCTGTGCAGTCATGGCTGTTCATGATTACTTTCGATTGCCTAAACACTCAATTCATACAGTCATTGCGACACGCAAGGAGATCACATGGCCCAACCTCGTGTTGTCACCATCCATTACACGCTCACCAATGATCAGGGAGAAGAGCTCGATTCCTCCCGTGGTGAAGGCCGTGAGCCGTTGACTTATCTGGAAGGTGCACAGAACATCATTGGTGGACTCGAAAACGCATTGGTCGAAAAAGCCGCTGGTGACCAACTGAAAGTCTCCATCGAGCCGGCCGAGGGCTACGGTGAAGTCAACGAAGAACTGGTCCAGCCTGTGCCACGGTCGGCGTTCGAAGGCGTAGACACCATCGAACCGGGTATGCAGTTCCAGGCCCAGACCCCTGGCGGTCCACAGGTTGTACGTGTGGTTGAAGTGGGCGACGAAAACGTCACCATTGACGCCAACCATCCGCTGGCAGGGGAGACGCTCCACTTTGATGTGGAAGTGGTCGAAACCCGTGAGCCAAGTGATGAAGAGGCTGAACACGGTCACGTTCACTGATTCCGCTGGCGCCCGGAAAAGCGGCCTGCGGGCCGTTTTTTTTTGCCTGGTGCAGATCCCCCCTCTCCCCAACCCTCTCCCGCGAGGGGAGAGGGGGCGATGCTGTGCAAATCGGGGACATCGGTAACCTCTGAAACCGGGACCATGGGAAGCCCCTTACACGTGCGTGCCAGGGACGAGGGAGCTCAGGTCTCAACGGGATTCTTGCCGGCTTGGACAATACATCCTCTACTCCTTGCGGGAGAGGGGCCGGGGGAGAAGGCAACTGTGCAAGCTGGCGAGACATAGGGAATAGCTGAAACCGCGAGCATGCGCCCCTTTCACTCTGCGTGCCAGGGACGAGGGGGCGGGCCTCAACGGGATTCTTGCCGGTTTGCACAATACATCCCCCTCTCCCCTGGCGGGAGAGGGCTGGGGAGAGGGGGGAGAAGGCAACTCCGGGCTGCCGTTTTACCGCCAAAAAGGTGGCCTCGAAGAGCCGCCTGTCAATAGACCGTATTACATATTGGGGTAGTTGGGACCACCACCCCCTTCCGGCGTAACCCAGGTAATGTTTTGCGCCGGGTCCTTGATGTCACAGGTCTTACAGTGAACGCAGTTCTGCGCGTTGATCTGGAACTTCTTGCCACTGCCGTCATCCGCCTCAACCACTTCATACACGCCGGCCGGGCAGTATCGCTGGGCCGGTTCGTTGTATTTGGGAAGGTTTTCCTCGATTGGAATGTCCGGATTGGTCAGCTTGAGGTGAATCGGCTGATCTTCCTCATGGTTGGTATTTGAGATAAACACCGAGGACAGCTTGTCGAAGGTCAGCTTGTTATCCGGCTTGGGATAATCGATCTTCCTGGCTGACTCCGCAGGTTTGAGCGTGGCGTAGTCCGGTGTCGTGTCGTGCAGTGTGAAGGGCAGGCTGCGGTGCAGAATGTTCTGCTCCAGGAACGCAATGCCGCCGCCGATGATGTTGCCAAATTTGTGCATGGACGGGCCGAAGTTGCGCTCCGTGTAGAGTTCCCTGTAAAGCCAGCTGTCCTTGAATCGATCCGCAAAACCGGTGAGCTCTTCGCCGGTCTTGCCTTCCTTGAGCGCCTGAAAGACGGTTTCCGCACCCAGCAGACCGGACTTCATCGCCGTGTGGGATCCTTTGATCTTGGAGCTGTTCAGGGTTCCGGCATCACAGCCGAGCAACAGGCCGCCCGGAAAGCTCATTTTCGGCAACGAGTTGAAACCGCCCTTGGACAGTGCGCGGGCACCGTAGGATACCCGTTTGCCACCTTCCAGATGTCTGGCGATTTCCGGGTTCAGCTTCAGGCGCTGGAATTCGTCGAACGGACTCAGGTGCGGATTGCTGTAGGACAGGTCCGCAATCAGGCCCACGTAAACCTGACCGTTTTCCAGATGGTACAGGAACGAGCCGCCCGTGGTGCCCGACTCGTTCAGCGGCCAGCCAGTGGTGTGGATAACCAGGCCCGGTTCATGCTTGGCCGGATCGATGTCCCACAGTTCCTTGATACCAATACCGTAGTGCTGAGGGTCTTTGCCTTCGTCAAGCTTGAAATCGTTGATCAGGCGCTTGCCCAGGTGACCACGGCAGCCTTCGGTAAACAGGGTATATTTGGCACGCAGTTCCATGCCCGGCATGTAGCCGTCTTTTTCGCTGCCGTCACGGGCGACGCCCATGTCGCCGGTGATGATGCCCTTCACCTGACCGTCTTCAATAATCGTCTCGGCCGCCGCGAAGCCCGGATAGACTTCCACGCCCATGGATTCGGCCTGTTCGGCCAGCCAGCGACACAGATTACCGAGACTGATGATGTAGTTGCCGTGGTTGTGCATACTTTTAGGCACGAACGCGCCCGGCACTTTGGTGGCGGAGTTCTGATTCCGGAGCACAAAGATATCGTCCCGGGTAACCGGCGTGTTCAGGGGCGCGCCTCTCTCTTTCCAGTCCGGAAAAAGTTCATTGAGGGCGGTGGGTTCGAACACGGTGCCTGCCAGGATATGGGCGCCAATTTCCGACCCTTTTTCGACGACGCAGACGGTGGTTTCGTCACCGGCTTCCTGAGCCATTTGCATGATACGACAGGCTGCTGACAGGCCGGCAGGCCCGCCGCCGACGATCAGAACATCAAATTCCATCGATTCGCGTTCCACGTTGATCTCCTCAAACTTCGCAGTGGATATCGGGATCCGACGCCGGTGGCCCACGTGATTACTCGCTTCCGGATTGGTGAACGACATGCCCGGACAACGTGTGCGCCTTGCTGCGTAACCCCGTTCTCTCTTGTGTGATTGATCAGCGAATGACTCGCTGCCTTTATTTTAGGGACGACATAATACCGGAGTTGAAAGCGTTAAACGACTCCCGCCCGCGGAACTCCCGGCCGCGGATATGGGAAAGGATACCTCATCACAATATTCAAACAAACGTTCGTTTGAATTCTCGGCCGTTATCTGTCAAGGTATCCGGGTACATCATTTACCATTACGATTTATCATTATTGTAATGAAAGTATGGCGTCGCGAACACAACGAACCAAACTCCGTTCAGTACGTCTGGCGCCCTGTGTCGCCAGGTCCGCGTATGGATCTTATATGTTGAGTCGAAATCAATTATCGTCTCATCGGAAAGGAAGTCAAGATAGTCAGGAGTGGCTGGGACGACCGACGACAAACGTCATCGGAGGCTATTGACCCCCTGTCGCTTTGCCTTCAGTATTATGGCGCCCTCGGGACGCTCCGTATCGTTCCCTGAACGCGGGCCAATACGAAATTGCTGTATTAAACCGTCGTTTTGTTGCCGGATGCTTTGGTCAGGCAATGAACTGATACGACAGGAATCACGGCGACTCGGCACGGCTTTGTGACAAGTCGTATTCCGGCCGGGTCAGTCTGATTGCGAGTCATTAAACCCATCGTAGAAGAACGAGGAATCTATGAAGGTTCTGGTCGCTGTAAAACGAGTTATCGACTACAACGTGAAGGTGCGCGTCAAGCCGGACAACACCGGCGTTGATCTCGCCAACGTCAAGATGGCAATGAACCCGTTCTGCGAAATCGCAGTTGAAGAAGCGGTTCGTCTGAAGGAAAAGGGCGTTGCCAGTGAAATCGTGGTTGTATCCATTGGCCCGAAGGCTTCCCAGGAGCAGATTCGTACTGCACTGGCGCTGGGTGCTGACCGTGGTATCCACGTCGAAACGGACGAGGAGGTTCAGTCTCTCGAAGCGGCCAAGCTGCTCAAGGCTGTTGTTGAGAAAGAAGAGCCGAAGCTGGTCATTCTTGGCAAGCAGTCCATCGATTCCGATAACAACCAGACTGGCCAGATGCTGGCCGCGCTGACCGGCATGGGTCAGGGCACTTTCGCTTCTGAAGTGGTTGTTGAGGGTGACAAGGTTAACGTAACCCGTGAGGTAGACGGTGGTCTGATGACCGTTTCCCTGAATCTGCCTGCGGTTGTCACCACCGACCTGCGTCTGAACGAGCCGCGCTATGCTTCTCTGCCGAACATCATGAAGGCCAAAAAGAAGCCGCTGGACAACATGAGCCCGGCCGATCTGGGTGTCGACATCGCTCCGCGCCTTTCCAC
>JASBRL010000083.1 GCA_030149475.1 Marinobacter sp.
CCGACACTCGGCCGGGTGGTTCTGTTCATGAGTGAAGAAATTCCCCACGAGGTTCTGACTGTGCGCCGCACCCGCCACAGTCTCGCTTGCTGGTTCAGGCAGGACGAAGTGCCCATCCCTCTTTGATATAATGCCAGGCGGTCGCTGACGGCTGGTACTTGCCTGCCTCCCCCTCTCCCCCGGCCCCTCTCCCGCCAGGGGCGAGGGGGGCAATAGGCCGCTGGCCATGAGTAATAGACAAAACTTCCAGCTCCCACCAACTGGCAGACCCAACTCCCAGGTCAAGGCTCAACTCCCAGTCAAACTCCAACTCCCAGATCAAACCCCAGTTCCCAGTCAAACCCCAACTTCCAGTCCAAACCCTAATGCCCAGATCAAACCCCCTCTCCCCTCCGCGGGAGAGGGTTGGGGAGAGGGGGGGTGGCGCCAACGGCGCCCGATGAGATCCGGAGGTGCCGGCTTCCTCCTCTCCCTGTGCAACCGGAATATGGCGGTGGCGCAGCAGGCGCCCAGTGGGGCCGGAAACGTCTGGTCTGTCGACGAGCGGAGGCGGGACGGGGGGAATTTGCGTCGGCGGGGATTGATGCCGACCCCGCCGCCTGCTACTATGCGCGCCGCATCCGGATGACCATGTCCGGATCGTTATGGTGGCTCTGCTGGTGCCTCCGCAACGATAAACCGTGAACCCGGTCAGGCCCGGAAGGGAGCAGCCGAAGCGGTGGACTTGTGTGCCGGAGTGTTGCTGGTGGGGCCACCCCCAGTATTCTCCCCCTTGAATTCATGTCATTACTGAGCTCAGAGCATCCTCAGGAAACAGGTCACTCGTTTGGATGTAGTACCGCGTGCAGAAACTCCCGGGTTCGCTGGTTTTTCGGCGTCTTGAAGATCTGTTCGGGTGGGCCTTCCTCGCACACTGTCCCCTGATCGAAGAAGCAGACCCGGTCGGAAATCTGTCTGGCGAAATCCATTTCATGCGTAACCAGTAGCATGGTCAGGTCATGCTCCTCGGCCAGTTGCTGGATAACCTTGAGTACATCGCCGACAAGCTCCGGATCGAGGGCACTTGTGGGTTCATCGAACAGCAGAACCTGCGGACGCATTGCCAGCGCCCGTGCGATGCCAACTCGTTGCTGCTGCCCCCCTGACAGTTGTTGCGGGTATTTGTCCGCCTGGTCCGTCAGGCCAACCATTGCCAGCAGTTCTTCCGCCCGTTTATTGGCTTCCTTGCGAGACAGGCCGAGCACCCGCACGGGAGCTTCGATCAGGTTGCGCCGTACCGTCATATGGGGGAACAGGTTGAACTGCTGGAAGACCATGCCGAGGCTACGACGCATTTCACGCAGGTGTGCTTCACCCGCAGGCACCAGTCTGCCATTTTTTTCTTCGTGCCAGAGCGGCCTGCCGTCGACGTAAACAACCCCTTCGTTGATCGGCTCAAGCGTCATCAGCACCCGCAGGACGGTGGATTTGCCTGAACCGGAGGGGCCGATGATGGTGACTTTTTCACCCTTTTTGACCTCAAAATCGAGATCTTTGAGTACGGTAAAGTCGCCGAAACGTTTGGTCACTCTGTCGAATTTCACCAGGGTGTCGGTCATTTCAGTGGTATTCCCTGTGTCGGCAATCGGTTATCAAGCGTCCGCACCAGGTAGGACGCCAGCAGTGTCATAATCAGATAAAGAGCACCGACCATGGTAAGCGGGATCATGTACTGAAAAGTCCGGTCCCCGATGATCTTGGCAACATTCAGCATTTCCACCACCGTGACGACCGATAACACGGGTACGTCCTTCATGATGGAAATCAGGTAATTGCCGAGCGCCGGAATGATCCGTGGAATGGCCTGGGGCAGAATGATTTTTATGAACGTATGGGCAGGCGGCAGATTCAGTGCTCTGGAGGCTTCGCCCTGACCGCGGTCAACGGCTTCAAGACCGGCCCGGTAGACCTCGGAGGTATAGGCGCTGTATTGCACGCCAAGTGCTACAGCGCCGGTCAGGAATGCCGGCAGGAGCAGTCCGTATTCCGGTAATACGAAATACAGGAAAAACAGTTGGATCAGCAGTGGCGTATCGCGAAAGAACTCGACAATGAAGATCGTCGGCCAGGAGACCAGCCGCAGTGGCACCGCCCGCAGAACCGCGAAGATGAGCCCCAGTACCGCCGCGATGAAAAAGCCCAATACGGTGGCTTCCAGGGTGACAATCATGCCTTGCAACAGAATGGGCAGAATTGAAACGGCGAATGCCCAGTTAGAACTGGTGTCCCATGCGTATCCAAACAGCATCAGCGAGCTCCTGTGCCTCTCCAGCGTCCGACCCGGCGTTCCAGTAATTTCATGATGGCAGTCAGCATCAACGCCATTCCGAAATACATGAACAGGACCAGGGTATAAATGGTCGTGCTGTCCTGAGTAAGGTTACGCAGGCTTTCAGCACGGAAGGCGAGATCGCTCAGAGTGATCAGTGATACCAGCGCAGTGTCTTTGAGGTTCTGAATGATCAGGTTGCCGAAGGGGGGCAGCATCTCGGGTAGCGCCTGGGGTAAAGCGATAAACCACAGCGCCTGACGAGGGGTAAAATTGAGCGCTTTGGCGGCTTCATACTGTGACCGGATGACCGACTGGATGGCGCCGCGTACTACCTCCGCACCATAGGCCCCGATATTCAGCGACAGCGCAAGGATACCGGCCGTCATCGGTGACATCCGTACGCCCATCAGCGGCAGGGCGAAGAATATCCAGAACATCTGGACCAGCAGTGAGGTGCCACGAAAAACCTCGATGTAGGCGACAGAGACAGATTTGAGAAGAAGATTCCGCGACCCGCGCCCAAGGCCGAAGAAAAATGAACAGAAGGCGCCAGCCAGGGTAGACCAGAAGGTCAGTTCGAGGGTAATCCAGGCCCCCTGCATCAACGCTGGCAAATAGTCCCACATGAGCATTTACCTTTCAGACTGCATTGGTTTGTCACATTGGTGCCGGCCAACCCGAAGTGGGGATGGCCGGCATTCTCCTATTCAGCGTTGCAGAGTTCTTCGGTCGTCTTGGCAAATGAGCCTTTGATGTCGGCGGGCGTGAAACCGTACTTGCGAAGGATGGCCTGCCAGTCGTCGGTTTTTTTGAAGGCTTCCAGTTCCTTGTTAAAAGCGTCGCGGAAGCCCATTGAGTCCTTGGCAAAGGTGAAACCACCCCAGCTCCGCACTTCCTTGCCGTCAATGACCGGGTCTTCGAACGGGTCGGCCAGCGCCACGGCATCACTCTTTTTCGCGAGGTTGCTGGCGGTCAGGCCTGTCGCGGCATAGGCGGCGGCACGTCCGGTTGACACCGTGGAGATCGCATCTGCGTTGCTGTTCATGGTTACCATGCTGGACTCGGGAACGCCCAGTTTCTGGAGCATGTCGAGTTGGTCGGCGCCGGCCATGATGGCCACCTTCTTGCCGTTGTCAGCAAACGCCTTGTAGGAATGAATGTTGTCCGGGTTGCCGCTCTTGACCAGCAGACCTTCGCCATAGCTGGTGTTGGGTTCGGAATAAATGACCTGTTTGCAGCGCTCCGGCCGGATCGCCATTTCCGCCGCCACCATGTCGAACCGGCCTGCCTTCAGGCCCGGGATCAGCGAACCGAATTGCGTGACGACCCATTGTATATCGTTGATTCCAAGACGTTTCAGTACAGCCTTGGCAACGGTGGGGCCAGCGCCTTCGGCTTCGCCCGACGCATTCATGTAGCCATAGGGAATTTCGTTGGCGACCGCCACGTTTACAAAGCCGCGATCTTTTGCCTGCTTCAGGGTGATGGCGCTGGCGCTCGTTGCAAGCGCAGTCACAAGAACGGTCGCCGCTGCGGTGATCAGAACTGTTGATAGAGTTTGACGAGATGGCATTTTGTTCTCCTTCTGTTCTGGCATTTTTATTTCCTGCCCTCTATTCATACTAGACAAGTCAGCTGTCTTTTAAAGTACAGAATGGTTCTGTCGCCAAAAATGGATGGTCCGGGAAGTGGATCGGCGCATTCGCTTGAGGAGGGGCGCCTGCTTCTTCTCGATATCGGTCCGTGCTATGGTTACGACCATTTACAGCAGCAGTTGACGACTCAATGAGCTATCAGGTTCTCGCCCGGAAATGGCGCCCTCAGACCTTTCAGGACATGGTTGGTCAGGAACATGTGCTACAGGCACTGATTCATGCCCTGGAGCACCAGCGTCTTCATCATGCCTATCTCTTCACCGGTACGCGTGGCGTGGGCAAGACCACGATCGGTCGGTTGCTGGCGCGTTGCCTGAATTGCGAAACGGGCATTACCGCCACGCCCTGTGGCGAGTGCACCAGTTGTCGGGAAATACAGGAAGGCCGGTTTGTTGATCTGATTGAAATCGACGCGGCGTCACGGACCGGCGTTGATGACATGCGTGAACTGACCGACAACGCCCAGTATTCACCGACCCGCGGCCGGTTCAAGGTGTACCTCATCGACGAAGTCCACATGCTGTCGACCCCGGCCTTCAACGCGTTCCTGAAAACCCTGGAAGAGCCGCCGGAACACGTCAAGTTTCTGCTGGCCACCACGGACCCCCAGAAGCTGCCGGTTACGGTGTTATCCCGGTGCCTGCAATTCAATCTCAAGCGTATGACCCCCGAGCACATTGTGAGCCACCTGCGGCACATTCTGGGCGAGGAGCAGGTGCCGTTCGAGGAACCTGCCCTGTGGTTGCTGGCCCGTGCCGCGGACGGCAGTATGCGGGACGGTCTGAGCCTGACCGATCAGGCGATTGCGTTCGGCAACCAGGCTCTGTCCGCGTCTGATGTCAGCAGTATGCTGGGGACAATCGATCAGCGGGATCTTGAGCAACTGGTGGCCGCGCTGGTGCAGAATGATGGACCGGCACTGCTGGCGGAAATCCATCGAATTTCGGACTTCGCGCCGGATTATGCGGCTATTCTTGCCGATCTGCTGTCACTGTTCCATCGCGTGACAACCGAACAGGTGGTGCCTGGCAGTGCGGACAATGCCCTCGGTGACGCAGAGCAGGTGCAGAACCTGGCGCGCCAGCTCAGTGCCGAGGATGCCCAACTGTTCTACCAGATTGCGTTGATGGGGCGGAAAGATCTGGCGGTTACGCCTGACGCTCGCATGGGGTTCGAAATGGCCATGCTGCGCATGCTGGCCTTCCGGCCGGGAAGCGAGCGGCGAGCGCCGCCAACGGCGCCGGAGAGATCGTCAGAGAGGTCTGTGGACGCCAGTGGAGACGACGAGCCGGAGCCTGCGCCTGGTCCTCGGGACCCGGTTCCACCGCCTCCTTCATCGTCTGGCCAGTCGCCGGTCCCGCATTCGACCGTCGCTGACAGGGCGGAACCGGTCGCCGCAGCGCCCCCGGCTTCCGCGCCCGAGCCCTCAATGCAGCGAGCACCGGCGACCGGGGCGTCCGGACTGGAACAATCGGGTGGGGCGGGAGACAGCAGCGACGAACCGACTGGTGATAGCCCTCTTTCCAGCGCGCTGGCGGACGATGATCCGGGTGAACTTACCGCGCTGAGTGAGTACGACGCGCGCCTGATGGCTGATGAGTCTTACCGGTCGGACGTGGATACCGGGCTAAACACGGAGTCTGAATCTGAGCCTTTTGACGGGGCCGAACCCGCTGCTTTGGCGGTGGATGAGCAGTCGCCTATCGCCGGTTCGGATCAGCCCGATGGCGCAAGTTTCCACTGGCCCAGCCATTTCCGCAGCCTGGGTATTGTGGGAATGCCGGGCAATCTGGCCAGTCATGCCGCTTTCCGTCAGGATGGCGAGCGAATTACACTGATTCTGGATGAGGGCCATTATCGGTTACTGAATGACCGCCATCGGGATAAAATCCGTCAGGCGCTTGCCGCGCGATTTGGCCCCCGGGTTCAGCTGGTGTTTGAACGGGGAGTGCCCGGGGAAAATACGCCGGTCGCCTGGGAGCAGCGCTCCCGACTGGCAAACCAGCAGGCCGCCGAAGAGGCGATTCGCTCGGACCCGCTGGTTCAGTCGATTGTAGACCGGTTTGAGGGGCGAGTGGTGGAAAACAGTATTCGCCCCCTGTGAGGTCTTGAAGCGGGCTGCTATGGCATCCATATAGGAAACAGGGAGTGTGAGATACGTTCCGGGTGGCGATAGTGGCCCGGCCGAATGACCCATGAGGATAGTCAGATGATGAATGGTATGGGCGATCTGATGAAAAAAGCCCAGCAAATGCAGGCCGATATGCAGAAGGCCCAGGAAGAAATTGCCAGGGCGGAAGTGACCGGGGAATCGGGAGCGGGGCTGGTTAAAATTACCATGACCGGGCGCCATGATGTGCGAAAAGTGGACATCGACCCGTCGCTTATGAACGAAGACAAGGAAGTGCTCGAGGATCTGCTGGCTGCTGCCGTTAACGATGCGGTCCGGCGGGTGGAGGAAAATCAGAAGGAAAAGATGTCAGGGCTGACCTCGGGTCTGGGGTTACCGGCTGATTTCAAAATGCCGTTCTAGTGCCCCTTGCTCTCCCGTGCCTCAGGGACTCAGTAGGGCAGCGAATTAACCAGACGGCACACCAGTGCCCCGGTTTGGCAATCTGTAAGTTGGTTTGAGGAACATGCATGGCGTTCAGCCCATTGGTAGACGAGCTGGTCGAGTCCCTTCGATGCCTGCCGGGTGTCGGTCAGAAAACAGCACAGCGCATGGCGTTCCATCTGCTTGAGAAGGGGCGATCAGGTGGCGAGCGGCTTTCCGGAGCGCTGAGTCAGGCCATGACCGGAGTTCGTCGTTGCGAGACCTGTCAGAACTTTTCGGATACGCCCGTTTGTGAGCTTTGTCAGAGCGAGGAGCGTCGTACCGGCACAGTCTGCGTCGTAGAGAGCCCGTCCGATCTGCTTGCCATCGAGCAGGCCGGCGACTATCGTGGCGGCTATTTTGTGTTGATGGGCCACCTGTCGCCGATTGATGGTGTCGGCCCGGCGGACATCGGCATTGACCGGTTGTTGAAACGGATAAAGGACGAGCGCGTCGATGAGCTCATTCTGGCCACCAACCCGACTGTGGAGGGTGAAGCCACCGCCCACTATATTGCCGACCGGCTTGATGACACAGCGATTCTGATCACCCGGCTGGCCCACGGCATACCGGTGGGCGGCGAGTTAGGCTATGTCGATGGCTTTACGCTGACCCATGCGTTCCGGGGTCGCAAACCACTGCTGGATTAGGGTGCTGCGAGCCACACATTTATCAGGCGGCATCGTTACGGTTTACGGTTGGCTGCGGCAGTTCTATGAGAGTAATACTATGGTGACAGCACCTCCACCGGCGCCTGTCCGCTGGATCCGCTCAGCCGGTGATCTGGACACCTGGCTCACGGCACGGCCGGACGCCATGTTGGCCCTGGATACAGAGTTTGAGAGGGTTTCGACGTTCTTCCCCATCCCGGGACTCGTTCAGCTCGGGCTTGGCGACAGCTTTTGTCTGGTGGACCCGTCCGTGGTGGAACAGTCAGCGTCGTTCCGGTCCGTGCTGACTGACCCGCAACGACCAAAACTGCTTTACGCCATGAGCGAAGATCTCGAGCTGTTTCGGCACTGGCTTGATCTTGAGCCGGCCGGGTTGCTGGACTTGCAGATCGGTGCTGCGTTGGCCGGCGCGGGCTTTTCGGTCGGTTATGCCCGGTTGGTGGAAACACTGTTCAACGAGGCTCTCGACAAGTCGGCCACCCGTTCAGATTGGTTGTCCCGGCCTCTGTCATCCACGCAGGAGCGTTACGCGCTGGACGATGTGCGTTTTCTGGAACCCCTCTACCATTGGGTGATGGGCGGTCTGGCCGGCAAAGGTCTGGCGTCGTCCCTGGCTGAGGAATCGGCACGATTCGCCCGGGATCTGGTCACTAACAGTGCCCCCGAACAGTACTACCTTAAAATCCGCGGTGGCTGGCACCTGCCTGCCTCAGGGCAGGCCGTGTTACAATCGCTCGCCTGTTGGCGTGAAACCGAATGCCGTCTTCGCGACCGGCCCCGCAATCGTGTGTTGGCTGATCCGCTGCTGATTGCCATTGCCGAACGATTGCCGGTCAGCGTCCCGGAACTGGCGGCTGTTCCCGGCCTTCCTCCGGTCGTGGTGCGTCGCTACGGCGAGCGGATTTTAACGCTGGTCGAGGCGGGCCGGCATGCTTTGCAGGCGACCCTGGGGCCAGTGGATTCACCGCTTTCCCGGGAAGAGCAGGGCATCTACAAACAGGTCAAACGGGCGCTTTCGGGCGTCGCGGAACAGCACGATGTGCCGATCGAAATCCTCTCGCCACGGCGACGGCTGGAGGTCATCATCCGGTCCCGTGGTCAGGGCGCAAATGAAGCTCTGGAAGCGCTGCTGGAAGGGTGGCGTGGTGATCTGATCGGCCCCTCCCGGGACACAATTCAGGCCATATTGGCCACCTGACCGGATAGCATTGATAGCATGGCAGACAGACAGTTTATTTCCGTTTTCCGCAGCAGCAAAAGCAGCGATACCTACCTCTACGTGCGGCGTAACCAGTCCTGGGGCGATTTGCCCGAGGCCCTGCGCGGAGTTTTCGGTCAGCCGGTCCACACCATGGACCTGCTGCTGACGCCTGACCGAACGCTGGCACGCGCCTCGGGCGAGCAGGTGTTGGCCGCCATTGAATCCCAGGATTTCTTTTTGCAAATGCCCGAAAAACTGGACAGTTACCTCGTTGAGTTCAACCAGAAAATCAGAAAGAGCGCCCGGTGATTGCCCAGATCCCGTTCTGGCAGCGTAAGCGTCTCGATGAGATGACTCCGGCTGAGTGGGAGTCCCTGTGCGACGGATGCGGCAAATGCTGCCTGGCGAAACTGGAAGATGAAGAGACCGGTGATGTCTATTACACCGACCTGGTCTGCCGCTATATGGATCAGGGGACGTGCGGGTGCACGGTTTACGCCAACAGGCGAGAAAAAGTGCCTGAATGCACTGTGCTGACGCCGGAGACCGTAACCGATTATCATTGGCTACCCTATACCTGCGCGTATCGGACGCTGGCCGAAGGCCGGCCGCTTGCCGACTGGCATCCGCTGCGGTCCGGTGATCCGGAGACGGTCCATGGTGCGGGCGTGTCGGTACGGCACCGGGTTATCTCCGAGGGCGAGGTTGCCGAAGCCGACTGGGAAGAACACATCATTCACTGGATTATCTGAAGCAGGGTGGCCCGACCATGGATTTAGAATCTCAACTGGCTTACGGTATCTTCTGGACCGTTTACGTCATCGCCTTTGCCGTCTTTTTTTACCTGATGACACGGTTGTTCCGGATTTTTCCGTACCCGGTCAAAACCTTTTTGCAGGCTGCTCTGATGGTACTGTTTCTTACCCCGGTGTCGTCCTCGGAGGCCCTAAACTGGTGGATTCCTGCCTGGCTGCACGGCGGGTACGAAGCTATTCTCGGTGATGCAAACCAGGCCGCGAGAGCGTTTTTCAATATGGGGCTGGCGGCGCTGGTCATGTTGCTGGTCTGGATTCTAGATCTGGTTCGGTATCGCCTGAGCCGCCGATCGAGTTGATCAGAGGTTCCATAGCCTGATGAGCCGGATCGAGGCAGGACAACCAGTGTTCTCCACAAGGGTGTGTCAATGAACAGCTTGCTACGCGGAAGTCTGGGGCTCTGTCTGGCGTTGATCACGGTGGTGGCCGTGTCCCGGGCCCAGGCCGGGACGGCGCCGGCGGACGTTCCCCGCCTGGCGGAACCCGCGGACGTCCGGGTGATCGTGGACATTTCTGGCAGCATGAAGCAGAACGACCCGGACAACTTGCGCCAGCCCGCTGTTCGTCTGCTTGCCCGGATGTTGCCGTCAGGATCGACCGCCGGCGTATGGACCTTTGGTGAGTATGTCAACATGCTGGTGCCTCTGGGTAAGGTGGACAAGGCATGGCGTGAGCTTGCCATCAAGCGGTCGGCGCAGATTAATTCGGTGGCCCTGCGCACTAACCTGGGCCGGGCCATGAAAGTGGCCAGCGACACCTTCTATAGCGGCGGCGACCTTACGCACACCCATTTTATTCTGCTGACTGACGGCAAGGTCGACATTTCGCCGGATGAAACCGTAAACGAAGCCGAGCGCCAGCGAGTGCTGGGCGAGGTGCTGGATCGATACAAAAAGCTCGGTGCAACGGTGCACACGGTTGCCCTGTCGGATCAGGCTGACCTTGATTTTCTCACCACCCTGGCCACCCGGACCGGGGGCAGTGAGTCGATTGCCAAATCAGCGGATGACCTGAGCCAGGCCTTTTTACACGCCCTGAACGCCGCGGTGCCCCAGGAGCAGATCCCCATCCGGAACAACAGGTTTCAGGTTGACAGCGGTGTCCACGAATTTACCGTCCTGGTATTTCCCGGGCAGAGCGATACGCCGCTGGCGTTGAAGGATCCGGACGGTAAACGTATCGAGAACGATCAGACGCCGAACGGTGTGCGCTGGGTCCATGAGTCCAGCTATGACCTGATCACCGTGAGCAACCCGTTGGCCGGACAATGGTCGATTGACGGCACGTTGGGGAACGGCAGTCGGGTGACGGTCGTGAGCGATCTTAAAATGGTGGTCAGCCCGCTGCCGTCCGAGTTCTACAAAGGGGAAACTGTTGATGTTGCGGCCACCTTTTACGAAGGGCAGAAGCGCATCACCGATCCCGACTTGCTCTCCGTGATCACCGTCAGGCTGTCGTTGACGACCCAGGATGGTCGTTCCGGTACCAGAGTGTTGTCTGCTGATAAGCCTCCGGCAGATGGCGTCTACCGGGATCAGATCAGCAAGCTCGCAGAGCCCGGTGAATACGCCGTCAGGCTGGTCGCGGACGGCAAAACCTTTGCCCGGGAATTTACCGGATCTCTGACATTGCGTCCGCCGGTGCGGGTGGTGATCCAGGCAACCGGCGCGGCTGACCAGTCTGCCTATCAGGTGACGGTAAAACCGCAGCAGCCAGGGCTGAATCTCGACGCCTCCGGCGTCACCATGACCATCGAGGGCGGGGGACAGACCCGGCAGGCAGACCTGCCTTTCTCCGCCGCTGAAAACGCGTGGACCGGAGTGGTTGAAGACATGGCCGGGCCCGGGGATTACCAGATCAGTCTCCGGTTTAACGGCAGGACAGATCGTGGTGACAAGACAGATCGAGGTGACAAGACAGATCGAGGTGAGAGGGTGGCCTATTCGCCGGAGGCGTTCACCGCCCATTTCCCCCGGCAGCCGTCCGAGCAGAATGTCCGAATTCCACTGGCTCCGTCACCGGCTGTCACTCCGGTTCCGGAAGCGCCAAAAGCGCAGATGCTGAAGCCGGCTGAGGCAATGCCGACCGGACAACCGGTGGACACCGGGCAATCAGTGGAAGCAACCGCGTCCGCTCCGGCGCCCGACGACAACCCGGCGCAGCCCACCGCTATCAAGGCTGAGCCTGAGCATACAGGACCTTCGGGCAGTCCGGAGCCGGAGGGGGTTGCTGAACCTCAATCCCGGCCCGGGTCTGACCGGTCGGTCATTTCCGGACGGACAATGTTGATTGCCGGTGGCGGTATTGCGTTACTGCTGGCGGTGTCAGGCAGTCTGTTCTGGTGGCGTCGCCGTCAGTCACGTACGGTGGGCGCTGAGCCTCCGGCAACCGACGCGCAGGCAGACGAGGATGAATTGCCGACCCTGGATCCGGAGGCGGATGGCGAATCGTCTGACTCTGGCGACGAACCCGAACCAGAGCCCGACGCCGAGATCCCCCAACTCGAACCGGAGCCGGAACCCGGCGAAGAGGAAGAGATTCCCCGGCTCGATGAACTGGCGGAAGAAGATATTGAGCAGATTATCCGGCAAGCCGAGGAAGTCGATCAGACGCGGGACATCGACGAGGGTGATATTCCGCTGGCAACCGACGAAGCGATGCCGGGGGAAACAGAGACTGAAGACGAGGCCAAAACCGACGACCAGGATATCTTTGATATGGAGGATTTTGACCTGTCGGACATTGACGATCTGCCGGACCTGGAGGAGTCAGACAATCGTAACCGCAAAAAGACCTGAGGCCCGGGCTGTCGGGCGAGTGTTTTTTGCGCCTTTGCGAGAGCCTTTATAATCTCGTCGAGCTATCCATCAAGAATTCAATGTATAACACACAGAACAGGATTAACTGATATGAAGTTTACCGGTACCGAGAATTACGTTGCCACGGACGACCTGCAAATGGCGGTGAATGCGGCTATTTCGCTTCAGCGGCCACTGCTTATCAAGGGCGAGCCGGGAACCGGTAAAACGCTGCTTGCTGAGGAAATGGCGTCTGCGCTGGGCATGCGTCTGATTCCCTGGCACATCAAGTCCACCACCAAGGCCCAGCAGGGGCTGTACGAATACGATGCGGTGTCGCGCCTGCGGGATTCCCAGCTGGGCGAAGAGAAGGTCAAGGACATCAGCAATTACATTCTCAAAGGCAAGCTCTGGGAAGCGTTTGAGTCGGACGAGCAGGTCGTGCTGTTAATTGATGAAATTGACAAGGCGGACATTGAATTTCCCAACGATCTGCTACTGGAGCTGGATCGCATGGAGTTCTTTGTTTACGAGACCCGTCAGCAGGTTCGCGCCAAACACCGTCCGGTCATTGTGATCACCAGCAACAATGAGAAAGAGTTGCCCGACGCATTCCTGCGCCGCTGCTTCTTCCACTACATCAGCTTCCCGGAACGGGAAACCATGCAGCAGATCGTTGATGTGCACTTCCCGAATCTTCAGAAAGAGGTGGTCAAGGACGCACTGGAGGTCTTTTTCGACGTGCGCAAGGTGCCGGGGCTGAAGAAAAAACCGTCCACGTCGGAACTGATCGACTGGCTCAAGCTGCTGATGGCGGATGAGCTGTCGGCAAAGATGTTGCAGGAAAAGGATTCCAGCTCCGCGTTGCCACCGTTGTACGGGGCCCTGGTCAAGAACGAACAGGACGTACATCTGCTGCAGAAGCTGGCCTTCATGGCGCGTCGTCGCAGCTGAGTCCGTGACTGATCAGGTGACATCCGGAAATGTTCCGAGGGCAGAGGGCAGCCTATGTTGATTGATTTTTTTATGGAAGTGCGCCGGGCGCGGGTCCCGGCAAGCCTCCGGGAGCTGCTGGATTTGCTGGAGGCGATCCAGAACCGTCTGGCGTTCGCCAATATGGAAGAGTTCTATTACCTGGCACGACTGTGCCTGGTCAAGGACGAGCGCCACTACGACAAGTTTGACCGGGCGTTTGAGGCCTACTTCAAGGGCATCGAAAACCTCGATGATCTGATGCGGGCGCTGATTCCCGAAGACTGGCTCCGGGCCGAATTTGAAAAACAGCTCAGCGAGGAAGAGAAGGCGAAGATAGAATCCCTGGGCGGCCTTGAAGAGCTGATCGAGGCGTTCAAAAAACGTATGGAAGAGCAGAAAGAGCGCCATGAGGGTGGCAATAAGTGGGTTGGCACGGGGGGTACCTCGCCGTTCGGGGCCAATGGTTACAACCCCGAAGGTTTCCGCATTGGCCAGAAGAATGGCCGTCACGGCCGCGCCGTTAAAGTCTGGGAAAAGCGCAACTTCCGCGATCTGGACGACAGCATCACGCTGGGTATCCGCAACATCAAGGTGGCAATGCGCAGACTGCGTAAATTTGCCCGACAGGGCGCCGCCGATCAACTGGATATGGACGACACCATCCGGTCGACTGCCCGCAACGCCGGCTATCTTGATCTGAAAATGGTTCCCGAACGGCACAATGCCGTGAAGGTGCTGATCTTTTTCGATGTGGGTGGCTCCATGGACCCGCACGTCAAGGTGTGTGAGGAGCTGTTCTCGGCGGCCCGTGCCGAATTCAAGCACATGGAGTATTTCTACTTTCATAACTTCATCTACGAAAGCGTCTGGACCCGGAATGTCCGGCGTTTGCACGAAACTACAAGTACCTGGGACATTATTCACAAGTATACGCCGGACTATAAAGTGCTGTTCGTGGGTGATGCCACCATGGCCCCCTATGAAATTGCCCAGCCAGGCGGGTCGATCGAACACTGGAACGAGGAGGCCGGTGCGGTCTGGTTCCAGCGCCTGACAGACCATTTCCGCAAGGTGGTCTGGATCAATCCGTTGCCGGAAAGCTACTGGGGCCGGGGTGGTTCGCTTGGCATGACCCGCCAACTGGTCAACGACAACATGTACCCGCTGACCATCGAAGGCCTGGAATCGGCCATGCGCCAACTCACGAAATAGCCTGCGGGACAAAATCTTTACAAACCGGCAACATAGACAAAACTCCGAACCCGGACCAGCTGGCAGGCCCAACTACCAAGCCAAACCCCAACTCCCAGGTCAAACCCCCTCTCTCCTCCGCGGGAGAGGGTTGGGGAGAGGGGGAGGCGCCAACGGCGCCCGAATGAGATCCGGAGTTGCCGGCTCCCCCCTCTCCCCCGGCCCCTCTCCCGCCAGGGGCGAGGGGAGCTTGAGCCCGCTGACCAGGAGTAATAGACCAAACGCCCAACCCGGACCAGCTGGCAGGCCCAACTACCAAACTACCAAGCCAAACCCCAACTCCCAGGTCAAACCCCAACTCCCAGATCAAACCTCAACTCCCAGATCAACCCCCAACTCCCAGATCAAACCCCCTCTCCCCTCCGCGGGAGAGGGTTGGGGAGAGGGGG
>JASBRL010000097.1 GCA_030149475.1 Marinobacter sp.
AGGCAGGCCGTCCGGCTCGTGCGCCACGAGCAAACGGAAGGCCTCCTGGCGGGTGCTCTGGGCCAGTGCAGAAAATACAGTGATAGCGTTGTACGTGTCCATATGTCCAATATTATAGACATATATTTGAGGTCGACGCTACAGCTGTTTCAAAACCGTCCGTGGTAACGGGGCAGACCCCCTTCTGTCGACGGTCTCCTGTATTACAGTTCAAGAGGCGCCGGCTAGTGTCCCGTCTGGTTAATTCGTTGACCTACTGAGCCCCTGAGGCACTGGAGAGCAAGGCGGGGCGGCGAAGGTTTGGTGGCTCCAAATCGAGTCGGCGCAACGCGGCTATCCGGTGTCTCAGTGGCTCCCGAAGGGCGCGTCGCTGAAGGCTCTGGACCTGCGTTGCCTGTCCTTGACCGGTAACCACCCTGCCTGCGGACCGCCGCCTTGGCCAGAACCTTCAGCGACACGCAGTAGATCAACGAATTAACCAGACGGGGCACTAGAACCCCTGCGGAATCTCGAATCGGGACAGGCCCTGTTCTTCCAGCAGCTGGGCAAATCGGATGGTCGTCAGGTCTTTGCCGGGCGCCCCAATCACCTGGATGTTGAAAGGCAGACCGGCGGGAGTCCGTCCGACCGGGATTGAGGTCGCAGGCAGGCCGAGCAGGGTGGCAAAGGCAATCCAGCAGAACTGGTCCATGTAGGCGCGCTGTTGGCCATTGACCTCAATGCGGCGTTTGAATACCGGGTCGGAGTGATCGTGGCGTATGGCGGCGGTCGGGGTAATCGGTGTCAGCAGCACGTCGAACTCGCCGAACAGTTGTTCTGCCTGGGCCCGCATTTTCTCGCGGGTTTCGTTGATGTAGGCCCAATCGTAGATGTGCTGGTTCACACCGCGCCCGTAACTGCCTATGCCGGCCGTCATCGGACCGAACAGCCGAATCAGTTTTTCCAGGCGAGCGACCCATTTCATTTGTCGGCGCTGGGCCGGTGTCATGGACGTACTCAGCAGGCTGCCCAGCAGATTGAAGTAGGGCGGCAGGATATGAGCGAGGCTGAGCAGTTCGTGACGTGCCTGGCTCACCAGTGCGCAGGTCTGGTCCAGCTTCCTCGCCAGATCCTGATAGCCATCGTGCAAGGTTTTGTCCACCGGGCACAGGGGATCACTCAGCCAGAGTCCGACGCGGGCCTGTGACAGATCGTTGATGTCTGACGGGGCCAGTTCGAGTGACCAGTTACGGCGGTCGATGGGGCGAGGGCCGGCGATAACCCGGAACAGGGCTTCCAGATCCCGGGCGTTGCGCGCCAGCGGACCACCTTCAGCCAGGTCCGGCCGGGAAAGTGTGCCCGGCGGACCCGGAATGTGGCCCCGGAAGGAGACCAGAGAGCGACTGGGCTTGTGGCCATAAACTCCGCAGAAGTGCGCCGGTGTGCGGATGGAGCCGGCCAGGTCGCTGCCGACTTCCAGGGGTGTCATGCCCGAGGCCAATGCGGCGGCGGCACCTCCGGACGAACCGCCGGGTGTGTGGGCGCGGTTGTAGGGATTCAGGGTTGTGCCAAACAGTTTGTTGTAACTTTGCAGGTCTGTAGCGTAGATGGGTACATTGGTTTTGCCGATGATAATGGCGCCGGCATCAGCCAGTCGCTGGATTACATCGGCATGGGTTGCGGGCCGATAATCGCGCAACGGCGGCGCACCGGCGGTGCAGCCAAGGCCAGCGACTTCCCAGGTGTCTTTGATGGTAAGTGGCAGGCCGTGCAGCGGCCCGGGTTCGGTACCGTCCAGCAGTCTGGCGTCCGCAGCCCGAGCCTGGGCGAGCGCGCTGTCGGCGTCCAGTGCCACTACTGCATTAATGTCCGGATTATGGGTTTTAATCCGGTCGAGAAATGCCTGGGTCAGCTCAACACTGCTGAGGGTGCCTGCGCGGAGCTCATCAATGAGCTCGTGGGCGGGCCGATAGTGTAAGGGGTTCATGGGTTTCCTCTTGAGAGTTCCTGGAAAAGAGTCTGCTGAAGCGCCGGTGCTGTGTGGGCCCCCGGAAGTCCGTCTACCCGCAGTGCGGGCGGTGGCGTTCTTTCGGTATTCTGTTCTGTGTTGGCATCAGGTTCCTTCCCGGGTTCTCTTTTTAAACAGCGTTTGAGGGGTGCGCCCTCTGGCATTAAAGCGAAATCCTTTCTGAAAGTAAAACACCTGCTTTAACTGGTTTCCCGGTCACCAGTAAGCCACTCTAGACCCCAACGGGTCGGGCAGCCCGGCTCACAGTTGCTCTCGCCAGTGTTTGACCTCAACCTGTGCCTTGATCGCTTCAAGGATTTCGTTGATCAATGCCTTCAGCTCTTCATTGGTGGCATCGCCGGACTCTGAGTCATCAGGCTCGGGCAGAAACACGTTGATAATGTCCTCGATAAACGCATGGTTCCGCCCGGCGGCCAGGTCATCGAGTATCTGATGGATGACGTGGGCGACAATATCCCCGACTGCATCTTCAAGCGTTTCCTGGATAGTGGGGCCGACCACAGGTAGAAAGCGCAGGCGTGACAGTTCCACGTTCTGCTGTAGCGCCGTATCGACCCGTGCTTCAAGATACTGGCGTAGCGCTCCGCGATTGGGGACATAACTTACCCGGGCGACCTGTGCGACGCGGTTCGACAGCCAGTCATAGATCATCGCCCTGCGCGGGTAGAGGATGTCATGCTGGATCCGGTCGAACAGGGGCGAGCCTTGCGATATTTCTCCCTGAGCGCCGGACAGCACCTTGATCACAATCCGGTCGGACAGTTCCTCCATGAAAGCTTCGTAGTAGAAGTTCAGAAACTGGAACAGCCGTGTCTGGGTCACGTCGATGATTCTGTACTGGTGTAGCCGGTACACGATCGAGATGACCCGTAGCACCCGCAACACCCGGAAACTCCCGACCGGAATGCAGCCAACGAGATCATACCAGTGGATAAACGGGTAAAAATACCAGCGGGCATAAACACGGGCTTTGATTGCATAGCCCCAGCGCAGGACAAACTCGCCCAGGAACAGGCTGACAAACACCAGGTCGTAGAAGATGAAATTACGGTGAATAGGGCGGTAGAAGTCTGCAATCGGTGAGGCGTACGTGGCGATCAGTTCATTGACCACATCGACGCTGTAGAGTGCATCGAAAATAATCAGGGCCAGATTGAGAATCAGCAGTCCCAGCATAACAAAGTCGATGGTAAACCAGATCAACTGATGGCTTTTACGCAGATTTTCCCGATTGATTGTGAACATCCGGTGCATTCAGTCCTGTGTCGGTTTGACGACTGGTCAGGGTAGCCTATTTCGGTCCAATGGACGACTTCCCCGGCAACCCGCGGGCGATGATAGACGCTTCCTTAACTTGACCCCGAGCCTTTAAACTCAGAGGCTGACGCTTATGCGCTGCGAACAATAACGGAGAATGAGTGTGTTGAAGCATCCATTGGGCTGTTCCGGGGTCCTCGATGGCCGGTTGATTTAATGGATTGCCTGCGCCCATGGCTTCGGCTTGCGCTCTGCTGCAGTGGCTTGCTGTTGTCGGTGGTGGCCTGGAGTCAGCAGGTCGAGGTCAGGGTAAAAGGGGATCATTCCCGGCTGCAACAGAATGCCGAGGCCTATATTGGCAAGGTTGAGGATCGCAATGTTGATGATCTGCGGCGTTACGTTCCTCACGCCCGCGAGCAGGTCCAGAAGGCGTTAAGGGCGTTGGGCTATTACAACCCGGTGATCAAGGATAGCGTTACTGATCAGGGCAAGCCGCATCTGCTGTTGACGGTTGACCCCGGGCAGCCGGTCATCATTCGTTCCCGCCGCATTGATATCCAGGGCCCGGCGGCCCGCGATCCGGATTTTCTGCCGGTAAACACGGACAACCTGGCCGTGGGCGCCGTTCTCAATCATGCTCACTATGAGACCGTCCGCAAAATCATCGAAAACCGGGCAGCCCGCCTGGGGTATTTTGACGGCCATTTCAAGAAACACCGGCTGGCGGTGGACCCCGATGCCCATGCGGCGGATATCGAGTTGGTGTATGAGAGTGGCGAGCGTTATCGGCTTGGTGAGGTCACGTTTGATAAGGATTCCGGCTTTGAAGAACAGTTATTGCGGCGGTTCGTGACCTTTCAGGAAGGGTCTGAGTACAACGCTGACAAGCTGGCTACACTCAACAGCGACCTCTCCAACAGTGGTTATTTTTCCCGGGTACTGGTGGACGCGTCGCCCTCGGATGCCCAGGGCAGGGTAATCCCGGTGCATGTGCGGCTGACCCGTCGTGACCCCCGTTCGGTGGCGGCCGGTATCGGTTTTTCCACCGACGTCGGGCCGCGCCTGCGAGGTACCTGGACCGAGCACTGGATCAATCCCATGGGGCATCGCCGGGGCGCGGAAACCGATCTGGCTGTGCCACGTCAAAGCGTCAGCGGCTGGTATGAGATTCCCCTCGACCCTCCGATGACGGACTCCATCCGGATGACCGCCGGTTATCAGCGCGAAAACATCCGGGACGTGAAGTCCGATCGGCTGACTGTAGGGGAGCAATGGCAACATGGGCTGGACACCGGCTGGAAACGGATCCTGTCGCTGCGCCTGGAGCAGGAGCGCTACCAGCTGGGTGGCAGGAGCAGCGACAGTAGCCGCCTGCTGTTGCCAGGCGTGGGTTACTCCAAACTGGAGGCTGACTCGCCGCTGGATCCTTCACGGGGCTTTCGCTTGCAATTCGATGTGACCGGCGCTCATCGTCAACTGCTGTCAGATGTTGATGTTCTGCAGATCAAAGCACTGGCCCGTGGCCTGATCACCGTTGGTAACGGGCACCGGTTGCTGGGCCGTGTCCAGGTCGGTGCCATTGCCACCAACCAGTTTTCCAGTGTACCGCCGTCGCTGCGATTTTTCACCGGTGGTGACCAGAGCGTGCGGGGTTATGGCTACCAGGCTTTGTCACCGCAAGACAGCAATGGTGTCTCCATTGGCGGTCGTTATCTGGTGGTTGGGAGTGTTGAATATCAGTTTCCGCTCAGCCAGAAATGGAGACTGGCTACGTTTGTAGATAAAGGCAATGCCATCGACGCACTGACAGACCCGCTGGCAACCGGTGTGGGGGTCGGCTTTCGCTGGATAACCCCGGTCGGACCCCTGCGTTTTGATATTGCCAGGGGACTCAATGATAACCTGGGCGGCGGTTGGCGGTTGCACTTCTCGATGGGACCGGAACTATGATCCGGACACACCGGTTCAGGCGGGCGTTGCTGATTGTCCTGGGCGTGCTGTTATTGGTGCCAGTGGTTCTGGTGACAGCACTTGTTCTGGTCTTGCGGTCCGACTCAGGCACCGCCTGGGTGATTGATCAGGTTGAGGGCCTGACTGTCGAGCAGGGCGCGGGGTCACTGATGGGCGTGTGGCAGGCCAAACGCCTTCGCTGGCAGGGGTTTGGTGTAGAACTTACCGTGCAATCACCGTATCTGGACTGGTCACCGGGTTGCCTGTTGCGCAGATCGGTCTGTATTGAGCATCTGCTGGCCGCGGATATTGATTTGAGGATTCTGCCCGGTGATGCCAGCGCCGAGGCCAGCACGGCGCCGTCCCTGCCGGCTCTGGATCTGCCAGTCAACCTGGAGCTGGGTAACGTCGAACTCGGTGAGCTACGGTATAATGATACTTTGGTATGGAATACCTTCAATCTCTCCGCCGGCGGTTACGGAACGTCGGTCGAGCTGAAGAAGCTCTACGTTAACCGCGATACCATTACTGTAACAGCGTCCGGCCATCTGGAAACCCGTCGCGACTGGCCGCTGAGTCTTGAGGTGACCGCTCAATTACCGCCACCGGAGGGTGATCGCTGGACCCTGGATCTTGCGCTGACCGGCTCGGTCAGGGATCTGAACCTGCAAGGCCGCAGTGCGGGTTACCTGGACGCCGGGCTTGAGGGGCATCTGGAGCCTCTGGATCCAGACCTTCCGGCACGGCTTTCCCTGACCGCCGACCAGTTCAAAGTGATTAATGCGGTTCCGGACACCGTGACTCTGAAGAACTGGTTGCTCAAAGCCGATGGTAACCTGACGTCAGGATTTCGCATCGACAGCCAGGCGGAGCTGCCTGCACGCAGCGGGCGAATGAAACTGTCCGTCAACGCGCTGGTGAGCGCCAGTGACGCCCGTGATGTGTCGGTTGAGTTGAAGGCCCCATACAGCGCTGCAGGCGAGGCTGGTCACGCAAAGATGACCGGCAGCATTGACTGGCGCGATGCGCTGACCGCCGATACGGAACTACAGATGGAGAAGTTTCCCTGGTATGACCTGCTACCGGGGCTGACTCCGCCCCCGGTGACGCTCGCATCGCTCGACGTCAAGGGGCAATATACCGACGGTCGCTATCAGGCTGAACTGTCAGCCAGTGCGGATAGTCCGGCTGGTGACATCGGGGTGACAACCAGGGTTGATGGTGATCTGTCCCGGGTTTCGATCACTGATCTGTTGGTGACCACTGGCGCTGGAAAACTGACCGGCAAAGCCAATGCGGCGTTTAAGGATCAGGTGAGCTGGGATGCCAGCCTGACCCTGAATGATTTCAATCCCGGGTTCTGGGTGCCCCGGCTGGAAGCGAGCCTTGACGGGGATGTCAGTTCAACCGGTCGGCTGAATGCCCAGGGGCAGCCAGATCTGAAAGCATACTGGGACCTGACAGGCCAGTGGCGTAAGCAGGACACCAGCATCCAGGGTCAATTGGCGGGCCGGAATGGGCAGTGGTCAGTGAGCAAACTGAGCGTCAACGTCGGCGACAATCAGATTCAGGGGTCCGCGGAGCTGGGACAGAGTCTGGCCGCCTCAATGCACGTGGCATTGATGGATCTGAGTCAGGTGCTGCCCGGGCTCTCCGGCAAGATCAGCGGTGATGCCAAAGCCGGTGGCACGCTGGATAATCCGACTGGACAGGTGCACCTGACCGGTGCCGGTGTCCGGTGGAAGGACACTGCCGCGGTCGACTCGCTGACGCTGGACGCTTCTCTGGCAGACGTTCTGAAACTGAAGGCGCGGCTGCGCGCGAGCGGGATTTCCGCGGGTGGCCAGAGCTTTGAAAGCGCCAGCATCGCCTTGCGGGGAACCCCGGCCGACCATCGCCTGGAACTGAAGGCCAGCAACCCGCAGGTAACGGCTGAATTACAGTTCGACGGTGGCTGGCAACAGGGTTGGCAAGGCACATTGACAACCGGCGAAATCGACTTGCCGGAACAAAAACAGGCGTGGAAACTGGCTGAGCCGGCCCGGATCAGCTATCAGCCCACCGGTGAGCTAACGTTCAAAAAGCACTGTTGGCGCTGGCGCGGTAGCTCCCTATGCGCCGGGGATCAGAGCCTGATGCCTCGTCTGGCTCTGAACTACCGGATCAAGGCATTGCCTGCCTCCGCTTTGGCGCCGCTGTTGCCCGAATCCGTCCGATGGCAGACCGAGATTAATGGCGAGTTGGCGCTCACGCTTCAGGACCAGGGACCGAGTGGCCATATCAGCCTCAGTGCCGCGCCGGGTGAAGTCAGGCTCAAGAGCGGAGATAACTGGCAGACTCTTAGCTACAGCACCCTGCAGACCGATGTGACGCTTAAACCGGATCGTGCGGACCTGAAGCTGACCCTGGCGGGCCAGGGCCTGGGCAACCTGTCAGTAGCGATGAAGGTGGATCCGCGGTCAGACGCATACCGGGTGGATGGCCGCTATCAGCTTAGCCACCTGGATGTAGCTCTGGCGGGGAAGTTTATTGCGTTGAAGGAAATTGCCGGCGATCTTGGTGGTGAGGGCACCTTTTCGGGGCCGCTTCTTGATCCTCGGGTCGAGGGAGAGCTGAAGCTCGATCAGGGGCGCGTAATGGATCCGTCACTGCCACTGCCGTTTGAGGATGTTTCTCTCAATCTGGTGTTCCAGGGGCACCAGGCCGAGTTGAAAGGCCGCTGGAAGAGCGGTAAACAAGGCTCTGGCAAAATTACAGGCCGGATCGGCTGGGAGAACTCCCCGTCGCTGAAGATTCAGGTGACGGGCGATAAACTGCCGCTCAGCTACGAGCCGTATGCTCATGTGGAGTTGAACCCGGATATCACCCTGGTATTCGCCGACGGTAAGCTGGCGGTGAACGGCAAGGTGGACGTGCCTCGTGGCAGCGTTGTGGTTCGCGAGTTGCCCAAACAGGCGGTTTCGGTCTCCGACGACGAAGTCATTGTTGGCAAGAAAAAGGAGCAGCCCGGGCTGACATCCCTCACCATGGATGTCACTGTCAATGTGGGTAAAGATCAGGTGACGTTCAAGGGATTTGGCGTGACCGGTAACCTGGACGGGTCTCTTCGTATCGGCAACAACATGGACACCCGCGGGGCGCTGGAACTGAAAGACGGCAGTTATTCCGCCTATGGCCAGGACCTGACCCTGCGCCGCGCCCGGGTGGTATTCGTGGGCCCGATATCGCAACCGTATCTGGATATTGAAGCCATTCGGAAAGTGAATTCAGTCACTGCCGGAATTCGTTTGACCGGTCCCGTGTCAGAGCCGGAAACCGAGGTCTTCTCGGAGCCACCGATGCAGCAGAGTGAGGCGCTGTCCTATGTAATTCTGGGACGCCCCCTGCGTAGCAGTGGCGATCAGAATCAGCTCGGCCAGGCGGCTCTGTCACTTGGGCTCGCACAGACCGGGGGTTTGACGCGGGGTATTGGCAAGGAACTGGGCATCCGCGACCTGACGCTTGAAGCAGCAGGCTCCGGCAAGAGCGCCTCAGTGGTCGCCAGCGGGTACGTAACGGATGACCTGAGTGTGCGCTATGGTGTCGGCGTGTTCGAGCCCATCACCACGGTTGCGTTGCGCTATGACCTGGGCAAGTACTTTTATCTCGAGGCCGCGAGCAGTCTGGCCGCCTCGCTTGATGTGTTCTATACCCGGGACTTCTAGTACCTGCTGATCGGCTTGCGCGGCAAACCCGGTTTTTCGACTTCCTGTCACCATCGGCAGTCGCCTTCACAGACTCCGGTGGGTCAATTCAGCTCGAACGTCGCGCTGACGCTGGCCTTGATTTCCTGCGGCCCTACGTCGGACACCGGCCCCTTCGGGCTTCGGGCTTCCGCCATCATCATCGGCGACGGGCGACGGCCACCGTTAATGTTGATGGACTTGACCGCCCCACAGGTCACATCCAGCTGTTTTGCCACGAACCGGCACTGACGCCTGGCATCGGCAATGGCCTGAGCCAGGGCCTGTTGCTGGAGGGCGTCCTCTGCCGAGTGGTAAAATTGCCGGCTGCCCAGGCGGAACTCGAGGCCGGCGTCGCGGGCTGCTCTGATCAGCGGATTCAGCAGGCTCAGGTCGTCTATGGTCAGACTGACGGACTGGGTCGCGACAACGGTCTGGCCCGGTTCAGCGTCGCGATCGCTGGCGGACAGGGTGCGCGTGTACAGGCTCAGCGCGGCATCGCTGTAGTCATTCAGTTGTTTTCGAATCGGTGCAATGGCCTGTTCCCACTTTGCAATCCGGGCATCCACCTGCTTCGAGGCAAGGTCAGCGTCCACCGCCTCGGCGGTGGCGGTAAACTGCAGGCGGGCACTGTCTGGCGTATACTGCACGGAGCCCTCTCCCGTCAGGCTCACCTCACCGGCCCGCAAGCTTAACGGGGTGGCCAACAGGACAGCAACGCTGAGCAACATCGGAATCGGGCGAATCAGAAATCGGGACATGTTTGAATCTCCATGTTATTGCACAAGCAACAAATACGACTGACCGCCCGGGAACGAGCGGTGTTACTGCAATTGACAGGGTCTGATCCCTGCTATGTGACAACCCGCGAGGAACTCAAAGCCTGGGTTGAACGCTACCTGAACAGTGGACCGGGTGACAGCGACCATACCCGTCAACTCAAAGCGGTACTGCGCCGCCACCTGCCGATCTAGGGAACCTCCGATCAGGTCTGTTGACGATTCTGCAGAATTGCCCAATAGACGTGACCAGAGGTTCCCAAACCCGGCGCATCAGGGCAGTGTCGGCGATTAATGACCGGAGTCTTGCGTGATCTGAGTGCCGCCCTCCTCATGGTCGGGAACGGATTCCAGGCAGCGCCGGGCCATCTGCCGTTCGCGGGAGACATCCACGAGCGCGGCAAACAGACGACGATGCAGGGGGTGATACAACAGGTACTCCGGATGCCACTGCACGCCCATCAGCCATTGGTTGTCGATGCTCTCGATAGCCTGTACAAAGCGGTCATCATCGATCGCAACGACACGCAATCCCTGCCCCAGACGTTTGATGGCCTGGCTGTGAATACGGTTCGCGCCAATGCGCGGGCGCCGCATCATGTGCCAGAGTCGAGTCTGCTGCACGACCTGTACGGTCTGCAACGGAAGCAGGAGGGGACGATGACGGGTATGGATCCTCAGCGGCGTGACATTCTGGCACAGAGAACCACCAAGGTAGACGTTAATCAGTTGGGCGCCGCGACAAATGCCCAGCACGGGCAGGTTTCGCTTTTTAGCCGCTTCCAGCAGGGCCCAGTCGGTGTCGTCCCGTGCCCGGTCGTAGCCGGCGGCGACTTCGGGTTGCTGGCCGAAGCGGGCCGGTTCTATATGGGTTCCACCGGACAGCACCAGGCCGTCCAGATCCGTGATATCGATGTTGGCACCGGGGCGCAGGTAGCGAGTCTGCGCTCCCTGTAAACGGAGTCCCAGGCGAATCAGGCGGTGAACCAGGCGCTGGCGGCGCGGCCCACTGATGCCGATTAACGGGCCGGGTTGCCGGGTTATTGATCGCTCAGACATAGCCCCGGTTTTCCAGCCATTTGTGACATCGTTCGCGCCAACTGGTGGTCAGATTGCTGAAGCTCAGAATCCGGCTGTCACGGAACAGTTCCGTCAGTGCCTGCAGTTCTCCAGGGTGGTTGGCGATCTGCTCGACGATGATCCAGTCATTCCAGACGGTGGAGAAATGCCAGTCCGGGTTATCAATATCGCAGTCCGGCAACCGGTAGTGCAGCGTCGGTCGAGCTTTGATACGAGGATCCTGAACATGCTGACGAAGCAGTTCGTCGTTCATGAATGAAAACAGCGGCAACAGGTCAAGGGCGCGATTGCGCGTCGGGTTATCTGCAAGATAGTCCGCTATCAGCGTCGGCTCGTCCGGTGAGTAATCCGGCTCCAGCAGCCGGTCAATATAACGGCTGTCCCAGGGCTCGATGTAATGGGTGAACTTGCGACTGATATCCAGTTGGTGGCGGGCTTTCAGCCAGTGGTACAGTGCCGCAAATGCACGGAAATAGTTGATCAGGGTGGCGGGTTTCAGATCGGGCAGTTCCGGGTTCAGTTGCAGGCCGAACGCGTAATGGATCGACTCGCGGCTGCCCAGTGCCCCCGCGTCCCGCAGGCAGTTGCAGAGCTCCTCTATGGTGTCCAGTTCGCAGAGGGGCAGGGGCGGGCTGATGATTTCCAGCGGTACGATTCTTTCAGCGGCTGCGTCAATGACATCCATGGCATGGCCACCCAGTTCGCGCACCGATTCTGGCAACCGGTGGTCCTGAAGGTCCAGTTGCTTGATCGGATCCGAGTCCAGTTCAATGAGGTACTCACCCTGGGGAGAATCAATGACGGATACATAACGTGAACGCTCATGGGCCTTGCCGTTGAGGATGCTGGCGCACAGATCAACCAGCGCCTGATAGCCCAGGCCCGAGATTTCGATTTCAATGCCCACGCGTCTCGGTTTGCCGTCGCGTGTTCGTTGAATATCGGGCAGCTTGCACATGCTGGGTTTCGTCATTGTTTTCTCCGCTCAGGAGCCACCCTGATTCCGGGGTCAGGCTGTCGGGAGTTTACCGTAACACACGCGGTGCGTACCTGGTCACCCCTGAGCCACCAGCCGCGCGAAACGCGCCAGCAGTGCGCTTGCCCGGGGGGTATCGGTGATGGAACCGGACAGCACCTGCGGATCGATGCCCTCCCGCTGGAGATCCGGTTTCAGACGGGCTATGTAGGCCTGCATGATGGCTGCCGAAAACTCGGGGTGAAACTGCACGCCCCAGGCGTTGCGGCCGATACGGAACGCCTGATTGGGTTCCTGTTCAGAGCGGGCAAGCCGGATGGCGTTCGGCGGCAGGCTCAACACCGATTGCCGGTGGGTCAGGTGCGCCGGAAATCCGTCCTCCAGTCCCGCAAACAGTGCATCGTCTCTGGCCGCATCTTCAAGCTGCACCGCCAGGGTGCCCATCTCCCGTCCCATAGGCCGGTAGCCAACCAGGCCGCCACAGGCATGGGCAAGCAGTTGATGGCCATAGCAGACGCCCAGCAGCGGGACGCCCTGGTCCATCATCGTCCGCAGCCACAGGGCGGTCAGCTCACTCCAGGGTTCCCGGTCGCTGACCATGGCCGGCGACCCGGTGATAACGACGCCGTCTGGCGTTGACGGCAGGGTCTCACCCGCCGCCGGATTATGCACCGACAGGGTCAGACCGGGGTGCTCAAGCCCCGTCAGGAACCAGTGCTCAAAGTCCCCGTGGTCAGCCTTGATCTCCGGATAGGTCTGTCCGGTCTTGATGATAACCAGTGATTTCATGAACGATCCTGCATAGCGATGGTTGAAACCGGTCCGGGCGGCCGGGCCAGTCGGCGTGTCGGGTGGAGAACCTGTTGCCAGAGAGGTTTCACGATATCAAAAAAACGGATTTGACGATGTGTCTTTACACAGCATAAAACACTGTATATATTTACTCTACTGTATAAAAAAACAGGATCCGATAATGAAGCTTACGGCAAGGCAGACACAGGTGCTGGAGATTATTCGGCGTCATCTCGAGGAAACCGGCTATCCGCCTACCCGGGCCGAAATCGCGTCGGAACTCGGATTCAAGTCGGCGAACGCTGCCGAGGAGCACCTGCGGGCACTGGCGCGCAAGGGCGCTATTGAAATGGTGCCGGGCGCAAGTCGCGGCATCCGGTTGCCAGAAGCTGAGGTCGATCCGGGATTACCCATTATTGGTCAGGTAGCGGCAGGCAGCCCGATTCTGGCGCAGGAACATATTGAAGATCACTGCACACTGCAGCCGGAATTTTTCTCACCATCCGCTGACTATCTGTTGCGGGTGCGGGGGATGAGTATGAAAGACGTCGGGATTCTCGACGGTGACCTGCTGGCGGTCCATCGGACTCAGGAAGTCCGAAATGGCCAGATCGTAGTGGCCCGCCTGGGTGAAGAGGTGACGGTGAAGCGATACCGCCATGACGGCCCCAGAGTCTGGTTGATTGCCGAGAACGAAGAGTTCGCCCCGATCGAGGTGGATCTGCGTGAGCAGGAACTGGTCATTGAGGGGCTGGGCGTCGGCGTGATCCGACGGTCCGATATGCACTGAGGTGGCCGGTTCCGAAGTCTGGTCATTCATGATGATTTTACCGGTAAGCGAGGATGTTCATGGAACAGCTCAGTTTTAATCAGAATCTATCGTATGCGCCAGCGGCGCGAGAAAGGTCGGGGCGACGGTCTGATGCCCGGGTTCTGGGTGCAGTCTCGTTTGATACCCGAGTGGATTATCCGACCCGGGGCGAGGGCGGTCATGACCGTTCGTCTCGTCACGAGGGTGAGCGTAAGGCCAGTGCCGGAAATGTAACGGAAATCATTCTGCCCGCAGGCCAGGTTGAGAACTTTCAGCTGCTGTTACCCATGCTGACCCAACTGAATCGTGAACGGCGCTGGCTCGCGTGGATTGATCCGCCGGCCGATCTGGTGAGCAAGTGGCAGAAGCTCCACGGTATTGTGGCCGGTGAAATTCTGGTGCTTCGATCCACAGCAGATTACCCGGCTCGCGTGTTGGCGGAGCGCGCACTGGGCGCGGGCACCTGTCACGCAGTCGTCATGTGGACCGAAAAACTGAGCCGAAAGGCCCTCGAAACGCTGCAGGAAGCCTCTGCCAGCGGTAACAGTCACGGTGTGGTCCTGCGTCAGCGCTGAACAGGAGTAGGTGAGCCGGCGCGCAAGGCGTCCGGCGATCACGGTTGGCTGTCAGTGCAGCGTGGGTGAGATGTGGCGACTGTTCAGGTCTGACTCGTCTTCTTCCCAGTCAATGTCATGGGCTATATCACCGACGGCCTCAATGCCGGCCGCGATCATCGCCTTGGCAACTGACAGATGTTTGTTCTCCATCATTTCCCGGGCTTCGGTCGAAAACGAAATGCGCACCAGCGGTGCGGAATTATCGTCATCGATCCGTCGCAGGGCATAGTCCCCGTCGGTCAACTGCACAATCTCAAAAAAAGATGCTGACATCTTGCCTACCTTTGATCAGGCATGGCCGGTGGGCCATGCTATGAATGACTGACTCCCCCGAGTGGTCTGGTTACCACTCATCGTGGCGCTCGGTCAGGGTGGTCATAAACTGTTTCAACGACTTCATAGACGCGGACAGTGTCTCGACTGACCGGTCCGGCCCGGTATTGGCCGATATTGTAATGATGTTGTCGCCCGAGATGGTTTTCCTGCGCGTCGGCGGGCTGGCCTGGTCATACTCCAGTTGATCCAGGTGGCTCCACCAACTGTCGGCCTTGCGGGCAAGGGCAGTCAGTTGCTCCAGTTCGGGAACGTCCGCACCGACGACGGTTGCCAGTGTGCCTAAGGAATCGACCTGCTTTGCCTCGTGCTGATAAAACTGTGCTATCTGCTTGATAACATTGCGCCGCGCTCGCAATGCCAGCTCAGTGGCCCCTTGCCGAACGGCCTCGTTTTGCATACGGCCGCTGGCCGGCGATTGAAGCTGTAACAGGGTCTGGGCGAGAAAAAGCTGTTGAGACGCCAGCGTCATCCACTCCAGTGTCATATCGAATCCCGTCAGTGAACAGGCGTCCAGTGTATCAGAAATCGGCGCCTGATTCGCTGGCAGCGATGTGCTGATTTATGGTCAGGCGGGCCGGATATCAAGAGGGGCGTTCGGTGGCGTGGTGAGGCGGACACTATCAATGAGACCGCCCCACCGGCACAGCCGTGCCCGAAGGGAGCACTGCAAATCGTCCCTGACCGCGTTGCGTATCCTGGGAAGGGAATGATTCTTCCCGGCAATACGCGCCTTGCCGGAAACGATTTGCTGGGCTCTGACAAGCGACGAACCCGGTTTGAGGGGCACTGATAAGCGAAGGGAGACGGTCTTACCGCACCGCGGTTTCTCCGATACGCTCCCTTACCGCCTTTGTAGCAGCCACCATGGCGGTAAGGGCGGCCTCGACTTCGGCCCATTGACGGGTTTTCAGGCCGCAGTCCGGGTTTACCCAGAGCCGCGCTGCCGGCAAAGACGCCAAAGCGCGGGTCAGTCGTTCTCTGAGCTGGCTTTCCTCGGGGATCAGAGGACTGTGGATGTCGTAGAGTCCGGGCCCGATGTCGCCGTTGTACCCGGCTGCGGCGAGATCCCGCACCAGGGCCATTTCGCTGCGAGCGGCCTCGATAGTGATCACATCGGCGTCGAGCGCCTGGATGCCGTGGAGAATGTCCTGAAAATGTGAATAACACATATGGGTGTGAATCTGTGTTTCGGGCCGGACGGCGCTGGTGGCGAGCCGAAATGCGGCGGTTGCACTATCCAGCCAGGCCGCTTGTGCCTGACGGCGTAGCGGCAGTTTTTCCCGCAGGGCGGGTTCATCCACCTGGATAATGGCAAGGCCCGCCTGTTCCAGGTCATGGATTTCGTCCCGCAGGGCCAGTCCAACCTGATCCGCAATGACTGACTGCGGTTGGTCTTCACGGACAAATGCCCATGCCAGCATGGTCGTGGGGCCCGTAAGCATGGCCTTTACCGGCCGTTTGCTGAGGCTCTGCGCGTAGGTCGCCCACGGGAGTGTCAGTGGCTTTTCGCGATAGACGTCGCCGTATATCAATGGTGGTTTCACGCAGCGTGTGCCATAACTCTGTACCCAGCCCCCCCGCGTGGTGGTAAAGCCAGCCAGGGACTCGCCAAAGTACTCCACCATGTCGTTCCGCTCCGGTTCGCCATGAACCAGAACGTCCAGGCCCAGGGCTTCCTGTCGCGCAATGGCATGGGCTATTGCCTGCTCCATGATCCGGTGGTAGGTCTCCTGTTCAATCCGACCTTGTCGGAAGTCGCGCCGGGCCTTGCGAATATCGGTCGTCTGGGGAAACGAGCCAATGGTCGTGGTGGGTAGCGCAGGCAGCCCGAGGGCCGCTTGCTGGACAGCTTTGCGCTCATCGACCGGTTCTGGTCGCTGGCGGTGTCGGGTCTCAACACCGGCCAGGCGACGGGCAACTTCGGGATTCTGCCGCAGCTCGCTTTCTGCCAGCGCCTGACGTGCCGACCGGTTGTGGCGGAATGTCCCGCTCCAGGCTGCCTCCGGGGCGCCGTCCAGGCGGGCTCTGAGGGCACTGAGCTCCTGTTGTTTCTCCACCACAAAGGCCAGCGCGTCAGCCACCAGGGGTGTGTCGGTCAATTCCTGCCCCGCGCTGTAGGGCACGTGCAACAATGAGCAGCTCGTGGCAACCCATAGCCGGTCGCCCAACTGCTGCCGGATCGGCCCAAGTGTCGCTGCCCAGTGGTCCAGATCGGCGCGCCAGATATTACGGCCATTGATAATGCCTGCCGACAGCACTTTATTCGGGCCGAGCCGGTCGAGCACGCCCGTTAACTGGTCCGGGGCACTGACCAGATCAACATGAAGTCCCTGAACCGGCAACTGTGCGGCCAGCGACAGATTGTCCTCCAGGCCGCCGAAGTAGGTGGTTAGCAGTTTACTGCACGGGCTGGCCGCCAGGCCGCTGTACGCCCGCTCCATGCGGCTACGCCAGGCCGTCGGCAGGTCGAGGCAAAGCAGTGGCTCGTCAAGCTGGACCCACTGCACGTCTTCACGTGACAGGACACCCAGCAGTTGGTGGTAAACCGGCAGCAGGCGTTCCAGCGCCTCGTCCACATCAATACCATCGAAACGGCTGAGCCACAGATAGGTTGCCGGGCCGATCAGTTGAACCTTGACGCCCTGCTGTACTTCCCGGGCTTCCCTGATCTGGTGGACGAGGGAGTCGCTGGCGAGCCGGGGGCATGTGTCGTCGTCCCATTCCGGTTGCAAATAATGGTAGTTGGTATCAAACCACTTTTGCATGGGGCTGGCGGCGCGATCCCCCCGGGTGGTATCGGCCTGGCCGCGGGCGATGGTGAATGCCCGATCGGCAATCCCGGTGGGCAGTGTGTCCCGGAATCGCGACGGTACCACACCAAGCAGTAGTGACTGTTCAAGAATGTGGTCGTACCAGGCGAAGTCACCGACGCTGATCAGGTCGGCACCGCTGTCTCGCTGGCGCTCCCACTGAGCCCGACGAAGAATGCGGGCGGTGGCTTCGAGGTCGTCAATGCTGACCTGGTTCTGCCAGTATCGTTCGATGCTCCATTTCAATTCCCGGGCCGGGCCGATACGGGGCAGGCCCAGATAATGTAGCGTTGTCATAGCAATATCCTGTTTCAGGTAGGGGGGGCAATCAGGGCTATTGTGCGACGGGGTGTGAATGAGTCAAAATCAAATAACTCACTTTAACTATGAATATAATTCATGTTGGATTTAAAACATCTCAAAACCCTGCGAGCGCTCAGTGAGAGTGGGAGCCTGACCCGGGCGGCGGATCAGTTGCACGTGACACAGTCAGCACTTTCGCATCAGATTCGTGATCTTGAGGACGGGTTCGGGGTACAGTTGTTCGTCCGTAAAAGTCGTCCGTTGCGCCTGACGCCTGCCGGAGACTGTTTGCTGGCAACCGCCTCGGCGGTGCTGCCGCTGATAGCAGAAGCTGAGTCCGCGTTGTTTCAACTGGGCAAAGGCCAGCGGGGTCGTCTGCACATGGCGATTGAATGTCACAGCTGTTATTTATGGCTGATCCCGTCGGTGAATGCTTACCGTCCGAACTGGCCCGAGGTGGAGCTGGATTTTGTCGGCCACTGGCATCTGGACGCTCTGCCGGCGTTGGCCCGTGGCGAGCTGGATCTGGTGGTGACGGCGGATCCCCAGCCTATTGAGGGCATCGTCTACGAACCGCTGTTCCGTTTTGAAATTCTGCTGGCGGTCGCGCTGACTCATTCCCTGGCAGAGCAGCGACGAATTTCTGCCGCTGATCTCGGTGACCAGATCATGATTACTTACCCGGTTGCACCGGAGCGGCTCGATGTTTTTCGCCAGTTTCTCTGGCCTGCCGGGGTTGAGCCCGTGAGCGTGCGGACGGCGGATATGACGATGATGATTGTTCAGTTGGTGGCCAGTCAGCGTGGGGTAGCCGCCCTGCCGTCCTGGGCCGTGCGGGAGTACACCGATTCCGGATTGCTTGCCGCAAGGCCGCTGGGTGCAGAAGGAGTCTGGTCGAATCTCTATGCGAGCGTTCGCAGCGAGGATTATGCCGCGCCCTTCATGCAGGCGTTTCTCGCCACCGTACGGGATGTATCCTTTCGAACACTCAGCGGAATCCGGGCGGTACCGACCGAGTCCGGACCTGACGCCTGACGGTGTCCTGAACGGGCGTATTCGACTACTCTACAATGACGTTCCCAGATGGAGCAGAGCTTATGAATACCCTGATCGCCGACCTTGATGCCCTGATTGAGCAACTCCAGCAGGCTCTTTCCAGCGCCGATTGGGACACGATTGCTGAACTCAACGCAACCGTGCCAACACGGGTAAAACCGGTTATGGCAGCGATGGAGCAGGGAGATTTGGCCCCGTCGCTGGTCCAGCAGCGCCTCGAACAGTTGCAGCAATTCTGTGATCAGGCACAGATTGGCGCGGAGCATACGCGGGCTGAGGCGTTGAGGGCACTCAAGGACGTAAGTCGCAACCAGTCCGCCGCCCGGGCCTACCGGGATGTGTCGGGCCGGGAGTCTGGCTGAGCATCCGCACAGTCTTGTCTTGCCAGTCGGCCTCGGTGCTGCGATGCGCTGCTGGATGTCCGCTCCGGATTATCTCAAATGATTCCCGAACGCTCATGATGCCGACATTTTCGGCGCGTGACAGGCCATGCGGCGTCGGGGGGCTGTTTTTAGCTGCGTCCGGGTCACTGTTGATTGGTTGATGCGTCATAAAATTGACTCTTTGGTCGTAAGCGTCTTAAATACCGCACTGAAAGCGCTTGTATCGCCATAGCCGAACGGTCTTGCTCCGGCCAGTCACCTGCACTGTAAAGCCTGGCAGCACTATCCAGACAAAGAGATGTTACTGAATGCCAAAAAATAACAATGTGCTTGTGCTGGGCCAGGATGCGATCCGTAATCGTGACCTGGAAATCATTCTTGAATTTATTGGTGAAGAGAACGTAATTGCCGGTGATCATGCTCACGGGCTTCTCGAAAGCGCTGATGTCGAGGTGTTGGAGTCGCTGCTGGTTGCCATTGTTAACGGCGAGGACGACGATGCGCAGGCAATGGTAGACCGGGTTTGCGGCCTGGAACATGGCCTGCCCATACTGCTGCTGGGCGATCCGGCCCTGAAAGGTCTGCGTGAAGAAGACGCCGCGCGGATTATTGCCCGGCTGGACTGGCCTTTGAACTACACCAAATTCATCGATTCCCTGTACCGGGCGCAGGTGTTCCGTGATCAATATACCCGTTCCCGCGGGCGCGGTGAGCAACGGGGAGTTCAGCTGTTCCGCAGTCTTGTCGGCACCAGTCGCCGGGTGCAACAGGTCCGGCAGTTGATGGAGCAGGTTGCTGACAAGGATGTGAGTGTGCTGATTACTGGCGAATCCGGAACCGGCAAGGAAGTGGTCGCCCGTAACCTGCACTACCACTCCAGTCGTCGAGACAAGCCCTTTGTACCCGTGAATTGCGGGGCCATTCCGGCGGAGTTGTTGGAAAGCGAACTGTTTGGCCACGAAAAAGGCGCCTTTACCGGTGCTATCACGGCCCGCGTCGGACGGTTTGAGCTGGCTGAAGGCGGTACCCTGTTTCTCGATGAGATCGGCGACATGCCGCTGAACATGCAGGTTAAGATTTTACGTGTACTGCAGGAGCGAACCTACGAGAGAGTAGGCAGCAACCGAACCCAGAGTGCCGATGTACGGGTGATTGCGGCGACCCACAAGAACCTCGAAGAGATGATCGAGGCCGGTGATTTCCGGGAAGATCTTTACTATCGCCTGAACGTATTTCCCATTGAAATGCCGGCGCTTCGGGAGCGGGTGGAGGATATTCCGCTGCTGATCAATGAATTGATCGCCCGTATGGAGAAGGAAAAACGGGGTTCGATCCGGCTTAATTCAGCGGCCATTATGAGTCTTTGCCGGCACGACTGGCCGGGCAATGTCCGCGAGTTAGCGAATCTGGTTGAACGGCTGGCGATCATGCATCCCTATGGCGTTATCGGGGTGCAGGAACTGCCAAAAAAATTCCGCTATGTGGATGATCTGGATGAGAACCGTCCAGTGGACGACCATGCCATACCGGCGTCGGTCGGGGGGTTGATTGGTATGGATGCCCCGGCCCTGCTGCCGGTGAATGGCATCGATCTGAAAGATTATCTCGGCAATCTGGAGCGCCAGCTCATCCAGCAGGCCCTGGATGAAGCCGGTGGTGTGGTGGCCCGTGCCGCGGAAAAACTGCGTATCCGTCGGACCACATTGGTCGAGAAAGTGCGCAAGTACGGTTTGCGGGACGACGACACCGCGGAATAACCGGTACTGGCGGCGGTCCCGACCCGGTCTGCCTCGGCGCTTTAAACCGGGCCGGGACGACGGAAAACCGTCATTTATTCTTTCCTTGATTTAATAATCTTATGTTTTAAAAGCGAAATTCAATTCTGGCACAACTTTGGCTTTGTTCCCTGAAGAACAATCTGGACGCGACAGGTTTATGCCGCGCCACGGGTCAGGGGATAACCGATGAGTCAGTTGCAGTTTTTTGCCGAAAAAGCGCGCAAGCATGAGGGGCAGTCGGGCGACGCCAGTGCGGTCGCTGATGCCAATCAGAAAGTCACCTCGTTGTTTCTGTCTCAGGCTTCTGGCGAGCCGGTTGATACCGCCCTTGAGCTGTTCAATCAGATGTCACGCCAGATTACCGATTCCTACCGGACGCTTGAGTCCCGGGTCAATCAGCTTTCCGGTGAGCTCTCCGCGGAATCCCGCCAGCGCCAGAGCGAACTGGAGGAAAAAGAGCGCCTGGCGGACCGGTTGTCTACCCTGCTGTCTGTTATGCCTGCCGGGGTTGTCGTGCTGGATAGTCAGGGGGTGGTCAGTCAGTGTAATCCTGCAGCGGTTGGTCTGCTGGGTGAACCTCTGGAGGGTGAGCGCTGGCTTGACGTTATTCAGCGTTGTTTCGCACCGCGCAGCGATGACGGCCACGAAGTTTCACTGCGTGACGGTCGCCGGGTCAGCATTGAAATCCGTTCAATGGAAAACGAACCGGGCCAACTGATTCTGCTGACGGATCTGACCGAAACCCGTCAACTCCAGTCCCAGCTTGCCCACGCCCAGCGATTGTCAGCCATGGGTCGGATGGTCGCGTCACTGGCGCACCAGATCCGCACGCCGCTGTCGGCAGCCATTCTTTACGGCGGTCATCTTTGTGAGCCTGACCTGGACCCCGGATTGCAACAGCGCTGCGCGCACAAGCTGATGTCCCGGTTAACCCATCTGGAGCAGCAGGTCCGCGACATGCTGATTTTTGCTCGCGGAGAAACCCGACTGGCCGAGGCCCTGCCATCGGCTACCTTCGTCAGCGGGCTGACGGCAGCCGTTGACGGACTGACGCTGGACCCGCAACAACGGATCGAGGTAATCGGGCCAGATGAGGACGTCCAGTTGATGTGCAACCGGGAAGCGCTGGTCGGCGCCTGTCTGAATCTGGTCACCAACGGGCTTGAGGCCGGCGCCAGTGAGGTGGACGTCCGAGTGGCCGTGGTTGATGGCGGTCTCGATATTTCCGTCCGTGACAATGGTCCCGGCTTTGATGTCGCTCAGAAGCGGCAATTACTGGAGGCATTTTACACCACCAAGTCCCATGGGACCGGGTTGGGTCTGGCCGTTGTTCAGGCGGTGGTGAAGGCTCATAACGGACAGTTCACGTTTGAATCACCGGAGCAGGGCGGCACCCTTGCCCGGATACGGCTGCCACTGGTGACAACTCGCCCGCAGGCAAACCGGCAGATCAAGTTAAGCGGAGGTTAAAATGGCAAGGCCCCAGGTACTGATAGTAGAAGACGATCGAGACCTGCGTGAGGCGCTGGTTACCACTCTAGAGCTCGGAAAATTCCGGGTGTGCGAAGCCGGGTCCGGTGAGCAGGCGCTGGCACGACTGGCCGACGGTGCGGTTGACATGGTGGTCAGTGACGTCAATATGCCCGGCATCTCCGGCCATGAATTGCTCGCTGAGATCCAGCGTCAGTATCCGGGGCTTCCGACTCTGTTGATTACAGCCTATGGCCAGATCAGCCACGCGGTATCGGCCATGCAGGCGGGAGCGGCCGATTACCTGGTCAAGCCTTTCGAGCCACAGGTGCTGGTCGAGGCGGTCAGCCGCGTTCTGGGCGGTGCACGTCAGGATCGCTCAGACGAGCCAGTGGCGGAGGATCCCATCAGCAAACGCATGTTCCAGTTGGCCCGCAAGGTGGCGGCGAGCGAGTCCACGGTGATGATCTCCGGTGAGAGTGGTACCGGCAAGGAAGTACTGGCGCGTTATATCCATCAGCAGTCCGGTCGCGCCAGTGCGCCCTTTGTGGCCATTAACTGTGCGGCGATTCCCGAAAACATGCTGGAAGCGATTCTGTTCGGCCATGAGAAAGGCGCCTTCACGGGTGCGCATGCATCATCGCCAGGCAAATTCGAGCAGGCCAACGGCGGTACCCTGCTGCTGGACGAAATTTCGGAAATGGATCTCTCGCTGCAGTCAAAGTTACTTCGGGTCCTGCAGGAGCGTGAAGTGGAGCGGGTCGGGGGGCGCAAGACGATCTCCCTGGATGTCCGGGTGCTGGCGACCACCAACCGTGATCTGGCCGACTACGTGAGGGAAGGTAAGTTCCGCGAAGACCTGTACTATCGGCTCAGTGTGTTCCCCATGCAATGGCGACCACTCCGGGAGCGCCCGCTGGATATCATGCCGCTGGCGCAGTCGATTCTCAATCAGCACTGCCGGAAAATGAAACTGACAGCCATCAGCTTTGCCAGCGATGCCCGTCAGGCTTTGATGGTCCACCCATGGCCTGGCAATGTACGGGAACTGGATAACGCCATTCAGCGCGCTCTGGTGTTGCACCAGGGTCAGAGCATCCAGGCCGATGATCTGTGCCTGGCTGCGGGTATCGACGGAGTGGTGGCGCCGGGTGAGCAGCAGGTGACCGGTCCGGAGGCCATGTCCGACCGCACTGGCGACGTGGCTACCGGTGCCCCCATGGAGTTTGCAGAACCGCGGCAGCACAGTGAGGGTTCCGGCTCGCTCGGCGATGAAATTCGCCAGCGAGAGTTTCGCATTATTATTGATACCCTGAAAAATGAGCGCGGTCGTCGTAATCGGGCGGCTGAAAAGCTTGGTATCAGTCCCCGTACATTGCGGTACAAGCTGGCGCAGATGCGCGAGTTCGGTATTGATCCGGATACCGAACTGGCGCTGGCCTGAGCCGGCGCACCAGATCGCAGGCACCGGTGACACATTCTGGCCGCACAACTCGTGCCCCGGCCGCTGCCCCCCCTCGCCCCGGGCGGGAGAGGGGCCGGGGGTGAGGGGTGGGGATGTCTCCACAGGTGCCGGCCAACCGTTCTTGCGGCGCCGTACCCCTCACCCCAGCCCTCTCCCGCAAGGGGAGAGGGGGCAGGTCGCGCCGCCCGCGCCTTGGATCAACCGCCGCGCTTCACTTTCACGCCGGCGATCAGCCAGGCGCCCGTCAGGAAGAAGGCGATCAGCACGGCGAGGCCTGCCCGTTGGCTGGCAAAGAGCGTCGTCGCCAGTGCGACCAGGGTCGGCCCCATGAAGGAGGTGACCTTGCCCGCCAGTGCGAACAGGCCGAAGAACTCGCCGATCCGAGCCGGCGGCGCGATGCGGGCGAGCAGGCTGCGCGAAGAGGCCTGCAACGGCCCGGCGACGAGGCCGATCAGAAGGCCGAGCCCGAGATAGACCTTCTCGGGCAGCGAGGCGAACAGGCCATCTCCGGGAGCCGCCGGCGTCGCCTCGATGAAGAAGGCGACCTGTCCCGGCCCGAGCGAGAGAATGCCGAGACAGGCGAAGAGCAGGCAGGCAATGGCGCCGAGGATCACCGGCTTGCCGCCGACCGCATCGTCGAGCTTGCCGCCGAGGAAGGCGCCGAGCGTGCCGGTGATAGTGAGCAGGATACCGAACACGCCGAGCTCGATCGTCTGCCAGCCGAACACCCCTGCCCCGTAGATGCCGCCGAAGGCGAAGAGCGCGACGAGCCCGTCCTGGTAGATCATGTTGGCGAGCAGGAAGCGGCCGAGCCCGGGCAGGCTCGGCAGCTCCGCCAGCGTCGCCTTCAGCCGTGCCACGCCGCCGCTGGCGGCCTCCCGGAAGGATATGCCGGTGCGCGGCGTATCCGGCGTCAGCAGGAACATCGGCGCGACGAAGATCACGAACCAGAGCGCAGTGAGCGGCCCGGAGAAGCGATCGCCCTCGCGGGTAGCCGCATCGAGCCCGAACATCGGCGAAAGGCCGGCGAGCGTCTTGCCGGTATGCGGATCGGCCGCGAGCAGGCCGAGCGTCAACGCCAGCGAGACGAGCCCGCCGAGATAGCCGACGGCCCAGCCGGTACCTGATAGGCGCCCCAGACGCTCGGGCGGCACGAGCCGCGTCATCATCGCGTTGTTGAAGGTCGTTGCGAACTCGGCCCCTATCGTCGCCATGACGAAACCGGCGAGCGCGATCGGCACGGCCGCAGGCGAGCCGGGCTTGGCGTACCAGAGCATGCCGGAGCCGATGACGAGCAGCGCCCCGAAACTGGCGATCCAGGGCTTTCGCGGGCCGGTCCGGTCGGCGATGCCGCCGAGCAGTGGCGAGAGCAGCGCGATGCAGAGCCCGGCAAAGCCGGTGGCGTAGCCCCAGAGCGCCTGCCCCTGCGCCGGGTCGGAAGCCAGCGCCGCCGCAAAGAAGGGCGCGAAGACGAAGGTCGTGACCAGGGTGAAGAAGGGCTGGGCCGCCCAGTCGAAGAAAATCCAGGCGACGATCGAGCGCCGCGGCGGATAGGTCACCGGCGAACTGGCGGCACCGCCGGACTGGGTCATCGCGACATTCAAAGGACAGCACCTGATCTGAAAGGAAGCTGGTCGTCCCGGACAAGCCGCGCCAGCGGCGCCGATCCGGGATCCATGCCTGAACGTCTGTCTGAGCCCCTCCGGCAGACGTTCAGGCATGGATCCGGAGTCTCCCTCCGGTCGCCCGGGACGACAACCGGAGGGAAAACCCGCAAATCACTCACTGCAGCGTCGTGTCCGGATCGGAACCGCCACGGGCGAGCTCGATCTCGGTGATCGCGACCAGAACCTCGGCCCGGCTCCTGAGGTCAGGCGCCTCGAGCAATGCCTGCTTCTCGCGCGGTCCGAAGGGGCACATCATCGAGAGCGCATTGACCAGCGCCTCGTTGGGCGCCTCGTTGACGCCCTTCCAGTCGATCTTCAGCTCGTTCGCCTTGGCAAAACTGCGCAGTGCCTTGATGAGGCCGGTGCGGTCGACCTCGTCCTCGCCGGCACGCGCCTCGAAATCGACGGCGAAATCGCCATAGGACACCCGGCCCTGGCGATAGGGCGTGGTGACGGAAAGCTCCTCCTCCAGCCGGAAGCGCGAAATGCCGGTCAGCGTGATGACGTAGCGGTCGTCGCCGGTCTCGGCGAACTGCGTGATCCGGCCGATGCAGCCGACCTGCAGCAGCGGCGGCACCTGCGCCTGGCGTCCGTTGTCCGGCTCCGGCTGGATCATGCCGATGACGCGGTGCGTGCGCAGCGCATCGTCGATCATGGCGAGATAGCGCGGCTCGAAGATGTTGAGCGGCATCTGCCCGCGCGGCAGCAGAAGCGCGCCGGCGAGCGGAAACAGCGGGATCACCGCCGGGCAGTCCTCAGGCCCGGAATAGACCGCGTTCATGCCCATCAGCGTGCGCTCCTCTCTCCTCACGAAAACAGCAGGACCGATAGCTTGCGACGGCCGGCAACGCTGTGCTCGTCCATCGGCCCCCAGGCCTCGAACAATTGCAGCAGTTGCTTGCGCGCGCCGTCATCGTTCCATGTGCGGTCGGCCTTGATGATCGCGATCAGATGGTCGACCGCCTCCTCGCGCTTGTCGCGCGCATTCAGCGCCAAGGCGAGATCGAAGCGGGCCTGATGGTCCTTGGGGTTGGCCGCGACCTTGGCCTCGAGCTCGGCGGTATCGCCGAGCGAGGCGGCCTGCTCGGCGAGCTCGACCGCGGCCCGGACCGCCGCCACCGCCGGATCCTGCGCCTTCGCCTCCGGCACCATGGCGAGGAAGCCCTTGGCACCCTCAATATCGCCGGCGTCGAGATGCAGGCGCGCCATGCCGGCGATCGCCGTGATGTTCGCGGGCTCGGCCGCCAGCACCTCGGCATAGAGCTCGCTTGCGCCTGCCGCGTCGCCCGCCTCCAAAGCCTCCGCCGCAGCCGCCAGAACCTCCTCGATCGGCCCGGGCCCCATCGGCCCCACGAGCTTTTCGATGAAGGCTTTCACCTGGCTCTCCGGCTGCGCGCCCATGAAGCCGTCGATCGGCTGGCCGCGCTGGAAGGCGATCACCGCCGGAATCGACTGGATGCCGAGCTGGCCTGCGATGGCCGGGTGCTCGTCGATGTTCATCTTGACCAGCTTGACCTTGCCGCCGGCCTCGTTGACCACCTTCTCGATCACCGGGGTCAATTGCTTGCACGGGCCGCACCAGGGCGCCCAGAAATCGACCAGCACCGGCTGGTTCATCGATTCGGCGATGACGTCCTGGCGGAAGCCTTGCGTCGTCGTGTCCTTGATCAGCCCCTTGGCCGGGGCCGCATCGCCATTGACCAGCATGGCTCGTCCTTCACCTAGCAATCTGTCGGTACTGAAACCGGAAACCGGATGCCCGTCGCGGCGGGCCACCCCATAGATGGGTGGCTTCAGCCGTTCTGTCCATCGTCCGGCGGTGTCGGAAGGTCAATGATCATCGGCTCGTGCCCGACCGCACGCAGGAAGGCGAGCATATCGTCTCTGGAGATGCCGAGCGTCGCAGTGTTGACCAGAGGATGGAAATTCAGGCGCTCGCCATTCATCAGCGCGGCATCGAGCACCATGGTGACGTCTCCGGCGCGATCGTTGACGACGGCGAAGGCGGTGACAGAGCCGGGCGTCACCCCGAGCGTCTCCATCAGCAGCTCCGCAGAGCCGAAGGACAGCCGCCCGCTGGCGCCAAGCCGCTCGTGCAGCCGCTTCAGGTCGATCCGCGTGCTCTCCAGCGCCGAGACCAGGAAGAGCCTGCCCTTCTTGTCCTTCAGGAACAGGTTCTTGGTGTGATGGCCGGGAACCTTGCCGCGCAGTTCCTTCGATTCGGCGACGGTGAAGACCGCGACATGGTCGATGCGCTCGGTCTTGATGCCGAGCTCATCGAGCTTGGCGATGAGAGCGTCGGGAGTGAGAGGCGTGGGCATGCTCGGCCGGTCAGGACAGGGAAGCTGCGCGATGCCTAAGGCCGCCGGCCGGCGCAGGCAAGCGATGCCAGGCGTGAAACAGGTCAGATGCCCCTTCGCATCGCCCCGCGCGGCATAGAGCGACGCGACATCGCTCGCGTCGAGATGGCGCCCGACTCGCCCAGGATAACAGCTGCTTTTCCATCATATCGCTAGCGGATCGACAGAGCTGAAGGCGCATCCAGCGCTTGTCCGCGTTATGGCACTGTTTCTTCGGCGGTTTTGCGGGCCTGTCACGCGACCATCAGAAAATTGCAACAAGGCGCTTGCGCTTCTCGTCCCGTTGGGCAATAAACCGGCCGCGCCGCCAACACGGCGCGACTGTCTCGGATGCGGGTGTAGCTCAGGGGTAGAGCACAACCTTGCCAAGGTTGGGGTCGAGGGTTCGAATCCCTTCGCCCGCTCCAGACAATCTCAAGGTTTGAGAGGCACGTAAGCGTCGGGTTTCCCGGCGCTTTTTGCTTTTTGGGTCTGAGTGGTTCGGGGCGATTTCCGAAGTGCCGCGAAAGCCCGTGGTTACCTCGCGGTTACAAGTTAGGCTCGAAGTCGTGCCGGGCTCCTCAAATGCGCCCCGCTAGGGTCCGGACCCATAAAATTGTTGGCGCCGCCGTCATGGCGTGATTCACGACTTCCGAAAGGAAGTCATGGTGAACCCCGATCGCTTCTGGCTGACGGATGCGGAATTCGCGCGGATCGAGCCGCATTTGCCAATCGACACACGGGGCAAGCCGCGCATTGATGACCGCCGGGTGATCAGCGGCATCGTCCATGTCCTGAAGTCCGGCGGGCGCTGGATCGATGCGCCGCCGGATTACGGGCCAAGCAAAACGCTCTACAATCGCTATGTGCGCTGGGCCGCCAAGGGCATCTGGGTCGATCTCTTCCATGCGCTGGCCAGCGCCGGTGGTCCTCCCGCCCAGGTGCTCATCGACTC
>JASBRL010000079.1 GCA_030149475.1 Marinobacter sp.
AGCAGCCAAATCCTGGTCTCTGGTCGACTTCAGGCTGCGCGTTTCAGGCACTCGCAACCTATTTTTCGACAATTGATGGCTCCCGTTAGCGCCGATGGCGATTTGCGGGGTATATTCGCCTGCAAAGTCACTGATTCAGGAATGAGATAAAGGGATTCATCTCAGGTGTGAACGCCAGGCGTGGGTCGACATCGCGCGTTTTCAGTGAGTCTGCACCATCACCGGGCGAGAACAGGCAGGGCCGCAGCCGTACTACTGTCTACCGCGCAGACTCCAGTCGCCAGTCGTGGAGTTGTTCGCCCAGCAGGCTGTCACTGGCCACATCGACCGGACCGTGGCGCCCGTCCAGGACGAAAGGCAGCCGGTGGCGCCCTTCGGTTTTGCCGTCAATGGCGGGTGCATCGAGGCCGATCGCACTGGCAGCGCGACGAAAAAGTTCGGGTTGCACGATGTCCGCCAGTGCGCAGGTTGACACCGATTGCAACTGCCCCCAGCGCACCAGTCGGGTCGCCAGCCAGTGAGCCTGTGACAGCCAGGGAAAGTTGGCGGAATGCCGGAAAAAGTGCTGGTTCAGGCGGGGGTGAAACAGGCTGAACGGATGATCATCCAGAGCGTCTATCTGTCGTCCCAGATAGTGTCCCCGGGCCAGGGTTTTGCGCAATAGAGAATGGTGGTCGGGATCATCCAGCCAGCGACAGGCCTTGAGCAGGGCGCCGATCAGGCGCTGATGGACTTCCTCGTGCTGGCCGGCCCAATCGCCCCGCATGCCGAGCACTTTCTCGGGGGCATTCTGCCAGATCTGGTGGCCTGAGTGCAGTATGCGGCCGAGCTGACGATATTCCAACAGGCTGTTCCAGGGCTCCCCCACGCAGCAGCCTTCAATAGCACCCGCCCGGAAGGCATCCATCATCTGGTCGGGCGAGACCGGAATGATCTGTACGTGATCGTGGGCATCGTCGCCGGCGGTGGCGAGCCAGTCCCGTAGCTGCAGATCATGGCTGGACCAGGGCGCGACTGACGCCAGTTGAATGGGCGTGCCGCGGGTTTTAGCCAGGTTGATCAATGCCCGGGCCGATCCCATCGGGTCCGCCGCGGCCGCGCCAGCCGCGGTCAGTTCATCAAACAAGCGGTTGCACAGGGTAATGCCATTGCCGTTACGACTCAGCACCATGCCGGACACCACGGGCACCGGGGGCCGGTCGTCGGCCAGTGCCATGGCCAGCGGCATCGGAGCCAGCATCTGGGCGCCGTCCAGCAGACCAAAACTCACTTTGTCGCGGATGGAGGCCCAGGAGCCTTCTCGCACCAGCTCAACCGCCAGACCCTCGGCGTCAAAGAAGCCCAGCTCGTGGGCCATGATCAGCGGAGCACTGTCGAGCAGGGGCACAAAGCCGAGTCGAATCTGGAAGCCAGGATGCCGGTGCAGGGGAACGGTGTCGGTCATGGCAGTGGCTGTCTGTCTTCCGGTGGTGTGTTCAGGATACCCGGCGATAGCCGTCGGTAGCTCGTCTGCACTGTCGGTCTGCCTGCGGGGACAACTGATCAATCACCTGCTTTGCGATCACCGCCATTCGTTCGCTCTGGTCCATCGCGGCACTGCGTAGCAGTTTGAAGGCCGTGTCTTCGTCACACCCCTCGCGTTTGCAGATCAGCCCTTTGGCTCGCTCAATCAGCTTGCGACCCTCCAGGGCACTGCGGGTTTCGGCCAGCTCGTCACGGAGGGACTGGAACGCCTCGAAGCGGGCCACCGCGGTGTCGATAATGGAGCGCACCCGGTCAGGGTGGAGACCGTCAACCACATAGGCGGTCACGCCCGCCCTGACCGCGGCCTGGATGGTGCTGCGGTCGCCGGATTCGTTGGCAAAAAACACAATCGGTCGCGGCGCATGGGCATTGAGCGTGCTCATGTTCTCCAGCGTATCGCGGTCGGGCAGGTCCATGTCGATAATGACCATGTCCGGCTCATCCCGGGCTACCGCAGCGGTCAGGCCGGTGGCGTCGGGGCGTTGGCTGATCACCTCATGGCCTTCAAGCTGAAGCGCATTGCGGACCAGGGCGGCGCGATCAGTGTCCTTGTCAATCAACAGGATACGAAGTGGATCGGGTGAAACCATGACTGCTTCCTCATTCACTTTGACAGCCATCCCGGCTGTGATTTCCAACCGGATTCCCAGCAAATAACCGGCCAGCCTGATGATGTGGCGCCAATTCAGTCGGTTACGGCATTTTGAGGGTGTCATTTTCGGCGTCCAGGCGCCCCGTTATTGTGCGGACCCGGGGAGGTATGCACCTGTATCGTGCTGTTTTCGGCACCAGTAGACGGGTTGCAGGTGACTGTTGTCAGGCTGGCCCTGTTATTGCTTTGATCAGGATCATCACCCGCAACGGGTCCGGCCATTGTCGGACCGCGATGCGATCATGACCCAGTGACCCGCCCTGGCAACGAAGCCCGAAAGGTCTCGCGATAAAGCGGCCAATCTGTCTGGTCCGATCGCGGTGCCGATCGGGCTTTTTTGTGGCCGCAGGGTGGGCATCCCGATCAGGAGTGCCTGTGACTAGCCGACCCAGCCCACGTGATACCGATTGCCGTACCACCTGTCCCTATTGTGGCGTGGGCTGCGGGGTCGTGGTTGGCTCCGATGCCTCAGCGGCAGTGTCAGGTGATCGTGACCATCCGGCGAATCTGGGGCGGCTCTGCGTCAAGGGTGCCAACCTCCATGAAACCACCGGACTGGCGGGTCGTCTGCTGTATCCCCGCGTTAACGGACAGTCCGTGGGCTGGGACCGGGCGCTGCAGGCATCCGCCGATGCCATTCGCGCCTCGGTGGAGCGCTACGGGCCTGAGTCGGTCGCCTTCTATCTGTCCGGCCAATTGCTCACGGAAGACTATTACGTGGCCAACAAGCTGGCAAAAGGGTTCCTGCGCACGCCCCATGTGGACACCAACTCGCGGCTGTGCATGTCGTCGGCGGTGGCCGCGCACAAACGCGCATTCGGGGCAGATGTGGTGCCCGGCTGCTATGAAGACCTGGAACTGGCGGACCTGCTGGTGCTGGTCGGCAGCAACACCGCCTGGAATCACCCGGTGCTTTACCAGCGCATGAAAGCAGCGGCCCGGGAGGGCCGGCGGGTGGTCGTCATCGATCCCCGGGAAACCGCTACCACCGAACTGGCCGATCTGCATCTGCGCCTGCGGCCGGGCTCCGATACCGTGCTGTTCAACGGTCTGCTGGTCTGGCTGGCGGATCATGATGGTCTGGATCAGGGCTATATCGAGGCCCACTGTTGGGGGTTCGAGTCGGCGATGACCGCTGCCCGCGACGGTGCGCTCTCGGTCGCCGACGTGGCCCGCCGGTGCGATCTGGCGGAGGCCGACGTTGTTGGGTTCTATCGGCTGTTCAGTGCAACGCCGCGGACGGTCACCGCCTTCTCCCAGGGCGTCAATCAGTCCGCGGCGGGCACGGACAACGGCAATGCCATCATCAACTGTCATCTGGCGACGGGACGCATCGGACGGCCAGGCGCGAGCCCGTTTTCGGTGACCGGGCAACCCAATGCCATGGGGGGCCGGGAGGTGGGTGGCCTGGCGAACACGCTGGCTGCTCATATGGACTATGAGTCTGAGGCCGACCGGGCGCTGGTCAGGTCGTTCTGGGATGTGGATGAACTGGCCGCGGGCCCCGGGCTTAAGGCCGTGGACCTGTTTGAAGCGGTTCACCGGGGGCAGATCAGGGTGGTCTGGATTATGGCCACTAACCCGGCGGTGAGCCTGCCGGACGCCACCCGGGTTCGTGAGGCGCTAAGTCGCTGCCCCACGGTCATCGTGTCCGACTGCATGGCCGACACCGATACCGCCGCGTATGCGGATATTTTGCTGCCGGCGGCCGGCTGGGGGGAAAAATCCGGCACGGTCACCAATTCGGAGCGCCGTATTTCCCGCCAGCGGGCGTTTCTGCCCCTGCCCGGCGACGCCCGCAGTGACTGGTGGATCATCAGTTCGGTGGCCAGGCGGCTGGGTTATGGCGCCGCATTTGACTATGACGGCCCGGCAGCGATATTCCGTGAGCATGCCGCCCTGTCGGCCTGCGGAAATGACGGCCAGCGAACGTTCAATCTGGGTCGCCTGGCCCACTTGTCCGACCAGGACTACGACCAGTTGGCGCCGCTACAATGGCCGGTGACCGGGCAGTCGCCACAGGGCACTCAGCGACTGTTCGGTGATGGCCAGTTTGACACCCCTGACTGCCGCGCCCGTTTTGTCCCGATCAACCCGGTCGCCCCGATTCAGCAACCGACTGTGGCTGCGCCGATGGTGGTGAATACCGGGCGCATTCGGGACCAGTGGCATACCATGACCCGGACGGCCAAATCAGCCCGTCTGTTGCAGCACCGGTCAGAACCATTTATAGAGATCAATCCGCTGGATGCACAGAGCGGCGGCCTGGCACACGGTGAGCTGGGCATGCTGACCCGCGGAAACAACCGCTACATCGGCCGGGTTCGGCTGACCGACGCCCAGCGCCCGGGGGAGGTCTTTGTGCCGATTCACTGGAGCCGGCGCTATGCGGCCGAGGCGCTGGCTTCCGGTCTGATTGCTGCGGTGACAGATCCGGTGTCCGGTCAGCCGGAGTTAAAGCATGGTATCGCCCGACTGTCACCTTTCCGTGCTCGCTGGCAGGCTCGCGTGCTTACCCGCCCGGGGCAATTTACCCCGGACTCCGCCGAATACTGGAGTCAGGCGCCCCAGGCTGACTGTGACAGCTGGTGGCTGGCCGGGCGCAACCGGGTCGACTGGGCGCAGGATGCCGAACGCTGGCTGGGTGGGATTCCACAACTGGTGATGGCCGATCCGGCCCGTGGCGTATTCCGGGCGGCCAGGCTGAGCGAAGGCCAGTTGCAGGCCATTTTACTGGTGGATACCGCCGGGTCGCGACTGCCCGATATCAGCTGGCTCATTGAGTGTTTTGCTGCCGATCCACTGTCTGACCACCAGCGCCGCGCATTGCTGGCGGCCCGCGATATCGAGCGGGAAGACATCGGCGCGGTGGTATGCAGTTGTTTCCAGGTGGGCGAACGGCAGATCGCCCGGGCTATCGAGGCCGGTGCGACCAGCACGGAAGCGTTGGCGGACCAGCTCAAATGCGGCAGTCATTGCGGCTCCTGCCTGCCGGAAATAAAAGAGCTGCTGCGGCCTCACGCGTCGGGAGGATTGAGCAGTGAGGCCGGCACCCGATAACGCAGGCCTTGCCAGCCATCGGGCACCCGCACGGTAGCGGTTTTGCGATTGATCCGCTCGATCACGCCCTGGCGCCGTGCGCCCCGGGTACCGAATGCCACCCGGTCACCCACGTGCCACCGGGCCAGCAAATCCGTCGCGCTGGCCGGATCGAAAGGCTGGTCAGGAATGCTCAGACCCTGTGATCCGGCTTGTCGCACGAGCTCATCGCGCACTGTCCGGGCCTGCCCCTGTCGATGCAGCCGGTCGAGAATCGCGTAGAAATGCCGGTTGTGAACGGAGCCACGGCGACGTTGCCCGGCAGCATGCTGCAACAGATGAGCAAATTCGTGGCAACAGGTGTGTGCCAGCAGATTGAGCGTGGACAATTGCCCGTCAAAATACCCGCGATCTGTGATTTCCCGGCTTGATAGCCAGCCAACTGCGCTCCCGGGCTGATGTTTGGCCAGAATCATCCGCAGGCCGAAGGTGATGCGATGCTGGTTCTGGCCTTCATCAAAGCGGTGATAAGTGGCCTGACCGGAACCGACACGACACTGCAGGACGGCGCCCGGACGCCGGTCGCGGATGTCGCCGGCGACAGGGTACCAGAGCGTGCTGGCGGTAACGGCACACATGATTTTGCCAAGGGCACGCGCTCGCGCGGTACTCACGGGCATGATGGCAGGGACGCGTTGTCGGTAGGTGTAATAACAGGCTCAGCCTCGATTGTTCCTCAGGTATAAATGGTAACGAATCGAGGTGCGTAAGTCTTGGCAGGAAACAAATCGCATGCTGTGCATTCTTGATCGCTGATTGATATGAGTCTGACAGCAGCCCGCAACGCAAAACGGGTTCCCGCAGGAACCCGTTGCAGACTGAACCGGGGTGCTTCAGGCCTCGGACGGCGCACGCCAGTCGTCACCACCGGAGGTGCCGGCAACCGTGTGCTCCCAGGTCACTTTACGGTAGGACAGGGAGACCTGGACCAACTGGGTGAAGTCCGCGTTTGCGGCATCCTGGCAGTGGGGCATGGTGCAGTTCACGTCAATGATGGTGGCATCTTCGAGGATGGTGGAGAAAAAGTGCTCCTGTTTGCCTTCAACCGACGTGCGGTACCATTTCAGTTCCACTTTGGGTAGCATTTCACCGGACGCCAGGGCGTTGTAGATCAACGGCGTGGCCTTGTTCAGGGCGGCGGTAAAGCGGAACGGCTTGTGAACGCGCTGGCCGGACGGCTGACCCGACTGCGGATCGGTGGGTACGGTCACAACATGGTTGAATTCCTGCACCAGTACTTCGTCTTCGTGCCCTTCCACGTAGATGTTGCCGACCGAATCCGAGGTGAAGGCGCCCGCGGTGATGTTGCCCTGGGTTTTCCCTTCGATGCTGATATAACAAGGAGTTGGCATAGTCTGCTCCATGACTGAGTGAGTGTCGTGTCCCGCGCGATTGCGCCCTGGACCGCACTGTGTATAACAATAGTCATGCCAGGGATATAAAATCGTTTTGAAACAGAAGTTTAGGATTTTTAAGCGTCTGTGGGCAGCTGCGGCTGAGCAATTGCTTGCGAGTTGGGAGCAAAAACTTGCTCAGTCAGCAATCCATTGCCAGGCCCGGGGCCAGTCTTGGCGAGGCCACGATGTCGGTGCAATCTGAATAACGTCAGAAGCTTCGTAATGATAATTATTGGCCGAAGCCGCTAGACTTTGGGCGTGAGCGTGTAATTGATCGGACAACGGAGATATTTTGAGACAAGCGATCCGGCAATGGTTTGACAGTCTGGTGAACCGTGCACTGAGTCTGGTGGTCGCGGTGATTCTGATCACTGCGGTGTTGGGAACCCTGATCAATACCATGGCTGGCCGTCAGGAGCTTGACAAGCAGGCACGGTCTGGCCTGTTTACCCTGGCCAGCCAGATTGCCGGTGACCTGGATGACAAGATCGCCGAACGGTTCAAGGTGCTGACGGCAACCGGTAAAGGGCTCTCCATGGACGAACTCGCCTTGCGCAGCCGGGCGCAGCTTCTGCTTTCACGAAAAACCGCGTTGCAGCAACTGTTCGACGGAATTTACCTGTTTGATCAGCATGGCACCGTTATCGCCGAGTACCCGGAAGTCTATGGTCAGGTCGGCTTGAACGTCAGCAACCGTGACTATTTCCAGCACACCAGCACGCAATTGACGGCGTTGATATCCACGCCCTTCCGCAATCATTACAACCAACAGCCGACGGTCATGATGACCACGCCGATATTCGATCACCAGCAGCGTTTTATCGGCATGCTTGGTGGTGCGCTTTTGCTGGGAAGTAACAACTTTCTGGGTAACGTCGTGCACGTCGGGCTGGGAAAGCGGGGTTATGTGAGTGTAGGCAGCCGCGCCGGTCTGACCCTCGCCCATCCCGATCAATCAGTGATCATGCAGCCGTTGCCTGAAGCCAGTAAAGCGCTGGCGGCGGCGCAGTCGGGCTTCGAGGGCACGAAGCTTATGCGCAACCGGGCGGGCATTGAGACCCTGACCGCGTTTTATCAGATGGATCAGGCACCGTGGTTTGTGGCCGTTACGCTGCCAGTCGCCGAGGCGTTTGCACCGGTGAATCGTCTGCAGGACATGTTCGCCTGGCTGGTATTGGGCACCATAGGTCTGCTTGCGCCGTTGGCCTGGCTGGTCTTCCGCCGGCTGATGAAACCGCTGGCGGACCTGAGTGGCCAGATCGCCTCGCGCAATCTTGAAAGCAGCAACGAACCGGTCTTTACCACCGGCGGTCGTGAGATCCGGGCGGTGGCCGATGCCTTCAACCGGGTAGTGCAGGAACGCTCCCGGATATTTGCGTCGCTGCAGGAACGGGAAGCATTTTTCCGGGCCCTGTCCCAGCGCGCCCCCATTGGCATCGTTCAGACCGATGTGCTGGGCCGGATCGACTTCGTCAATTCGGCCTTCGAGGCGATTATGGGCCTGAGTGCCGCTCAGCTTCGGGACCAGTACCTGGCGGCAGGGATCTACCCCGAGGATCGTGCGGAAGCGTTGGCGGCCTGGCGTGAGGCGATGCACCAGAACCGTGTTTTCCAGGGGCGGCTCCGGATTCAGGATGTTGTCTCCAGGCGTCTGGTCTGGGTGGATGTCATGACGTCGGCGATTGAAACCCCCGATCAGTGTATGGGCAGCATGTCGGTGGTGCGGGATATCAGCCGTGAAATGGCCATGGAAGAACAACTGAGTCGCGAACAGGCGCGGGCGGAAAGTATTCTCGGGGTGCTTCAGGAAGGGGTGCTGATGACAGACCGCCAGGGGCAGATCCGTTTCCTCAATGAGGCGGCCTGCAGTTTTCTGGGGACGGGCGCGGATTGTCTCGACCGTAATCTGTTTGATCTGATCACCATCACCGATGCACAGGGCGTCAGGACCCGTGAGGCATTTTTTTCGCAGGACGAGACGGAAAACCTGGATTTGATGATCACCAATGCCCGCGGCCAGTTGCTGGATATCGAACTCACCATGCTCCGGGTCAACCCGGGCAACGACGCCGAGCGCCTGGTGTTTGTGCTGAGGGATGATCGCGAACGGCGACTGCAGGAGGCCCAGCTTTCCTGGGAGGCCACTCATGACAGCCTGACCGGCCTGTACAACCGCAGGGCGTTCATCGACATTCTGGTGCAGTGGGTCGGTGAGGCCTGCAACCTGTCTACGCCCAGCGTGCTGATGCTGATTGACCTGGATTACTTCAAGTCGGTCAACGACCGGGGCGGCCACCTGATTGGCGATGAACTTCTGCGCCACCTGGCGAATGTGTTCAGCGAATCGGTGCGACAGTCGGATTTCGTCGCCCGCCTCGGCGGCGATGAGTTCGGCATTATCCTGCCCGCCTGCGGCCTCGGTCGCGCCAGTGAGATTGCCGAGCATATCCGGCGAGCAATTGAGGAGCGGATCGTCGAGTCGGACGGCGACCGTTACGGCGTCACCACCAGTATCGGGCTGACAGAACTCAATGCCGGGGACACCGGATACAAGGAAGTGATGGCCCGGGCCGATGAAGGCTGCTACGCGGCCAAGTCGCGGGGCCGCAATGCCGTCGTCGTCGTGCCGGCCCAGGGCATTGGTCCATCCTGAGGACGCCGTGGACGGCAGGATTACTGATTGTCGTCCCGGGAGGGCCTCATGACTGACAACGCGGGTGCTGAGCTTCGACGCCACCGGCTGACGGGGTTTCTGCTCGCCGGTTGCGGGGTGCTGCTGTTATCACCCGACTCACTGATTGTAAAAAGCACCGCAACGTCGCCGCTGGTGTTTCTGTTCTGGCGCGGCCTGTTCCTGATGCTGGGTTTCGGCGTGATTTCCGGGCTCCGTTACGGCGCCCGCCTGCCCTCTGTTATCCGCCATTGTGGCTGGCCAGGCCTGTATTGCGCCGTCGCCTTCAGCATGAGCACCGTGGGTTTTGTTACCGGTGTCAAACTCACCGCTGCCGGCAATGTGCTGGTGATTCTCAATACCGCACCGGTGATTGCGGCTCTACTGGGCTGGCTGGTGTGGCACGAACGGTTGCCCCTGAGGACCTGGTTGGTCATCCTGGTGTGTGTGAGCGGTGCGTCCCTGATGGCCGCCGGAGAGTTCGGCCACGGTCGTCCTGTGGGGCTGCTGATGGCCGGTCTGGCCGCCTTCGGGCTGGCTTCCAACCTGGCCGTGGCACGGTCACGCGCCGGCACCGACACCAGCGTGATGCTGATTTTCGGAGCGGGCCTCACCACGCTGGTGGCTGCTGCGCTGGGGGGCGCGGTGTGGCCCGGCTGGCGGGATTTCGGGCTGATTGCCCTGCTGTGCCTCGGGTTTTTGCCGGCCGCCACGACACTGATCCAGCTTGGCCCCCGCTACCTGCCGGCCGCCGAAGTCAGTCTGTTGCTCCTGCTGGAGACGGTGCTGGGGTCGTTTCTGGTCTGGCTGTTTCTCGCTGAAGTACCGCCGCCACTGAGCCTGGCCGGCGGTGGCCTCATTCTGCTGACCCTGACGGTCAACGGCCTCTGGGAGGACTGGCACCGTCGCCGACGGTCTGCCAGAGGTTAACCTTGACCCATGATGCCCGCCGACGCGGCCGCCTGCCAGATCAGCCGCAGCGCAAGCACCGTCAGCAGCAGGTTGAAAACCTGGTGAAAGCGCTGGTTGCTCAGGCTGTTCAGAACATGCAGGCCCAGCCAGGTACCGGCAAAACCACAGGCGACCATGACGGCAACAAACACGATCCACTGATGAAACACAAAACCGGCCAGGCCAAAAACCAGGGCTTTGGGCGCATGTTGCAGTGTCATGGCGGTGGCGAATGTCGCCACGGTGGTAAACCGATCCCGGTGAATCTGTTTGATAAACGCCGCCACCAGCGGCCCGGAGGCGCCCACAAACAGGCTGATGAAACTGGTCAGAACCGAGGCCACAAAAATACCGGCGCTACCAAAGGCGCGCCTGGGCATGGCCGGGCCCCAGCACAGGTACAACACGAACAGCGCAATGGTGAGTTGCCAGATTTGCGGGGGTAACGCCACCAGTAACCAGGCCCCGAGACCGGCGCCCACCAGGACGCCGGGGGCAAACCAGGCCATCACTCGCCAGTCCACCCGCCGGAAGGTCAGCGTCGCCCGGCCCGCATTCGAGCCCAACTGAATCAGCCCGTGGACCGGAATGATAGCGGCCGGCGGTACCCACATGGCCATCAGCACCAGCAACAGCACGCCGCCACCGGCGCCAAGGCTGGCGGTGATCATCGAGGTGATCACCGAACTGGCCATCAGGAACAGGGCGACAGGGGTGCTCAGCACATCAGGCATCAGCGGCAGGTCCACGATGTTTCTCTCCGGTAGCGTCAGGGGCTCAGTCGGTCAGCGAATTAACCGGACGGGACACTGGAAGGCTTCCGTGCGAGCGACCACAAACCCAGCACCGGCCCCGGAACCAGCAACAGCACCACCCAGGTTCCCCATTGTCCCCACAGACCGCTGGTGAGCCAGATGGCCGGCAGCGTCACACCAAAACCCACGGCATTCATGACCGCCAGGGAGGAGCCTACTGATTCACGGGGAGCAGTTTGGGCGGCCAGCGCGGAAAACTGGGGTGAATCCGCGATCACTGCGACCCCCCACACCAGCAGCACCGCCATCAGCAAAATCGGAGGCAGGCCGCTCAGCCAGGGATATAACAGGCAGATGGACCCGGATACCATCAGCGCTCGCCGGGCCACCCACTCGCTGCCCAGGGTTCGACTGAGCCGGCCGCCACCGACGCAACCCACGGCGCCAATGCCGATCACCGCGAACGACAGCCAGGGAATCAGCGTTTCACCCAGGTCCAGACGGTGCAGTTCGCGGCCGATCAGCAGGGGCGTCAGTGTCCAGAAGGCGTAGAGTTCCCACATGTGGCCGAAGTAGCCGCCGGCTACTGCCCGGAATCTCGGTATCCGCAAGGCGGCCAGTCCCAGACTGAGGGGTAGCCTGCCCTTGCTTTTCGGCAGGTGTGGCCCGTCGCCCAGCAGAAACACCAGTAGCCCTCCGGCCAGGGCGAGGCACGATGCCGCCATCAGCGGCCATTGCCAGGGCATCCCCAGCGTTGCCCCTCGCATCAGGTGAGGCAGTGCGGTTCCCAGCGTGAGCATGCCCACCAGCCAGGCCAGCGCCGCACCGGCGTATTTCGGGGTCCAGGCGATCACCATTTTCATGCCCAGGGGGTAGATGCCAGCCAGGCAAAGACCGGTGGCGAATCGCAGGAGAAAATCAACCGGAGGCCAGCCTGCGGCGAAAATAAACCCGCCGTTCACCAGGGCACCCGACAGGCTCGAAAGCGCAAAGATCCGACTGGCACCAAAGCGGTCCGCCAGACCGGTCACCGCAATGATCAGGGTGCCCGCGATAAACCCTGCCTGCACCGCCAGTGTCAGTCGGCCCAGATCGTTTTCGGTCAGACCCAGCTCTGCAGACAGCGACAGCCAGACGCCATTGATGCTGAACCAGAGCGAGGTTCCGAAGAGCTGGGCCAGAACAACAACCGGCAGTGGATAGCGTTTGAGCAGGTCGATCATTATTGTTGTCTCTTCCGCAGAAAATGCACTGTCAAGGCCCGAATGGCGGCTGACGCGGGCTCAAGCCACGACAGCTCGCCGCTCGTTCAGTAACATCGACAGTAACGCTGCCATGGCCACCAGACCGGCCGATATCCACAGGCAGGCTTCCAGCCCGTAGGCCTGATAGACCCAGCCTGACAGAATCGTCCCCAGCAAACGACCGGCGGCATTGGACATGTAGTAGAACCCAACATCCAGCGACACGCCGTCCCCCCGAGCATAGCTGACAATGAGGTAGCTGTGCAGCGACGAATTGATGGCAAACAGCACGCCGAACAACAGCAGGCCGCCGATGACCACGGCCTGCGCGGACCAACCCGCCACCAGGCCACCGGCAATGCCTGCCGGGACCAGTGCCAGCGCTGCCGCCCAGAGCACGGCACCGGATTTGCCCCGGGCATGACCGGTGATCGTCGGCGCAAGGGTCTGGATAACACCGTAACCAATAACCCAGACCGCCAGAAAGCCGCCCACGCTCCAGAAATCCCAGCCAAAAACGGTATGCAGGTAGACCGGCAGGGCCACCACAAACCAGACGTCACGGGCACCGAACAAGAACAGGCGGGCGGCGGAGAGCACGTTGATGGCCCGGCTCTTGGAGAGGATCTCGCGAAACGCCGGTTTGGCCTTGCTCCTGCCCAGATCCTGACCCAGCAGAAACAGGCTGGACAGCCACACCAGCCCCAGCGCCAGCGCCATGATAATCACGGCGCCCTGAAAGCCGGCCGCCGCCAGCAACACCCCGCCGAGGAAAAAACCGACACCTTTGAGAGTGTTCTTGGAACCGGTAAGAATCGCCACCCATTTGTACAGGGTGCCCTGCTGCTCATCCGGCACCAGCAGCTTGATGCCACTTTTGGCGGACATCTTGTTCAGATCCTTGGCGATGCCGGACAGTGCCTGCGCTGCCATCACCCAGGGCACGGTCAGCATCGCCGCCGGAATCGCCAGCATGGCCAGCGCCACAATCTGCAGGAACAGCCCGATGTTCATGGTACGGTTTAGGCCCATGCGGGCACCGAGGTAACCGCCCACCATGTTGGTCACTACCCCGAAAAATTCGTAAAAGGTGAACAGCAGCGCGATCTCCAGCGGCGAGTAGCCCAACTGGTAGAAATGCAACACCACCAGCATCCGCAGGGCCCCGTCAGTCAGGGTAAAGGCCCAGTAATTGCCGGTGATGATCAGGTACTGGCGGATGGCGGCCGTCATATCAGGCAGAACCTGCCTTGCGCGCCAGTTCGACGGTGCGGTTGGCGTAACCCCATTCATTATCGTACCAGGCATAGATTTTCACCTGGGTACCATTGACCACCAGGGTGGACAGGGCGTCGACGATGGCTGAGCGCGGGTCGGTCCTGTAGTCGATGGACACCAGAGCGCGCTCTTCGTAGCCCAGGATACCGTCCAACTCGCCTTCGGCCGCTTCCCTGAGCAGTTTGTTGACCGTCTCACGGTCCGTGGCCGTCGCCACTTCAAAGACGCAGTCGGTCAGCGACGCATTGGTCAGCGGAATACGCACGGCATGACCGTCGAGCCGACCCTTGAGTTCGGGGAATATCTCGATGATCGCGGTCGCTGAGCCGGTGCTGGTGGGAATCAGCGAGCTGCCGCAGGCCCGCGCCCGGCGCAGGTCCTTGTGGGGCGCGTCGAGAATGGTCTGGGTGTTGGTCAGGCTGTGGATGGTGGTGATCGAGCCGTGCTTGATGCCCAACTGCTCGTGGATCACCTTCACCACCGGGGCGAGACAGTTGGTGGTGCAGGAGGCAGCAGTCACGATGCGGTCGTTGGCCGGGTCAAACATCTGGTCGTTCACGCCAACCACGATATTTTTGGCGCCCTTTTCCTTGACCGGCGCGGTGACCACAACGCGTTTGACGCCCTGATCCAGATAGCCCTGCAGCGCGCTGACGGTTTTGTTGACGCCGCTGGCCTCAATCACCAGATCACAACCGGACCAGTCGGTCTCTTTGATGGTCCGGTTATGGGTCACGCGCAGCCGCTGGCCCTCGACAACCATCTCCGTACCGTCCGCAGAAGCGTCATGGCGCCAGCGCCCATGAATACTGTCAAAATTCAGCAGGTGTGCCAGGGTGGCCGCGTCGGCACCCGGATCGTTAATGGCAACAAACTCCATGTCCGGCCACGCCCAGGCAGCCCGCAGGGCCAGGCGACCGATACGGCCGAATCCGTTAATGCCTACCTTGATCTTGCTCATGATGGACTCCTGAAAGGTCTGGTAAATCAGTGAACAACGTAATGATTACAGGCACTGGGCAACCGGGCGATCCGCCATGGCCTGCAGTCGCTCCAGCGGGCTCCTGATCAATGCGGTATGGCTGGTGGCGGTTTCATCCAGCACCCGAACCAGCCACCCGGGCAGTTGTGGATTCAGCGAATAGTAGATCCATTGCCCCCGGCGCTCCGTTACCAGCATGCCGACCTCCCGCAGGGTGGCCAGATGCCGGCTTGCTTTGGGCTGGGAAACGTCAAAGGCTTCGGTCAGCTCGCAGACACACAGTTGTTCCTGGTGCCGGACAAGCAGCAGCGCCGCCAGACGGAAGTCATCAGCCAGCGCCTTGAATACCGCCACCGGGTCATAACTGAACGGTTCCGGTCCGGTCTTTTTCTGATGGACGAGGGCAAAAAGCGCAATACGCTCTTTGATCTCCTTGAGCGTTCGGACGAAGGTCGCGTGGCGGTTCGTTGGCACCGGGTCGGCAAAATCCCAGGCAATCGGCTGGGTTGGCTGGCACAGGAGGGCGCTACATTCGTAGGCCGCTTTCTCGCAGAGGGTAATGACGTAATCCCAGTCGCGCCCCTGCACATCCACCAACCGCTTGCTATGCAGGCCGGCGGCGGAGATGCCGGCATCTTCCAGTACTTTCAGCGCCATAGGGTGCGGGCCGGTTGGCTGGGTACCGGCACTGGCTACCTCAAACCGGTCACCTGCCATATCACGGAGCAACGCTTCTGCCATCAGTGAGCGGGCACTGTTGGCCGTGCAGACAAACAAAACGCGACGCTTCATATCTGGATATCCATATATAACGTTTTTCGTATATTCTGCCATGCATGGTATAGCGCTCAATACATTGAGTAAAGGCGATCTCACGTTTACATGCACCCGACTCCCCCAATCCTCTGTAAACGCTCGCCGGGGCGGGTTCACCTGCCATCCTCGGAACGCGTAAACGGGACACGGTTACAGGCGCCCTGAAATCAATGGTCATTCCGGCCTGGTTACGGTATTTTGCGGCATAGCGGTCGTACAACCCTCCAGACACTGCGGCTTCGAATACCTCCTCCAAAAGGAGTCAGACATTGAGCGCACCTGAAAAAGTACTTTACGTTGAAGACGACCCGGACATCCGTGAAATCGCCACCCTCGCATTGCGGGATGTTGGCGGCTTTACGTTAAAAACCTGTGAATCCGGCGATGAAGCCCTGAGATCGGTTCAGGCATTTGCTCCTCAGGTCATTCTGCTGGATGTGATGATGCCGGGAATGAATGGCCCTGAAACCCTGGCGGCTCTGAGGGAGCAGGATGCGATAACGGATTCGACGCTGGTTATGTTTATGACCGCCAAAGTGCACCCCGACGAATTACAGCGCTACAAAAAAATGGGCGTTGAGCACGTCATTTCAAAACCCTTCGATCCAATGACTCTGGCTGATGAGATCCGGTTAATCTGGGACGGGTTCAATGGTTGATTCAACACGGTCCAACGTGGCCGGATACCGGCTGGCAACGCTGAAAAAAGCCTACGCAGAACGCCTGGAGTCCGAATTCCGCAAGCTTGAAGCGTTGGCAGACCGCCTGGACGAACCCCCTTCGCGCAACGACACCCTGCACGAGATGCATAGGGCGTTGCATACGATAGCCGGCGCCGCCGGCACCTTTGGCTTTCACTTACTGGGTCAAAAAGCCCGCGAGCTTGAGCAACTGGTGGCCAAAGACCTGACGGAGCCCGGCGAGAAAACGCTCATCCCGGTGGCATGGTTCACGGAATTAAAAGAGGCCCTTGCCGCCCATAACCGTGAACAGAGCACCGAAACGGTTAAGGCCAGCCAGCAGACCATCATTGACGGCTCTCCCTGCATCTGGTTGGTGGAACGTGACGATATACTGGCGGGTTATGCCCAGTCACAGCTCACAAGTTTTGGATTTCAGGTTTTCCACCTGGATGCCGGTGATCTGAAAACCACTGACCACCCGGCCCCGGATCTGCTGCTGATTGATCATCATGCTGTTCAGGGCGACGTAACCGAAAGGCAAAGCTTCTGGCAAACCCTGCTGGAGGACGTTGGGTGTCCGATCTTCTTCATGGGTGCCGAAGAAAGCTTCAATGCAAGACTTCAGGCCTTCCGCGCAGGAGGGCAAGGGTACTTTGTCAAACCCCTGGATATGATCAAACTGGCTTCACACATATCGCAGATCATTCGAACGGACGACCACGAGCCCGGGCGGATTCTGATCATTGAGGATGACAGGGAGCTGGCCATGTACTTCCAGTCCACGCTGGAACAGGCGGGCATGCAGGTGGCCGTGCTGGATCAGGCTGATCAGCTGTTCGAGACGGTCAGCGAGTTCAGTCCCGAGCTGGTATTGATGGATCTGCGGCTGCCGGATGTCACCGGTGCGGAACTGGCCGGCCTGCTCGGGCAATCGGAGCGGTGGGCGCATCTGCCAGTAGTCTATATTTCTGCAGAGTCCAATTCCAGGCTTCGCAACCAGGCGCTTCTGCAAGGTGGCGACGCGTTTCTTGAAAAACCGGTTGATACAGGCATTCTGGTCCGTTTGTGCCTCACCAGAATCAGGAAACTGCGTGAACTTGAGCGAACCCGCAACCGGGACAGCCTCACCGGTCTGCTCAAGCACGCCAATATCAAGGAGGCACTGCAGTTGCAGTGGAAACTGGCCCAACGGCGCCCGCAGACCTTTGGTGTCGTGATGCTGGACATTGATCATTTCAAGACGGTTAACGATACCTATGGTCATGTGGTCGGTGACACGGTGATCGCCGCAGCGGGCACGTTGCTGCGCCAGCATTTCCGGATAACGGACAAACTGGGCCGCTACGGTGGTGAGGAATTCACCCTGGTGCTGCCGGATTGCGACGCTGATCAGGCGTGGCAACTGGTGGACCGGCTACGTAAGGATTTCGCTGACATCAAATTCGTCGGGAACGGAGAGCCATTTTCGTGCACCCTCTCGGCGGGTGTGGCCGATAACAGGCAATGTCCATCGGATACCGCCGAGGCATTGCTGGAAAAAGCTGATCAGGCGCTCTACCGGGCCAAACATGCGGGCCGGAACCGGGTGGTTTCAGCGTCAGGCCTGACCGGCGTTCGACCGGGGTGATTGCATGAAAGTACCACCTATGCCGGATAATGAGGCAATGCGCCAACGGGCTCTGGACGAGACGGGCCTGCTGGACGCTGGCGCCGAGGAGCGCTTTGATCGCATTACCCGCCTTGCCTGCCATACCTTCTCCGTTCCCATCGCCCTGGTGTCTTTGATTGACCGGGACCGGCAATGGTTCAAATCCCGCCAGGGGCTTGACGTCACCGAAACGCCGAGGAGCGTATCCTTCTGCGGCCATACCATACACGAAAGCAAACCACTGATTGTCGAGGATACACTGGCGGACGAGCGCTTCGTCGACAACCCGCTGGTTACTGATGCGCCGGGAATACGCTTCTACGCTGGTGCCCCGCTGCATACCGAGAGCGGCTGTCGCCTGGGGACCTTGTGCCTGATTGACCGCAAGCCCCGTTCTTTTGACAGCACGCAGGTTGCTCTGCTCAAAGAGCTGGCGGGCATGGTGGAGGACCTGATCCAGGCCGATACCCGCCATCTCAGACACGCCACCGTGATGCAGGAGCAAATTCAGGCAAGCCACGATGAAATGACCTCGTTGCTCAACAATATGCCAGGTGTGACATACCGCTGCCTGGCCGATGACCACCGGACCATGCTCTACATGAGCAGACAGGTGGAGACCGTCAGCGGCTATCCGGCAGATGATCTGATCGGTAACCAGCGGGTCAGCTACGCCGGACTCATTCACCGTGACGATGCGCCAACCTGTCACGAAGCTGTCAAAAAGGCGATGGCAGACAATAGCGAATGGCATGTTGAATACCGGGTGCGGCACCGGACCAAAGGATGGCGATGGGTGGAAGACCGGGGCAGATGCATGCGCGGCGACCCGGATCATCCGGCGCTACTCGAGGGCTTTATCGTCGATATCACCCGCGAGCATGATGCGCTGCAGCAACTGGAACAGCATCACTCGGCATTGATGTTACTCAACGACATCGCCTTCTCCGCACAGGGTTCACTGGACGGCAAAATTGCCCACGCGTTAAAGAAGGCACGCGGGTATCTCAGCGCAGATCTGGCCATTCTCAGCCAGATTGAAGGCACCATTTATACCGTTGCCCGGGTTGATGCCAGAGCGGACAGTCCGATTAATGCCGGGCAACAGTTTGCGCTTGGCGATACCTGGTGTGACCTGCTGATGTCCGGTGAGGAAAGCCAGGGTACCCGGGAGTGCTTCATCCCGGATGCGAGCCAGGCCGAATACCACAAACACCCCTGTTACCAGGTCAATCCTTTGGGCAGTTATGCAGGCGTTGTCGTGGAAGTCGATGGCCGCCCCTGGGGGACCCTGAACGTTTCATCGTCCCGGATCCGGCCGCAGGGCTACGACGACAGCGAAAAGCTGTTCCTGCGTTTGCTGGCAAGCTGGGTGTCAGAAGTACTGACCAACGGCCTGGGCCAGGATCGTCTGAAAAAATTAATGGCGGAGTTGCCGGGGATTGTCTACCAGTTCCGGCAATTCCCGGACGGACGTATGGTATTCCCGTTCAGTTCCCCCCGGATTGAAGAATTGTATGGCCTGAGCCCGGATCAGGCGGCGCAGGATGCCAACCCGGCCTTCGGGCGAATCCACCCCGAGGATCTGCCTGCCGTTAACGCATCGATCGAGCATTCGGCCCAGACCCTGGCGGACTGGGAGGCTACCTATCGTGTGGGGCGCGCTGATCGGGGTTATCGCTGGATTTCAGGGCACGCCAATCCTGAGCGCCTGCGGGACGGCAGTATTCTGTGGCATGGGTATCTGCAGGATATCCACGAACAACAACAGGCACGCCTGGCGCTTGAGCAGAGTGAAGCACGCCTGCGTGGTCTTTTCGAGTTTTCGCCCATCGGTATCGCTCTGAACGACCTTGAGAGCGGACAGTTTATTGATTTTAATCACGCCCTGATCGCCCCCACGGGCTATACCCGCGATGAGTTCGTTCAACTCAGCTACTGGGATGTCACGCCTGAACAGTACCTGCAGGACGAGGAAAAAGCCCTTGCTGAGCTCCGGAAAAACGGGCGCTATGGTCCCTTTGAGAAAGAGTGCATCCGCCAGGACGGTAGTCGCTATCCCGTTCGCCTGCAAGGCATGCTCAGCAAGGAACTGGACGGCAGGCAGGTGATCTGGTCACTCGTCGAAGACATCAGCGAGCGCCGGAAACTCGATAAAATGAAAGGCCAGTTTATTGCTACCGTCAGTCACGAACTGCGCACACCATTGACATCCATCAAGGGCAGCCTGGGACTATTGGCCGGAGGTGCGGTCGGCGAACTTCCGGAGAAAGCCCGAACACTGCTGGCCACGGCCGAGCGCAACACCCGTCGCCTTATGCTGCTGATAAATGACCTGCTGGACATGGAAAAGCTGGTAGCGGGAAAAATGTCCATGAACCTGCAGCGGCAGGCCCTGGGGCCCCTCCTGAATGATGCCATTGACGCTGTCAGCGAATACCGGCACTCTCATAACGTTGACATTCAAACACCCGTCGAATGGCCGGCTGTCGATGTCAACGTTGATGGTCCACGGCTGATTCAGGCATTGACCAACCTGCTGTCCAACGCCATGAAATTTTCCCCCGAAGCCGAACCGGTTGACGTGTCCGTTGTACAGCATGGTGACCGTGTGGAAATCTGCATTCGCGATCATGGTCCCGGGGTTTCTTCGGAGTTCCAGGAACGGCTGTTCCAGCGCTTCAGTCAGGCCGACGCAACCGATAGCCGAAAACTTCCCGGTACCGGTCTGGGCCTGGCCATAACCCGTGAAATCTGCCAGCAGCTCGGCGGCCAGGTCGGCTATCGTGATGCGGAAGGCGGCGGTGCCAGCTTTTATATTCAGTTACAGGTGGTTGCCCGTGCCCCGTCCGGTTAATTCGTTAATCTACAGCATGCCGCTGAAGGCGAAAGTGCTATCCACGCTGGCTCTGGCTGTTGTCGCTTTTCTGGGCAACATGCTCAATCTGCCGCTGTTCTTTGGCCTGCATTTTATTTTTGGCTCGATTGCTGTAATGCTTGCGGTGAAATTGCTGGGGCTATGGCCCGCACTCTGCGTGTCGCTGGCCGGAGGCGCCTATACCTGGGTGCTCTGGGGGCATCCCTACGCCATGCTTCCGCTTACGCTCGAGGCCCTCACTGTCAGCCTGTTGTACCGACGTGGCGTGCAAAACCTGGTGCTGGCGGATCTTGCTTTCTGGCTTCTGGCTACGCCCATTCTGGTACCACTGCTCTATATAGATGTGATCGGCATGGATACGTCATCCGCCTCCTTGATTGCACTCAAGCAGTCCCTGAACGGCGTATTCAATGCCCTGATCGCAGGGACTCTGATTAAAGCCATGGTTTGGCGCCTGCAGGACGGCTCGGTTGCCTGGTTACCCGCTGACATCCGGTTGAACGAACTGCTATTTCACGTCCTGCTGGTTCTGACCCTGGTTGCCGGCGCGACGCCGGTCATCATCGGCAGCTACGCCGACAAGATCGAACAGGAGCAGGTATTGGCCGGGCAATTGAAGCAAGTGCTCAACGCCACAGCAGAGAGCTTTCAGCGGCAACCCGGGATTTCGCCCATAGTTAAGAGTGAGCGGTTACAGCATGCCATAAGCGCTGACGTATCGGCCATTGCGCTACTTAATGGCCAGGGGAAACCCGTCGCACAGGCCGGAGAGTCAGACGCTTTTTCAACGGCCAATGTGCAGCCGCTGCGGGGCGTAGACAACCTGGGGGTCAGGTTGCCGGAGACCGGAGGAAGTCTGGTGAACCGCTGGAAGGCCGGCCACTATCAATATCGTCTGCCGGTCACAGGTCTGGCAGACGGTACCGCGCTGGTTGCCGAGAGTCCTGCTGCGCCATTGATTGAGACCGTCGAACATCAACGCAATCGAAGTTTTGCGTTTTTGGCGGGAATGACGCTATTGAGCATTCTGGTGAGCTATGTGCTGAGCCGCTTCCTGACCCGACCTTTGGTGCAGCTGGACAATGCCAGCAAACACATGCCGGAGAAGATCCGTCTTCAGCGGCAGCCAGAGTTGCCTGACAGCAAAGTGCATGAATACGCTGCCCTGTCTGCCTCACTCCAAACCATGAGCGATACGCTTGCCGATACATTCGCCGAACTGGACAGCGCACAGGCCAACCTGGAGCTGGATGTCAAAGCCCGTACCCGGGAACTGGCCGATACCACCGCGATGCTGAACAACGTTCTGGAAGCTTCCACAAAGCTCGCCATCATCGCAACCGATACCGAAGGCACAATCACCCTGTTCAACACCGGGGCTGAAAATCTCCTGGGATACGATTCGAGCGAGATTGTGGGCATCCACAGCCCGACCCTGTTTCACCTGCCGTCGGAGATCACTGAGCGATCCCGGGAGTTTTCCGAGACCACCGGCGAGGACATCTCAGGCTTTGATGTATTGGTGAAATGCCCTTTGCGCGAGGGCTCGGAAACCCGTGAGTGGTCCTATGTCAACAAGCAGGGGGTGCCAGTTCCGGTCATGCTGACGGTCACACCGATCCGGGACGTCGCTGATCAGATTACCGGGTTTCTGAGTATCGCGCAGGACATCACCGAGCGTAAGCGCGTTGAGCAGATGAAGAACGAATTTATTTCCACGGTCAGCCACGAGTTGCGCACGCCGCTTACCTCGGTCAGCGGCGCCATTGGCCTGGTGCTGGGCGGGCGGTTAGGCGATATTCCCGAGAAGGCCCACAAATTATTGAAGACCGCACACCGTAACAGCGAGCGGCTGGCCTACCTGATCAACGAATTGCTGGATATCGAAAAAATTGCGGCGGGTAAACTGCATTTCGACCTGAAGGTACAACCGATTCTGCCACTACTTGAGCAGGCGGTTGAGGAGAACAAAACCTACAGTGCCGAGCGGAATGTGAAACTGGTGCTGAACAGCGAGCTGGCACGGTCCAGTGTCAGGGTTGATGAACAGCGACTGAAGCAGGTGCTGGCCAACCTGTTGTCCAATGCCATCAAATTTTCTCCCGATGGTGGTACGGTCACCCTGGGCGCAACACATACCGATGCCGGTGTCGTGGTTGGTGTGACCGATCAGGGGCCTGGTATTCCGGAGGACTTCCACCAGCGCATTTTTCAGAAATTTGCTCAGGCAGACAGCTCCGACACGCGCCAGAAAGGTGGTACAGGTCTTGGGCTGGCCATCACCCGTGAACTCGTTGAGCGTATGGGCGGGACCATAGACTTTGAAACGACCCGGGGCAAAGGAACGCACTTTTTCTTTACGCTGCCATCGGTGCAGTCAGACCGGGCAGGACCGACAACAGTGAGCCCGGATGCACACCAGTCGGTTCAGGCGCCCCCGCGAATACTGATTGTCGAAGATGATACGGATGTCGCCGCACTCCTGAAAATCATGCTGGAAGGGGTCGGGTACCGGGTAGGAGTCTGCCACACGGGCATAGAGGCCCTTGAAGCCCTGGGGGCGGGCGATTATAACCTGATCACCCTGGACCTGATGTTGCCGGACATCAATGGACTGGACATTATCCGGCGTCTGAAACAGCAGGGCGATACGGCGAATATACCGATTGTGGTGGTGTCTGCGAGGGTGAACCAGGGTAGGCTTGTGCTCAAGGGCGAGGCCGATAACATTGCCTGGCTGCCAAAACCCATTGAACATCAGAAGCTGATTGACCTGGTACAGCACCAGCTATCAGCGGGCGACCGGCCCAGGATATTGCACGTCGAGGACGATGCGGATTTGCACGATGTCATTTCAGCGATGGTCAGTGATCAGTTGATTCTTGAGCGGGCGGGAACGATCGCCAGTGCCAGAGCCCTGTTAAAGACGAACGTTTACGGTGCCGTGTTGCTGGATATTGGCCTTCCCGATGGCTCAGGTTGGGAACTGATCCCGTCTATTGAACAGGAACAATCACAAGCGCCAATCATCATACTCTCGGGCGAGGATATGCCCACGCAGCAACACGAGACCGTTAAAGCGGTGCTACTGAAAAACCACCTGACAACAGAACAACTCGTCAGCGTCATCCAGAGCCGCATTCGTGGCAGTCAGCCATCGGCTCCAACGTCCTGAGGCAACGCCGGGCGTTCAGAAATCCCGGATATTGATCGCCCCCGAGCGCCTGCGGCAAGCCCGGCTTCTCCTCTGACTGCACCCTCTGTCATCAACCAGCCGGGGTGCGCTGCCTGTCCGGGCCTCTACTGACAGAAATCGCTGCCTTTGAGGCGGGGTCGGCGGCAAAGAGCTTCGGTGGCAACCTGCACATCCGCCACGTAATACAGTGATGCCAGACCAAATCGGTCCCGTCCGAGATTATGGAAAATCAGCCCGAACGCGATATCGCCGGCGCTGAAACGTTCCTGATTCCGGGCAAAATAGTCTGCCGGTCGCGACAGTACGTCATCTTCAAGCAGCGCCTCGACCCGTCCGACCCCGCCGTGATAGGCCTGAATCAGTAACAGCGTGAACAGCCGGTCGTACTTGTCTTTGGGCAGGCTGCCGAAACGTTGCTCGAAGACCGGCCGAAGATTGCGGGCGTTCTGGTTCATCAGCTTCAGCGCGCAATCGATCTGTGCCAGCCGGTGCCAGTAATTGTCCGGCTCGATGTCGCAGTCATCCAGCACCGAGGCCGACAGTTGCAAAATACCCCGGGCGCCGGCCGCCGAGTGCGCCATCTGCTGACCGCCACTTTCAATCAGGATCTGACCCGCCAGGTAGCGCGGCAGTTCGGCGGGCAGATCCAGCCGGTCTTGCTGCCGGCGTGTCTGGTAGATGGTGGTCAGCGCTTCATGCAGTGATCGGGTATCGGTCTCCGTACCAATGCTCAGGTCATCCCAGGTGCCCCAGATCCGCTGCGCTGGCTGGGTGCCCAGGTAGCGCGCAATGGACTCGTCCAGGTTGACGTGAGGCTGATCGCAGGCCAGTGCAAACGGATAGCCGGTGGTGGATTCGTCACCCGGCACCCAGTTCTCGACCCGGCCTTCCCGGGCCAGGTCGGCGCGGGTCCGGTTGAGCTGCGTCTGGGTCGCTTTGCGGCCGCCGGCATTGTCGATGTAGCCCAGGAAGTGGCCGCGCAGGCCAAACAGTATGTGGCGCTCGGTGTCGGCGCAGTAACCTGAACCTGCCAGCACCCAGCGGCGAATGGTGGTGATGTTTTGGTAGACACCCTGGCTGATCCAGTAGGGCGACTCACGCACCAGCGTCTTCCAGTCTGAGGGTTGCTCAGGCTCTGCCCGGGCGGCCAGAGCCGTAGTCAGCAAGACCAGCAACGGAATCATTAGTCCAAGCGCCCTGTGCCACGCTTTCATGGCGAATCTACTCCGAATTGGAACCTGTCGGTTGACGGAAATCGTATAGGCTGGTGCTGGCAACGTCCATGAAAGCACCTTTGTCCGGCCGATTTGTAATAATGTTGATACTTGCACCGCCAGGTCCGGACGGATGATGAAACACTGAACCGTGCCATCAGACCGCTTCTATAAACGCCTGGTTGCGGTATGCTGGCTGCGGCCATCAAACCAACAACAGGAAGGGTCATGAAAGAATCGGACTATGTGCGCTACGATGCGGTCGCCCTGGCAGACCTGATTCGCCGGGGTGAAGTCAGTGCAGATGAGGTCTGTCAGGCGGCAATAGACCGGGCCAGCTCAGTGTCGGGGCTCAATGCGATCTGCCAGCCCCGGTTTGGCGACGCGCTGCGGCAACCGGTGCCTGAGTCGGCGCCGCTGGCCGGGGTGCCGTTCCTGCTGAAAGACCTGGGACAGGAGCAGGCCGGCGTGCCGTGTACCTATGGCAGCCGGGCCTTGCTGAGAAATGTACCATCGCTGGATTCCGAATACGTCCGCCGGGCCAGGGCCGGCGGACTGCGATTCCTGGGTCGTACCGCCACGCCGGAGCTTGGACTCAAGGCGGTTACCGAATCGGCATTGTGGGGCCCCAGCCTGAACCCCTGGGACACCACCTTGACGCCGGGCGGCTCCAGCGGTGGTTCGGCGGCCGCGGTGGCCGCCGGTGTTGTGCCTGTGGCCGGCGCCAGCGACGGCGGCGGCTCGATTCGTATTCCGGCGGCCTATAACGGCCTGTTTGGTCTGAAGCCGTCCCGTGGCCGGACCTCCTTCGGCCCGCACATGGCGGAACACTGGACCGGAGCGGCGTCCGACCATGTACTGACCCGCACAGTCCGCGACAGCGCGACGATGCTGGATATTCTGGCCGGCGCCGCACCGGGTGATCCGTTTGTGATCCCGCCGCCGTCGGCGTCGTATGCTGATCTGATGCAGCAGGCACCCGCCTCTCTGAAGATCGGCTTGTTCACGGCCTCGCCTTACGGGACGGAGGTGGACCCGGCCTGCATCGAGGCGGTGGAGTCCGCCGCCCGCATTCTGGAAAATCTGGGGCACCGGGTGGAGATCGCCCGGCCGGAATTCGACGGCATGGCCCTCGCCCGCTGTTATCTGGGGCTTTATTTTGGCGAAGTCGCCGCCATGATGAGTCATGCGCAAACCGCATTTGGCGCCCAATCCCGGGATTTTGAACTGGATACCCGGCTACTCGGCATGCTGGGCAATACCCTGCCGTTGGCGGATTACGTGCTGATGCGCCAACGCTGGAATGAGTTTTCCCGGGCGCTGGGGGTGTTTTTCGGCAGCTATGACCTGTACCTGTGCCCCACGACCGGCCAGATGCCGGCACGCATCGGGCAACTGGCAACGCCGAAACACCTGCAACTGATATCCCGGCTGATGTTGCTGTTGAAAGCGGGGCGGCTGGTGCACAAAAGCGGGAAGGTTGACGAACTGGCACTGGAATCGCTGGCGCGGACACCGTTCACCCAGTTGAGCAATCTCAGTGGAACGCCCTCCATGTCGGTGCCGCTGCACTGGACGCCTGAGGGCCTGCCGGTTGGCGTTCAGTTCGGTGCGCCCCACGGGGGTGAGGCGCTGCTGTTTCAACTGGCGGCCCAGCTGGAGGAGGCCAATCCCTGGTTTGCCCACTATGAACGGACGGAGCGGGGATACTGAGCGGATCTTGCCAGACGTTCCTTATCTTTCCGATGGGAACAGGCTATGCTGTGCATGAGGATGGCGGGAAAGCCCGACCGTCCATGATGGCATCGAGGAGGCGAGTATTATGATGATCCAACCGATGGCAATCGATGAACTGGTATCCGTAGCCCAGGCGGAAGCCATGGGGGAGCTTGACGCACCCATGATGGCAATCGTCCTGTCCAGCGATCAAAGCTACGACTTGCCCATCAACTCACTGGAGACCGATGCCGACAAGGCTCGCTGGGCCCTGATCCTGCGGGCCGCCCGTGAGCACGTCGAAGGGGACGCCGTCGCGGTGCTGTATCCGGCCTGGACCACCATTCGTACCAAGGGCGAAGACGCTGTGGCTGACGACGAAGGGGCTGACCCGATCGACACGCTGTTTGTCCAGCTCCATACCCGTGACCGTATTTACTGGCGTGGCTTCGAGCAGATTCGCGATCCCCGTCATCAACGTATTATCGGATTCAAGCGGATCCGCGCGTTATCGACCGAGTATGATCGTGACGATGCGCCGGGTGCCGCCACCTGGCTCAACACGCTGTTTGAACCGCTGCCGGAAGAAGGTGAAGAGACCGACGTGGACCGGGAACTAGCCGATCTGCTGGAAGAGCCGGAAGTCAGCGCCGCGCTCTACCCTCGCCAACTCCGCGCCCTGCACTGAATAACACGCTCCCGGGGCTGGTCACGCCAGCCCCGCCCAGACACCGGGTCATTGATCAGGCAAACCGGAATCAGGCCCAGATGCCCGGTGCCCGCTGCAGCACCCAGTAGAGGCTCACCAGGGTGACCATAATGGCCATCAATGGAACGGCGGCCCGCTGATACAGTGGCCGGCTGCCCAGCCAGAACAGCACCGGGAAGATCACCGCCAGCACCATTAACTGACCAATTTCCACGCCGGTATTGAAGCCCGCCAGCGCCAGTACCTTCTGCGAGGTGCCGCTGGTCAGGTCCGCCAGTACCGAGGCAAACCCGAAGCCGTGAATCAGTCCAAACCCGAACGCCAGCCGCCAGTGTTTCCGGCCCAGTACCGGCCAGAACACATTGACCGCCGTGATCGCAATGGACAGGGCAATCAGGGTTTCGATCAGCGCCGATGGGGGGCGGACCACATTCAGGGCCGACAGCGCCAACGTGACCGAATGGGCAAGGGTAAAGGATGTTACGATCCCGGTCAGTTCCAGCAGCCGCCGGCCGAGTTGGCGCTGCTCCACGCCCTGCTCCGCTGACTGGCGTGGCAGCGACGACGGCAGCACCAGCACCAGCAGGAACAGAATGTGATCATACCCCAGCAACAGGTGGATAATGCCCTGCTGCAGATAGGCCACAAAGGTTGCCAGCATGGAGGGGGGGGTCTGTTTCAGGGCCAGGGTCGGCTGGTCGGGTCCGACCACCGCCAGACGCTCACCCTGATCCGTCAGTTGCTGAACCAGACCCCGGTGCTGGGGGTCTACGTCAAATAGCAGGGTGTAGGTCAGTGCCGTGGCCCGCTGGCCGTTCGGACAATCGACCTGATAGCTGGCGGCCGCATAAGGCCCGTCGCTGTGGTGGGAGAGGCCCCATTGACGACCGCTCAGAGTACAGCGCCCGCCGGCGCTGGTCAGCCGGATGCCCTGGTCAAAATAGCGGGTAATATCGCCGCGGGCCCGGCGCAGTTCCGCGCCGCTGACCTGTTGGTCCCCGTTACGGTCCAGTTTAACGACCAGCGCCAGGTCACGCAGCGCCATATCCACCCGCAGGGTGGTCAGGGACGGCTCGCTCTGGTCCAGGTAAATAAAGCTGTCACTGGATTTATGGGCCCAGGCGGGCGAACTGGCCACAACGGCCATCAGCAGCAGTAACCATCGGGTTGGGGCTGTCATGGCTGGCTCTCCGGGTAACGCGCATCCTGTTGATGGTGGCGGGCAAGCCAGTCACGGGTTGCCTGTAATGTGTCCTGATCCCCGGCTGCCCGGGCTGCCCTCAGCAACAGCCGGGTGTCCAGAGGCTCGCGCTGGGTAACCCAGTTTTTACGGGCCCAGACCAGCGCTTCATCGGGATTGTCAGCAATGTCGAGCAGGTAGCGGGCATAGTCCCGTTTGTGCAGCAGATTGCCGCGCCAGCGGGCCTCACGGAAGCGTTCATCCATCCGCTCGGTCATGGCCCGGGCCTCCGGCAGGCCGGCGGCTCTCAGGGCAATGGTCCGTGACACCGCCAGCGGATCGACTTTCTCGTAGCCTTTGGTCAGCGTCAGCGCCTCGGCATAGCGTTGGCGCTGGATGAGCCAGTCAACATAGGCCGCTCGGCTGTACAGGTCGGTGGGGTCGAGCTGAATGACTTTGAGCCAGTGCTGCTCGGCCGCAGGCAGGCCCAGCTGGGCGGCAAGGTCGGCCAGGGTGCCGTTGACCCAGGCTTTTTCCACCGCGCCCGCGCGGGCCTGGTTGTTCAACGCCCGGTTCAGGTCGCGATACGCTGCCCCGGCATGGCCGGTACGGGCGGCAATCAGCGCCTCGGTACTTTGCGCAATCAGGCCCGGGTAGGTGGACGTCAGGCCTCGGGCCGCCGCTTCGGCTTTGTCATAGTGCCCCTGGACACCTTCCTGGTTGGCCAGCGTCAGCAGGGCCTGAATGCGGTTTCTCCGGGTTGTGTCCGGGTTGTCGAGTACCTGCTCAAGCACGGCCCGGGACTCGTCAAACCGGTGCAGACTCTGCAACCAGGTGGCCTTGAGTACCCGCAGACGGTCGGTCATGCGGCTGTCAGGGATGGCATCAAGCAGGCGCTCAGCATAACCCAGGTAGCGGGGGTCACCTTGCCCGCGTGCCTGGGCAATGTCATTCTGGATCTCGTCGGCCAGATTCTCCGGCGAACGTTGTGTCAAATCGGTGGTAGGGGACGGTGATGGCAGGCTGGGCAGCGTCACCAGGATCTGGTCATCATCAAAATCGGTCTGAATCGGTGCGGTGGTGGCACTGGCCGGCGTCATCACGCCCAACAACAGCAGGCCACCAAAAAACCTGCCCCGAAGGGCAGGAATAAGGGCCGTCAGCCCACGGCACAAACAGGGCTGACGGGGACGCTCAGGCATGTCAGAACAGATCGGCATAGGCCTGAGGATTGTTCCGATCATTAAATACAAACTCCTTGTTGTTCAGGCTGACCGGGTCACGGTCAACCACGGGGTTGTTGATTTCTGCCTTGACGAAGGTGGTGAAATCAACCTTGGGCGCTAACCCGCTGCTTCGGCCGCTGTTGCTGTTTCCGAAGCATCCGGTCAATGCCAGCGCCATCAGGGCGACTCCGGTAATGGACCAAATTGCTTTCATAGGACGACTCCCTTAGTTCGGTGAACCGGCAACGGGTGTTCCCAGGTAGGGGAAGGTGGTTCTCAGCGTGGCCGGATCAAGCTGAACGCCGTCAGT
>JASBRL010000132.1 GCA_030149475.1 Marinobacter sp.
GCCTTTATATTTGTGCCGATCTACCTTCGGTATACCTGTCGTCAGCTCGGATTGCCAGTCTCCCGTTATGTTACCGAGAGCCTGCTGCCCTGTGTTCTTCCCACGGTATTACTCGGTGTGGCCGCTTATGGCTTGCGACTATACACGGGGCTGGACTCGTATCTGGCGATTGTAGAGACGGCTGTCTGCTCCGGTTTGGTGTGGGCGGTGGCGTTCTGGTGGCTTGGCTTGAAGCCGCCTGAGCGTCGGTACATCGCCGAACGTTTTGGCAAGGGCTAACCGGCTTTGAAAAGGGCGTTTTGCTGATTAGGAACAGATAACATGGAGCAGAAAAGACCACTCATCTCGGTCATTACCCCCACCTACAACCGTGCGGATTTCCTGGGTGAGGCGATTGATAGCATGCTGGCCCAGACCTATGATCACTTCGAAATGATCATTGTCGACGATGGCTCCACCGATGACACCCGGGCCCTGGTTGAGCGCTATCAGAGTGATCCACGCATTCGATATTTCTATCAGGAAAACCAGGGGCAGAGCGTTGCCCGTAACCAGGGTATCGCAGCGTCAAAGGGGCAGTACATCTGTTTTCTGGATTCCGACAATGCCTGGTTGCCGGTTAGGCTGGAGCGGTCTATTGAGGCGTTCAGGCAGAATCCTTCGGCAGACATTGTGTATGCCGATAACATCACCATTGACGAGCACGGCCAGGAAGTCGGGCGTGATGACATGTCACGGTACTCCGGGCGCATTACCTATCACTTGCTGAAAGACAATTTTGTCAGCATTAATACCTGCATCATTCGCCGTTACTGTTTTGAGGCCATGGGTGGATTTAGCCCGGATGACCGGCTCGCTGAGGATTATGGTCTCTGGCTGCGTTTCTCAACGCGCTATAACTTTCGCTATATACCTGAATTCTGGTCAAAGTACCGGGTCATGGACGATCAGATTTCGTCGGACAAGGACAAGCGATTCTGGTCCAACGAGCGGTTGCTCAAACAGTTCTTACAGGAGTTCCCCGAGGCGGTTACTGCGAATGAAGCACGGCGGGGCATGAGTTTTTTTTATCTGAGGAAAGCCCGTTACGAGCATTCGGTCGGCAGATCGGCCAAAGCCTGGCGAGCCTGGCTGAGGGCTATGCAGCTATACCCATTCTGGCACGGGCCATGGCGGGTAATGGCTGTTCTTGTATTGAAACCGGCCGGTCGTGCAACGGCGGGACACTGAGCGGATACCAGTGATCAACATCAGCGACGGAGTGTTTTAGGCTATGTGCGGATTGGCGGGGTTTCTCGGGTATGCCGCCGTTTCGGGACCGGAGCGGGCGGCCACTGCGTTGCTGCACGACATGGGAAAGGCGATCATTCATCGCGGCCCGGATTCCGGCGACGTCTGGTACGATCCGGATCTGGCGTTGGGTTTGTCCCACCGCCGTCTGTCCATTCAGGATCTCTCCCCCCACGGTGCCCAGCCAATGACCTCACGGACGGGGCGGTTTCTCATAGCCTTCAACGGTGAGATCTACAATTTTCCGGGCTTGCGGGAAGAGCTCATCGCAAAGGGTGTGACGTTTCGGGGGCAGTCAGATACCGAAGTCATGCTGGCGGCCTTTGAGGCCTGGGGCGTGGAGTCGGCCATCGGCCGCTTTGCGGGCATGTTTGCCTTTGCCCTGGCTGATCTTGAGGCCCGGGCCCTGTATCTGGTCAGGGACCGTATGGGCGAAAAACCGCTTTACTACGCCCAGACCCGTGATGGCTGGTTATTCGCCTCTGAGCTCAAGGCACTCAAACAGCATCCCGCCTTCAGGCCGGCCATCAACCGCAACGCGTTGACCTTGCTGTTGCGGCATAATTTCATACCGGCACCTCATACGATCTACGAGGGCGTTTTCAAATTACCGCCGGCCCACCTGCTCAAGGTCAGTCTGGACGCACCTTATTCGGCCGGCCCGGCGACGGCCTACTGGTCGCTGGCCGCCTGTTTTGATTCTAAGGCGCCCGCTTCCAGGGAACAGGCCGTTGATCAGATAGAGTCCCGCCTGGGCGGAATCATTGAAGAACAGATGGTGTCGGACGTGCCCCTGGGTGCCTTCCTCTCCGGCGGGATCGACTCGTCCACGGTGGTGGCGCTGATGCAGCAGCGGAGTAGTCGTCCGGTACGATCCTTTACCATTGGCTTTGACGACCCGGCGTTTAACGAGGCCGAGCATGCCCGTGCCGTTGCGGAGCACCTTGGAACCGAGCACACGGAACTTTACGTGACACCGGCGGATGCCCTGGCCGTCATTCCCCGACTGGGGCGTATGTACGATGAGCCGTTTGCCGACTCCTCCCAGATTCCGACCTTCCTGGTCAGTCAAATGACCCGGCAGCATGTCACGGTCGCACTGTCAGGTGATGGCGGTGACGAACTGTTCTGTGGTTATCAGAGGTATGTGTCCACCACAAACCAGTGGCACGCACGTGCCCGCGTCAAAAACCGGCTGAAAGCGGCGTTGCTGGCGCTGCCGCCGCGCCTGTTGGCCTCCGTGGCGCGCCGCCTGGTGCCGGGCCAGGCGAACCTGCCTCCTGAAACCGTGGTTGAGAAGCTCGTCCACCAACAGGCGATGAGTCGGGCTGACACGCTGGGTGAATTCTATCGTCGGGGAGTGTCCTACTGGGATCTGCCAGAGCGCATGGTTCTGGCGGGCCATGAGCCGGCGTATGCCCTGACCACTGACGTTCCCCGGCGGCTTTCCGGGCATTCGTTGCAGACCTTGATGTGGCAGGACCTGAACTGGTATCTGCCGGATGATATTCTCGTCAAGGTCGACCGGGCGGCCATGGCCTCAAGTCTGGAAACCCGTGTGCCCATGCTGGACCACCGGTTTGTCGGGTTCGCCCTGGGCTTGCCGGTTGACTGGAACATGCAGAACGGTGTGGGCAAGCAGTTGTTGCGTGATGTGCTTTACCGGCATGTGCCCCGTGCGCTGGTTGATCGCCCGAAACGAGGCTTCGCGGTGCCCTTGGCAGGCTGGCTGCGGGGCGAGCTCAGGGACTGGGCGGAGGTGTTGCTGGACCCGGTCAGGTTACGCCGGGAAGGCTTCTGGAACATCGACGTGCTGCGGCGGGTGTGGGCGGCCCATGTCGAGGGCCGGGTCGACTATTCTTTTCAGTTGTGGGGCGTACTGATGTTTCAGGCGTGGCTTGATGAGCAGGGCTGATCAACAGGAGGACTTGCGCCTGGTGGCCTATGCGGACCGCTATCGTTCGTCTGTACTGGACCTGTTCCGTTCGGTTCCCTACAAGGCGGCGATCTGGCACTGGGAATTCGAAAGCAGCCCGACCGGTAAGTCGTTTGATCCGATCCTCATCGTCAACAGTGATGACCGGGTTGTCGGCTTCAACGGCATTATCCCGGTGTCAGCAACAAGTCAGGGTAAGCCGCTTGATCTGGCCTGGAGCTGCGATTTTTACGTGGCAAAGGATTATCGCGGGCAGGGCGTCGGTTCCTGGCTCAAGAAGGAACTGGATTCGCGGGCATCGGTCATTCTGGCCTTTGGCGTCAGCGATCAGGCAGACCGGGTGCTCAGCCACCTCGGCTGGACTCAGCCGACCGTGGTGCACTCCTTTCGCCTGACCCGGCAATGGCGTTCGGTGCGAGGTCTCGCACTTCGGGGATTGCAATGGTTTAATTGTGTTATGGGGTGGTTGAACCCCTCCGTGTATCGCGGCACTTTGTCGGTTCAGGAGCGGTTACCCGGGCCGGAAGAGGTTGATGCGCTGTGGCATCTGGCCGAGGCTGATTATGAGGCGGTTATCACCCGCGACTACCGCTATCTCGATTGGCGTTATCAGCGGCACCCCTGTGCGCGCTACGGGTTTGTGGTCGCGCGCCGGAACGGGCAACTCGATGGCCTGATGGTTGTTCGTTACGGCCAGCGGTCGCTTAAGCTGATCGACTACTGCGGGCCGGCACACAACACCGCACTGAAGCGCGCCCTCATCCGCTTTTGCCGGAGCCACTGGCGTCATGCGGAGCATTTTTCGGTTACTACATCGGACCCGGAGCTGGGGCAGTGTGCGGTGCGCGAAGGCTTCTTCCAGGCGCGCTCGAAGCCTCGGTTTTTTATGCGCCGGGTCTCCGGGAAGCAGGAAGGCGGGAAACAGAGGGGACAGAGGGGACAGAGGGGACAGAGGGGAGAGGGGGGAGAGGGGGTAGAGTACCCGGAAAACCCGCACTGGTTTATTATGACCGGCGATTCGGATGGGGAAATGCTGCAGGCGGCGGCGGAGTTCAGCCTTGGATACTGACGGTGCAGTGAGTAACGGAATGAATGAATCATGACGTGCCACGTCCGGGAGCTCAGTGAAGCGCGCTTTTCCACCATGGCGGGGGAGTGGCAACGTTGCCTGGGCCAGTCCGACGCCGACCCGCTGTTTATGAGTTGGCCATGGTTATACAGTTGGTGGGAAACCTGGTCGCAGGTTCTGGGTCTCGATCTGCTGCTCGTGGGTGTGTTCGATGAGTCTGACAGCTTGATCGGTCTGGGGCCTTTTTTCTCTCGTTATCTGGAAACTCCGATGGGCCTCAGGGTGAGGCGTCTGCATGTGCTGGGCAACGCCTGGCGGATTGAACCAACCGTTCGGTCAGAGTACAGCAGTGTGATCGCACGGCGGGGGCAGGAAGCGCTCGTCCGCTCGGAAATATTTGGGTTTCTGGCCGGGCAGAGCTGGGATGAACTGGTGGTCTGCGATATCACCGCGGAAGAGTTGTCACTCTGGAAAAATGCCGTTTCGGAAACGCTGGGTGAGGCTCAGTATGTTACTCGCTCTGAGGATAAAGGTGTCAGGGTAGACACAACCGCTCTTTTCGCTGACTGGCGTGCCGCGCTGGGAAAAAATACGCGCCTGAAAGCGTTCAATCGGCGCCGGTATTTACATGGCCTCGGTTGTGTTGAGTTCGAAACAGCCGGGTCGGAAGCGGAACGGGCTGTGTTTTTTTCTGGTTTGAACGAATTCCACCAGTGGCGCTGGGGTAAGCCCGCCTTTAATACCCAGGCACTCAATTTCCATCAGCGGTTCATTGCGCGGTTACCTGACAGCGGCATGCAAGCCCGGTGTTCAACGCTCTATCTGGACGGGGCACGGATATCGGTACTCTACGATATCGACACAGGGCGGGGACGTTACAATCTGCAGTCGGGCTATCTTGAGAATCTGGACCCCAAACTGTCGTTGGGAACGCTTCACCTCGGCTTTGCCATTGAAGACAGTTTCAGGGATGAAGGTTGTTGCTACTATGACCTGCTGGCCGGCTCTGGTAAGGCGACCCACTACAAGTCTCGCTTCAACGGATCCCCGGTGCGTTTTACGACTGTGCAATTGGTTCGGGCGTCAGTGATGCGAATGATTTACCGGGGGCAGGCGAGACTGCCCCAAAGGTTTCGGCAGAAACTCAATCATTACCTGAAACTATGATGCGCGTTCAGACAAAAGCTGCGGAACAGATCAACAGATCAACAGATCAACAGAGAGTGCATTCCCGTGAAGTATGCCGTCCAATGAAAGTGGGAGCAGCCAGGGCCGGGGCGGCAAAGCCGTCGGCAGAAATCGTATACCGGCAAACCGGCAGGGGGCTGGTGGAAGATGCCGCGTTGCTGACCGCACTGCTGGAGCGAGCAGGATACACGGTTCGCATGACGGTATTGCCAACTCCGGGAAGGTGGTGGCTAAAATCCAGATACTGGCTTGACGCCCTGGTGACGAGACTGCCCGTATTGGTGCGTCTTATCGTCTGGCTGAGCTCACTGACCCACCATCGTGTAGTCGCGTCAGCCCCTGACCTGAGTATCCACCTGCAATCTCCGGTTATCAGTTACCTGGGCAAGGCAAGGCAAACCTGGCTTGTCCCCAACCAGGAATGGTTTCGTAGCGAATGGGCCGCCTACCTCCCATTGTATGACAGCGTGAAATGCAAGACCCGGGCATCTGAACAGGTATTTTCACAGTTTCACCAGAATACGGAACTGCTTGGGTTCTCCGGGTGTTATGTCACGGATGTTGTGCCATGGTTGCCAATGAAGCGGGATGCGCCTGCATTTTTTCTTCATGTCGCCGGGCGCAGCCTTCGTAAAGGAACAGATGAACTGATTGATCTGTGGCGGGGGCACCCGTCCTGGCCAGCACTTCGAGTGGTTACGGACTATCCGGACCGGTTTGGTCGCTTACCGGAGAACGTGACAGTGTTTTCCGATGTGCCGTCGGCCACTGTTGCTGGCTGGCGACAGCACGCAATTGCCGTATTGGCACCGTCCCATGTCGAAGGATTCGGGCACAGCATACTGGAGCCACTGGCCTTGGGCGGGTTAGTCATTACCACTGATGCGCCGCCGATGAACGAGTTGGTTGACAGATCCCGAGGTGTGCTTGTGGCTGCCACCAGAGCGGAGCGAGTGTTGCTCGGACAAGCCTATCGGGTTAAAACGGATGCCCTGGAGGCCGCTGTCTGTCGTGCGATTGCGATGTCAGCGGATGAACAGGCAGCACTGCGTAAAGCAGCAATGCGCTGGGCGCAAGAAAACCATGCGAAGTTTCTCGAACGTTGGACATCAGCCGTCGAGACGGTAGAGGGCGTCGCCGATATAAACTCCTGATATTATCTGACCCAGATCAGCACGCAGAACTGCCAACAGGGAGTCGTTATGCAGAGAACTCACATCCGGTCCTTGATTGCGCCACTGTTCATCCTGTTTGCCTTCGTTCTGGGCACCTGGACTATTGTCTCCTCCGTGGTCTCCCGCTGGTTTCTGTTCGACGAATCCTATTCACACGGCCTGTTACTGGCCGGGATGTCGCTGTATTTGTCGGTGATCGCCTTTCGACAGAGCCGCCCGGTGCCTGGCTTTTATCCAATATGGCTGATCCCTCTGGCTCTGTGTGTGATGGCCTATGCTATCGGCGGTGTCATGCTGCTGGAAGCGCTTCAGCTGATTGTCCTCGTACCACTGCTTATGTCGGCTCTTGCAGTCGTGTGGGGTTGGCGTCAGTTGGTGCCGTTTATCATCCCGGTGGGCATTCTGGTCTTCACGGTACCGTTCTGGGACTACCTGGCGTGGCCGCTGCAAAACCTGACGGTCTTTATCAATGAAATCTGGCTGGGGTGGCTTGGTATTGAATTCCGGGTGGATGGGGTCTTTGTCTATCTGACCAACGTCGGAGCCTTCGAAGTGGCGGGAGGCTGTTCCGGATTGCGGTATCTGCTGGTCGGCATGAGCCTCAGCGCCATTTACGGGCAGTTAAATTACCGGTTATGGCGAAATCGCGTGCTGTTGCTGCTGGTCAGTATTGGCGTTGGCCTGTTGGCTAACTGGCTCAGAGTCTTCGTCATATTCCAGCAGGGCTACGCCACCAATATGCAGTCGCCCCTGGTGCATAATCACGAATTTTTCGGCTGGGTGTTGTTTGGCGTCATGTTGATACCGCTGTTCTGGTTTGCAAATCGACTGGAGCGGGGCGAGGCCGTGGCCACGCCAGAAGCACCGGCTGACCGGGTACGGGAGCCCGCTGGCTGGTTCGGGGTTGTGGCCACGGCCATACTGCTTCTGTCGCCGGCTGTGATTGTGGCTGTGCTTTCTGTAAACAGTCGTGTGCCGGAACAGGTTCCATCGGCGCCGCGTCTTCTGGCCAATAGCGATTGGGCACCGTATTACGAGCGCCGGGCCATGGGCTGGAAGCCGGTGATCGAAGGTGCGGACGTCATCCAGAACCAACTGTATTTTGGACGGAAAGGGCTGGTAGCGGGAAAATCCCCCGACCGCCTGGCTGCTGTCGAAATCTACACATACCTGAAACAGAAACCGGGCAAAGAACTGGTGCAGGATGCCAACCAGATTTACAACATGGACAACTGGTCTTTACTCACCACAAGTTCAGTGGCGATAGCGGGCCGGGACTGGTCACTGGTATCACTGAAGAACAAGCGCTCAGGCCAGGTGGTGATGGTGGCCTACGGGTACTCGGTTGGCGGGTACTGGCGCGACTCCGCTTTGCCCGCGAAACTCGCCCAGATTCCGGCGGCGCTTGCAGGCCGCCACGATGCGCACCTGGTGATGGTTGCGCTGACCTGTAGTGACTGTGACCGGCGTAGCGATATTGTGCCGCTGGTTGAACAGGCCGGGGCGCCCCTGTTCCGGTTTTTCCGGCGGGCATACGGTGGCTGAAGCGCCTTCCGCTGAACCCTTACATCAGGCAGGGCCAGATGTCGACAGTGCCGGACTCGGCGGCAGACGGTCGGACTGTCAGCTTTATTTACAAATTGGGTCCATTGTCAGTGTTCAAAAATACCCGGTAGAACTTGTGTGAAGGGGCACTCGCGTTTGGGAGATTTACTGCCAATAGGGTCAGAACCACTCAGGACATTGCCGCGTCAAAGGGTAATTGCGGGCTCAATCAATAAAGTCCCTGGTGGTGAACGCTATCGGAACTCATTTTGAGTGCGTCGAAATACTTTACATGTGCGCTCGGGCTTTTTTTGATGTTTATTTAAAGTATTGATAAATATGTTAAAAATAAACTGGTCCCTATTTTGCATACCCATCTGTAAGAAGTGACGATGTTCAGTCTGGCCATCGTTCGTTGGGTACTTGCTAAATGGGAGCATTGGAATGAAAAGGACACTTGTGACAACCGCGATAGCGTTGGCTTTGACTACAGCCGGCTCAGCATCTGCGGCTTTAATGATTGATACCACTGGCGCGACCGCGGGTCAGGTAGGCGATGCCATTCCCGGCGTTCATGCCAAGAATGATGTTGTCGTCGCGATGTACGGCGCGGGTACTCAGTTGGATGGCTGGTTTACCGCGAACCTGAGAACCACCACGGATACCAGCATAAAGGTTGAGTATCTGGGTAAAGAAGCCGGCTACACCAACACGTTTACCTATGATGGCCAGTCACTGTCTACAAACAGCTCCGTCGGTGACTCGTTTACGGTAAACGGTGTAAATATTGGCCTGTTACTGTTCTCGTTGTTTGTCGATAAAGCAAGCGATGGTGGTGTTCCGGATCTGTCCGTAGCTAACGGCAGCAACAACGACTCTACCATCAATAACACGGCCGATTTCTGGCTGGGTTGGGATCCGATAAACAGCGGAGCGATTCTGCTGGGTCTGGATGATGGCGGCGGCAGCCCGGACGACGATAACCACGACGACCTGTTCCTGCGGATCACGTCCGTACCGGAGCCCTCGTCTCTGGCACTGGTTGGCCTGGGGTTGATTGGCGCGGGCCTGGCATCACGTCGTCGCAAGGCCTGATTCAGGGCAGCAGACTGGCCTTGACCACGTAAGTTGGTGGGGACATCCCCGTCCGTTGTCCGTAAGTGGTCAGGTTAAATAAAAAACCAGCGATTCAGTCGCTGGTTTTTTGTTTTCCTGACATAGAGGCGTCCATTGGATTCAGGCGTTGCCGGCTTTCCCTCTCCCCCGGCACTCCCAAGTCAAACCCCAACTCCCAGATCAAACCCCCTCTCCCCGCCGCGGGAGAGGGTTGGGGAGAGGGGGAGGCGCCACGGCGCCCGATGAGATTCGGAGTTTGCCGGCTTCCCCCTCTCCCCCGGCCCCTCTCCCGCCAGGGGCGAGGGGGGCTATAGGCCGCTGGCCAGGAGTAATAGACAAAACTTCCAGCTCCCACCAACTGGGAGACCCAACTCCCAGTCAAACCCCAACTCCCAGTCAAACCCCAACTCCCAGTCAAACCCCAACTCCCAGTCCAAACCCGAACTCCCAGATCAAACCCCAACTCCCAGTCCAAACCCCAACTCCCAGATCAAACCCCAACTCCCAGATCAAACCCCAACTCCCAGATCAAACCCCCTCTCCCCTTCGCGGGAGAGGGTTGGGGAGAGGGGGTGGCGCCAACGGCGCCCGAATGAGATCTGGAGTTTGCCGGCTTCCCCCTCTCCGCCGCGGGAGAGGGTTGGGGAGAGGGGGTGGCGCCAACGGCGCCCATTGGAACCGGGCGACTACATTTTTTCCAGTACACCCTTGGCTTTGCCTTCTTTGCCAACGGCTTTATAGGCTTCGGCCAGGTGAAGAGCTATTTCTTTCG
>JASBRL010000134.1 GCA_030149475.1 Marinobacter sp.
ATCATCCGCAATCGCCTGAAGATCGAGTCCATCATCCGCAATGCCCGGAGCTATCTGGCTATGGAGCAAACAGGAGAGTCGTTCAGCGACTTCCTCTGGTCCTTCGTGGATGGCCGGCCGGTGCAGAACGAATGGCGCTCCATGGCCGAGGTACCTGTATACACTCCGCGGGCTGAAGCCATGTCCAAGGCGCTCAAGAAACGCGGGTTTAACTTTGTCGGCCCGACCATCGTCTACGCCTTTATGCAGGCGACTGGCCTGGTCAATGACCACCTCGTGTCATGCCCTGTGTATCAGGAGTGCAGGGCGCTGGGAACCTCCGCTGCGAGGCACGGATAACGATTGCCGACGTGTTGGCTGATCTCGATATCCACGGACGACGTATTGCCTTCCATAGTTGTTGGAGCGGAGCGTAATTATGGTTGTTGGAGCGGAGCGTAATTGTGCGAATGACCCTGGCTGAGCTTCGGGAAATCGAGGATGTGACCATTGAACTGCTGGAAATCGTGTCCATTGAAGGGCAGCGATACATGGCGCGTCTGACCATTGATCAACATCAGCACCTGCTTTCAAATACCGGGGGTCAGACGGCGCTGTTTCGTAGCAGTTGGGAGATACAGGACGTGTTAGGGGCCTTCGCAATTCAGCGGACAGAGGTGGTACACGCGTCTGCCTATGATGAAATGATCGGCATGAATTCCGGGCCCGTTGAGCCACTGCGAATTCAGGTTCAGAGGCAAAAGCCATGATTGCCGTGGCCCGACTGGCGGTCGCGTTTGGTCTGGCGGGGCTCGTCCCCTTCCTGTTCGGCACGGTATCACTGTTGCTCTGGCCCCAGCAAAGCGATCGGCTGGTGCACTACTTCTATCTGTACAGTGCCGGCATCCTCGCCTTCATGGCAGGGGTCTACTGGCCGATCGCACTACAACTGGAAAATCGCTGTTATCCGCTGTCGCCGCTGAGTACGATCTTCCTGAGCCAGCTGTTTTTTCTGACCGCCGGTATCGGGCTGTTGTTGCCGACGACCGTACAACTGGTAATTTACCCCCTGGCTTACGTGGGTCTCTATGTCGTAGACGTTCGCTGGATGAACCTTTATTGGCCGGCCTGGTATCGAAAACTACGGCTGGTACTGACAACGGTGGCACTGATTTCGCAACTGGTGGTGGCAGGTCTCTTCCTTTCGTCACCGTGATAATCGAACGCCGGCAACGCTCTGATGTACCTTGACCGGGGAGACCACATCGCACGACTGGTCAGACACCAGCCATGTCACCCAGATCGGCATAGCGGGCCTGCAGGTTCCACATGACCGGCTTGCGAACCACCCGATGGCCGCGCTTCGGGGAGCCCCATGTCACGGGACACCGGCTCCCCATCACGATCACGCCGCGACGATGGCGTATTCGTGGTTCAGTGGTTCGATCAGCGTCTGGTGGAGTTTCACAATCGCACTTTCATACTGACTTTCTTCGATCACAAACTGCATGTCGACCTGCCGCAGGGACTGGTGAATCGCCAGGATACTGATTTCCTCGTCCGCCAGCGCCTGCACGGTGCGGGCAAGAATGCCCTTCACCTGCATGTCACTGCCGATAACGGACACCAGCGACACCTTGCGGGTGCTGATTTCACCATTCGGGAAAACTTCCTTCAGCGCCTTTACCACCCGCTTGACATGCTTCAGGGTGCTGTCCACATAGTGAGTAATGGTGTTGGCGTTGGTATCTTTGGTGATGAATCTCACCTTGAACCGGCCCAGCACTTCCAGAATCTTGCGATCGTAGCCCGGCTCGCCCTGCATGTCCTGATCGAACACCTCAACCGCAAACACACCCTTGTGCCCGGCGACAATCTCGACCTGCGGTTTCTCGCTGACGTAATCCCGGGTAATCAGGGTCCCGGTGTGCTCCGGCTCAAAGGTATTCTTGACGCGCAGGGGGATATCATTCTGGCGCAGGCCCTTGGCGGCCCGGGGATGAATGGCTTCCATACCCAGATTGGCCAACTGGTCGGCCACGTCGTAGTTGGTCCGGCCCAGAGGCACCACCTTGTCTTCGCCGACGATTTTCGGATCGGCGGAGCTGAGGTGGTATTCCTTGTGGATGACGGCTTCGGCAGCGTCGGTGATCACCGCAATCCGACTGAATGTCATCTCGCTGTAGCCCCGGTCGAAGGTGCGCATCAGGCCCTCCTTACACTGGGCATAGCCGGTCACGATCGGCAGCTCGCGGCTGAGATCGATGGCATCGAACGCCTGCTTGAGCTTTTCGTCGAGCGGCAGCAAGTCATGATCCCGCCACCCGGTCAGGTCCACAAAGCGTGCATTCACACCTTCGGCCTGAAGCTTCAGGGAGGTGTTGAAGGCGCTGTGTGCCTCACCGATGCCAGCGAGCATTTCGCGGACCGTCAGCAGATGTTCCTCGAGTTGAAACTGGCCGTAGGAACACAGCCGCTGCAGGTCGATCAGGCAGCCGCGGACGCCCTCGACACGGTCCATGATGAACTGGTCGGCCTGCTGCTTCAGCATGGGGTCGTGGAACAGTTTGCCGTTCAGGTCGGTGAGAAACTTGACCAGTTTGGTGAGATCATCGCCCCAGGCCCAGTCCGAATCCGCGTCGGCGAACAGGGCGTAGACACCCGGCTCGCCGGTCTTTTTGTGCTCCAGCAGTTCGTCTGTTACCCCGCCGTACGCGGACACGACGAAAATGCGCTGGTACAGCTCGTCGTTGCTGCGCTCCCCGAAAATAATATTATCCCGGACGGCCTCATAGTTGCTCATCGAGGTGCCGCCGATTTTCTCTACGGTGTGCTGTTGGCTAGTCATAATCCTGTCTTCGGTCGCGAATGTTTAAGCGCCGGGAATCGTACGACGAAGAGGCTGGCCAATACTGGCTTCCCGGCCGGTTCCGGCCTCTTCGTTCAAGGGTCGTCAGGACGCCTTGCTCAGTTCTTCCTTCATGACTTCGCTGACGCTTTCAGCCAGCAGATCCAGCCCCTTGTTGAGATCCGCCTCACTGATGGTCAACGGCATCAGACACTTGACGACTTCGTCGTCCGGTCCTGCGGTCTCGATTATCAGGCCTTTTTCAAAGGCCAGGCTGGTAATCTTCCCGGCCAGCTCGCCACTTCTACAGGCAATGCCCCGCATCATGCAGCGGCCTTTAAGACGAAACTGGCCGGGACCATACTGGTCACAGATCGCCTTGAGGCGCTTGCCGAGAATCTCACCCTTGGCGCGAGTCTCTTTGATAAACGTATCATTTTTCCAGTAGGTTTCAATTGCCGTCCGGGCGGTCACGAACGCCATGTTGTTACCCCGGAAGGTGCCGTTGTGCTCGCCCGGATTCCAGACGTCGAGCTCCGGCTTCAGCAAAACCATGGCCATGGGCAGGCCGTAGCCGCTCAGGGACTTGGATACGGTCACAATATCAGGAACGATATCGGCAATCTCGAAGCTGAAGAAATCCCCCGACCGGCCATTACCCGCCTGGATATCATCCACAATCAGCAGGATGTCGTGCTTTTTGCACAGTCTGGACAGTCCCTTGAGCCAGTCGGCACTGGCCGCATTCAGGCCTCCTTCTCCCTGCACCGCCTCAACGATCACGGCAGCCGGCAGATCGGTACCGGACGAACTGTCAGATAGCAGCTTGTCCATCATCCTGATGGTGTCGACGTCTTTGCCATAGTAGCCACAGTAAGGCATGAACTCCACGCTACCCAGTGGTACACCGGCGCCGCCACGGTGACCCGAGTTGCCGGTGGCGGCTACCGCACCCAGGGACACACCGTGGAAACCGTTGGTGAAGGAGATAATCCCGTCGCGGCCTTTGACCTTGCGAGCCAGCTTCAGGGCCGCTTCCACGCAGTTAGTCCCGGTCGGACCGGTAAACTGCATTTTGTAGTCCAGACCACGGGGCTCAAGGATGTGCGTCTTGTAGGCCCGCATGAAGTCATGCTTAGCGGTGGTCCACAGGTCCAGACCCTGACTGATGCCGTCGCTTTCAATATAGTCAATCAGTGCTTTTTTCAGCACCTCGTTGTTGTGACCGTAATTCAGCGAGCCGGCGCCGGCGAGGAAATCGAGGTATTCCCTGCCGTCCTCATTCCACAGGTGTGCGTTCTTGGCACGGTTGAACACCATCGGGAAAGCACGTGAATAAACGCGTACGTCAGATTCAGTCGTCTTGAAAAGTTCCATTGTCTTGCCTCTTAGCATGTCAGGTTCGAGGGGAGAACGCGGAGCGGGCCGGTTTCGATTGCGGCCCGTTCGCCGCGCATGGAAAGCCATGATGTGAGTCGTTCCTCGGCGGCCCACCGGCTCATAGTGATGCAGACCGCCTTACGGTTTGGTGAACGGCCCTATACGGAGCAGAAATTCGGAGTCGTGCTGGCCGCCGAAATGGGCGTCTTTCTCGAAGTGTTCGTGATAGTCCAGTTCAGCACCCATATCCCGGGCAAATGAGCGGAACAGTGCCCACGAGGCCTCGTTGTCCCCGGTGATGGTGGTTTCAAGATGGGTCACGTCACGACAGGCGTCACGCTCGACGATGGCTTTCAACATGCGCTTGGCCAGACCCTGGCCACGGCCTTTTTCGTGCACCGCCACCTGCCAGACAAACACCGTTGCCGGCTTGTTCGGCGGACGATAGCCGGAAATGAACCCGACCAGATCACCGTCTTTTTCTGCCGCCACGCCGGTATCGGCAAAATCACTACACTGCAACAGATTGCAGTAGATGGAATTGGCATCCAGCGGCGGGCACTCGGCGACCAGTTGGTGCAAGCGAAAGCCATCATCCTTGTGAGGAACACGCAGGGTGATGGCGGTGGTATTCGAGCCTTCGTTCGTCATGTTGTGATCAGTTCGCCCAAAAAAGTCAGGTTAAAATTATATAGACCACAAAAGAAAAATCAACCGGGGTTCCGGATATGGCGCCGGAACAAAGCGGGAAACCCCCCGGAAACAGGCGCATTCAAAGGGATGGCGGGCCTTCAAATACAATGTCATCCTTCAAATACAATGTCATCCAGCCCAAGACGGGTGCCGTTCCGGATGCGATCACGGTACGACAGGGCCGCGGCAGAACCGACGGGCCAGATTCGGTCGAACTGGGCCAGCCAGGCGTCGATATCGAAGGCCAGCGGGACCAGTGACACCCCGACCGAGGCCACGGCCCTACTGGCAAACGCAGCGCTGACGGGTTTCTCAGCGCCTGCGCCATGGGTGAGCCGGGCCACCAGGCCACGGCTGTCCGCCTGCACATTGCCCATGCCCGCCGCGCCATTATTGAGCATGCAACGAAGCCGGCCATCGACCATCGCCGACCACATCGCCGGCAGGCAGGTATGAGTCGCCACCATGACGTCGGCACCGGTGCGCCGAAACCAGTCCACAAGTTGTTCGTCTGATCCTGCCTGCAACCGTTCATGAGCCAGCCCCCAGCCCGCCAGCGATTCCGGGTCGCCATGCAACACCAGAATATTTAGGCCACCAAATATCAGGCTGCGCCAGCGGGGGAGGCCAGCCAACGATTGCCGGATCGATGGGTAACGATCCGCCACCGCCTGCAACCGGTCCATGATCCGGTTCGAGCGCGCCACCACCTGATCATCTACAAATTCCGGATAGGCGCAGCCACAACCGGCACCGTCACTGGGGTTGGCCAGTTCATATTCAACGTTGCCCAACATGGCGTCGTAATTCAGAACCCGGCGGTTTATGTCCTCAAACAGCGGGCCATCGGCGTTGAACCAGTTGAAGTCGCCATTGAACAGAAGCCTGACCCGTAGGCCCGCCGCGCGGTCAGCCGCCACCATCGCTTCCAGGGTATCCAGCGCCGGCACGTTGCCGTAAAGACCACCCGCTATATAGACGACATCCTCATCCCAGGACTCTGGCGATGCCAGCAGGCGTTCAGGCTGGTAGCGATAATGCAGCGGACAGCTGCGACCCTCCGGGCTGTTATCCACCGCGGTCATCCCTCGCTGACCGCCGGGGCGCGCCCGATCAGCCGGCGGACCAGCAGCGGCAGGAAAAACCCGGTGGAACAGATCAGCACGCCGTAGGCGTTCACACCCAGCAACATGGCGTACTTGCCATCGCCGATGGCCCAACTGGCGGGAATCAGTCCGACCGCCAGCATCAGCCCCAGCGCCACCCCGGCCCAGAAGCTCAAATGAAAGCTCCAGGGCGACCAGCGGGTGAAGCCATAAAACAGAAACACCGGCGCCAGCCCCATCACCATGGTGCCGGATATGGTGGTGGCCTTGAGGATATCGGTACCGGCGAACATCGGCAGGTTGCCCAGCACCGCAAACACCACCATCACCACCGCGCCGACCCGCATACTGGGGGCCCGGTCGGCGGCGCGACGAACCAGCCTCGGCAAATCCATCGCCAGGGATTTGGCCAGGGACGTAAAGGTGGAGTCCAGCGTGGAGCCGGCCGAGGTCATCATCACCACGCTCATGAAGAACAGCGCAGTCAGCCCCAGCGACTGACCGACCGCCGCCGGCGCATTGCCTGCCACGTCGATGCCGTTGAGGCGCGCGTGCACACCAACCAGACTGAACACGAATACCGCGGCAAACCCCAGCAGGCCGGCGACGACAAAACTCTTGAGCATGGTTTTCTCGTTGTTAACGAAGCCCCGGTCGGTCATGACCGGATCGTGAAACGGATAGCTGAAGATCTGCAGACCCGCGACCAGCAGCAGGTCGGCACCGCCGTTGAGACGGAACTCACCGCTGCTGAGCAGGGCACTCGTGTCGTTGGCAGGGATAATCAGAAACAGTACAGCCCCGACAAAGAAGACGAACACCACGGCCTGCAGGACATCGGTGAAAATGGAGCTGCGCAATCCGCCTTTGAGGCTGTAAGCCAGCGTAAACGCAGTGAAAACCATGGCCGCAGTGTAGTACTGCCACTGGCCGGGCTGGCCAAAGTAGCCACCCACTACGGCGGTGTTACTCCACACTTCGTTATACAGGCGAATCAGGATCGCGACGGCAAAACTCAGGGATGCCAGTCGCCCGAAGCGGGAGGTCAGGAACGACTGCAGACTGGTGGCGCCGGTCTGCGTCCGTATCAGGTAGATCACATAGCCGGCCACCGGGATCGACAACCAGTAGGTCGCGTAAGCCAGGCCGCCGACTACGCCGTAGGCGGCCCCGAGGTTGGCCGCATTGGTGACCGACTTGGCAAAGATCCAGCTGATGAAAATGCTGGCCGTCAGCGACCACTGGCCCACCGGGTTGCCGTGATCATCAGCGCCGCGATAGAAGGATTCAGCGTTCTTGCTGGCGGGAGACAGCCAGTACATAACCACCCCATACACCAGCAGGAATCCCCAGAACAGGGCGGCTTCAGTCAATGTCATTCGCGTGTCCTCTCACTGTTTTAAATACTCTGTGGGTAAGTAAGCGCACGGACCTTTACAACGCACTCTGTACGCTCGGGCTCCGCCATCCCTGGCTCCGCACGGTTTTGCACAGAGCCGTCCACTTACTTTGCAGGCGTCACTGTCTCAGTTATTCAGGCCGGCGCCGAGCAGCTGGCGCCGAACCGGTAGCAGGAAAAACACCGGTGATGCCGCAGCATGATGCGCTCATCCATACTCTCCCGCAGGGTGCCGCCAAGGTCGTAGTCCGGGTCATCATCGACCAGGGTGCAGGCGTAGACCCGAACCCGGTCGCCTTTCTTCACCAGCATGCGTGTGTACGTGCACATGAAGTGGGCCCGGCTTTCCCGGGTCGGGTACGTCTCCATGCAGTTTTCCGTCACCTCGGGACTGCCGTCTTCCGAGCCGGGCGTGCCCAGGTCGGGGAACGAGGTGAAGGCCAGGTTCTCGGGAATGGCCCATTCGCGAAAAATGGCCCGGAACGCGGCCTCGACGTCATCCGGGTTTTCATCAGCGTCGGTCTGGCGCGCAATGGACACCCTGAAACCCTGCTCATGGAGCCAGCGGATACCTTCCAGCGCCTTGGCAAAACTGCCCTCGCCCCGGTCGATGTCGTGGCGGGCCGCATCGGGATAGTCCAGGCTGACCCGGAAGTGGATCGGACAGGGGTTGTCGAGCAACGGCAGAACCTGATGGGTCCGCCTGAGCAGCGGATCGGTGGCATTGGTCAGCACGAAGCAGGGCCGGTGCTGACTGGCGTAATCAAGGATATTGACAAAATCCCGAATCACAAACGGCTCGCCCCCGGTGAATGAAAACTGTTCCACCCCCATGCCCAGGGCTTCGTGGATAAAAGGTTTGGCATCGGCCAGGGTCATGCCCGGAATGCGGCCATCCCCCGGATGCGACCCCTCCAGACAGAACGGACAGGCCAGGTTGCAGGCAGTGCCGGTATGAATCCACAGCTCTTTCAGGGCATCCGCGTCAATATAGCCCCGGGGCTCGCCGGCCCGGGTGTGGGTCCAGCTGTCCACGGCCCTGGGCGTAATCACCTCAGTGACCGGAATCCGGCGCGCTGTACTCTCATAAATCGTCATGACAACTCCCATTAAAAATCATACTAATCCGCATGTTATGATTATTGGCAACTACTCCTTTGTACCCTTGCCAACGGACGTTACCTCGTTCAACGTCCAGTCGTAATCGAGGTAGTCGATAGCCGCGCCCCGAACCTCCAGGCGTGGTGGGGTCGCGCCCTCACTCAGCCGCGCCAGGTGATTCACCAGAAAGCCACGGACACCCCGGGGATAGCCGCTGTCGGCGCTCCAGTCATCGCCGTACCAGTCAAAGATTGAAGACACCTTGAAAGTTCGTGCGGCACCGTCGTACCGATTGCGACTGTGGTCCGAAAGAAACCGGTCTACCGCCCGGGTCAGCTGGGCATCCAGATCGGACGCGACATAGGCGGTATCCGCCAGCGCCGGACACCCTATCGACGCACAATTGACCGCCATGTGGATGCGCGGTTCTTTAAAGTGCTTGCGGATCATGGTCTGCTCGATGTCGTCCAGCGAATGTTTCTGGCCACGCAGCTCAAAAAATGTCTGCTTCCAGGGTGATCCGAACCAGCCGCCAATGTCCTTGATCGACTCAATGCCCGGGTAGTGATCGAGGATCAGTTGCACGGTAAAGGCGTTATAGGCGTTGATCAGAAACGCGAGCTTCTGGTTGCGGGTCCAGCTTTGATACTGTGCTTCGGTCACCGCTGACAGGCTGGCGAGATACTGATCAAGAGTCTGTCGGTCCTCGGCAAAGCCCTCGTAATCCACCTGGGAGGCCACGCCCCCGCGGACCCAGACCACATGCTCCTGCAGCAACTGGTTCCAGACCCGGTGCTGATGATCGAAATCCCCGGCCCGCGCCAGCAGGCTGGCCAGCATCAGACCTAGGAGTCTGCGCGGCAGGAGCCACCTTCTGGCATAATACGTAAAAATTTTTCAGCACCGGAGAATCCGATGGGAACCACTTTTCGCCCGTATTCCCCTGACCAGGAATTGCTCCTTCCCCCAAGCCTGAACGAGTGGCT
>JASBRL010000084.1 GCA_030149475.1 Marinobacter sp.
CTTGAGAATGCCATCTTCCCGGGCCGCCATGTTGAAGCTACCGTACTGATCGCCGCCACCGGCACTCATGCGAGAGATAGACACGTGAGCACCGCGGCCGGGAATGCCGAAGGCCTTGAGTTGATCCACCAGCTTTAACAGCTTGCGCCCGGTGGTGTTGTCCGGAACCCCCCAAAGCGCGCGCTCCGGCGGATTCGAGACAATCCGCGCGGCCTGGGCATCGATCAGTTCGTAATGGTAACTCAGTCCCAGATCGTCAATCTGCTTGCGATAGTCACTGTGATAGATGTCCTCGATCACCGAGCGCATGGCCCCATCGTAACCCGGGATGACAGTGTCTTTCAGGCCCAGGTACACATCCCGTTTTTCCGCGATGGCACGCCGGAAAAAACGGTGAGCCCAGGCTTTAACGTCGTCAATATCGTTAGTGGCCAGCAGCCAGGGATCGCCCTTCCGGATCTCCCGCCGGTGGAGCTCCACCGGATCACCACTGCGGCCTACAAACATCAGCTTGACCACGCCGGTTGCCAGGGACAACTGGTTGAAACTGTCCTTGATGCCACCAAACTCCATGGTATCCACTTCAATATCGCGCCCTTCCCAATCCGGGCGACGGATATTGAGATTACGGAACTGAATGTCTTCCCGGGTAATGTTGCCGCTGATACCCTTGCGAATCGCCCCGTTCGGAGACTTGGTAGCCAATGGATGCAGATGATTGCCGTCCACGTCCGGGTGCTTCCGGAGCATCTCCTCCAGTTGTTGCCGGTTGACCGTCATACCTGCGTTTTTCACACCAACACCATGGCGCTGAAGGGCATCGATAGCTTCGATCACCACCTGACCATTGGTCAGCAAGCGATTTTCTGCAGACAGGTCGATTTCCACAAGCTGAATCTCAAGCCGTGAACTCACAAACTTTTCGAGAATCTGCTCGAACGCCACCTGAGCCATTTCATCACCGTGAAGGATGACCAAAGGCGATGCCACCTTGATTGTGCTGTTCATATCTCTCTCCCTGCAGTATGGGCAGTGTAGATAAGGGCTAGTGTGCCCGACTTGAGGCTGATCTACCGCGCGAATTAACCAGACGGGACACTGATCAGGCCAGCGTCCAGACTGGCCGCCACGTACAGGCCCAACTCCTCGCACCGGGCTTCGAACTCCTCCCGGTATTCACCCCGACATATCACCGCATCGTGCACCAGGCGCCAGCGCAATCCGGTGGTAATGGTGGTTATGGCGCGCTGAGTTCCGGTCCCGTCGCGCCCTGCCCGTATGTAGTAGGCAAACGCCAGGCCCTGGGTCCTATCCAGGCACGGGTAATAACAGCGATCAAAGAAGTCCTTCAGCGCGCCACTCATGTAGCCCAGGTTTTCCGGGGTTCCCAGAATAATCGCATCACAGGCGAGAACGTCCTCCGGCAACGCCTCCAGGGGCGGAATGACCGTGACTTCCACCGCGTCAATATCGGCGTGGCGGGCACCTCGCTCAACCGCGCGTCTCAGGGTGGCCGTGTTGGGCGACGGCGCGTGGGCAACAATCAGTAATCGTTTGGAGTCAGTCATGGCTATTCACTGGTAAAACAAGGGACTATCACAATCGTCAGCGCTTTTCATCCTGGGTTTGTCGTCAGCACTTTTATCCGCACCTTTACTCATCTGTACGTGAGATGGGATGATCCGGTCAGGAAGCGACATCAACCATCGGCCTGACTATTATAACCATGACGGATTAGTCGGTCGTCAGTCCAGCCGAATGTAAGACTGAGCCATTACATTATTGTCGAACCGAAAAGCGGGGCGTAGTGTCCCGTTTTAAGGCCATTCTGATGGCCGTTTGAGGCGCACAGTGGTTCTATGTAACGAAAAAGAGTGCTCTGAACGGTCCCGCCGAGCCTGCGCAGCGGTACGCCTTACAGCGGCATCCTGGTGCTGCAACATCAACCGGTCGGTGCCAATAACCAGAATGTTTGCAAAGACTCGTCGAATCATTTCTCTGCTACTGTCGCTGCTTCTGGTTCCGGGCAGTCCGGCAATGGCTATGTCCGCCGCGACAGGCGTCCGGACGGACACCGCAGGTGCGGACTGTGGTCTCGCCATGGTTCGCATGGTTGATCTGACCGACCATGTCGCGTCCTCACCGAACACCTCCGCCACCGGCGACCGTTGCAGGGCAACCCCCGACGTGCCCTGCCCCAGCACGAGCAGCCTGAGTGCTTGCTCCGCCAGCACCGGTTTCCTGCTGACCAACCCCACCAATCCAGCGGATACCCGTTTTCAACCGGTCATGTTTCCCGAAGACCCGGAGGGCAGCTATCAGAACCCGTTCCTGGCTGCCACGACCCCGCCTCCACAACCTCGTTCCTGAGCTTTTACCCCGATTGCCGTCCATCACGGCAATGCCGTGAACTGAAAATGATCGCTCAGCTTATTCAAATCGAGGATAACCATGAACACACTTGTCCAATTGGCCCGGTCGGGCCGACAGCTTTGTGCATTCCTGCTGGCAATCAGCCTGCCAGCGCTGGTTCAGGCCCAACCCACCGAGGGCCCCCACCCGGTAAAAGCCCTGACGACCAGCCCGTCAGGCGCTCTGTTGGTGCTGAGGGACAACGGCCTGTTTACCGTAAAAGACGGAACATCTACCGCAATCCCACTACCGCCATCCCAACAGCAAGCGCGGCCCACGGTTCTTGCCAAAGGCGCCGACGGCAGCCTTTACGCAGCCGGCCCGGGGCTGGGGGTCTGGCGTTACAACAACGCCAGCACAAGCTGGCAGTCTCTTAACGCGACCCTGCCTGGCCGTGGAGTTACCGCGATGGCCACCCACGCTACCCAGCCCGGAACGCTCTATGCCTATCTTGGCAAAGACGGCATCTTCCGGTCCCGGGACGCTGGCGTAAAATGGGTAAAAGTGGATAGTGGCCCGCGGGAGCCGGTGCAGACATTCCTGCACTCGGATATGCCCGGCAGTATGGAAAGCGGCTGGTTGTTCGCGGGCACAACGCGCGGTGTCGCCCGCTCCATGGACTGTTTCTGCCTCTGGGGCGACGCTGGCGACCTGAGGGGCAAGGTATCCGCCATCAGCTATGATCCCGGCGCACCGGAGAACGTCTACGCGGTCATTAAGGGGCAACTTCATCACAGTGCTGACGGAGGCGAAACCTGGACCAGTATCAAGACCCCGCAAGCCATTACCGCCCTGGACTTCTCACCATCCCGGGGCCTTGTGATAGGCACGGCTTCCGGCAGTCTGTTTGCGCTTGGTAACGGCGGCAACTGGAGACCTGTCGATGAATAAATTGCTCAGTGGGCTGATCCTGCTTGTTATACCCATGCTGGCCGGTGCTTCAGCTCGACCGGACAATACTGGCGGCGACGCACAAGACATCGCCAATGGCAGACAGGTATACGAGCAGTACTGTGCCGCATGCCACGGAGCACAGGGTGAGGGCGCCGCCAACTGGAAAAAGCGGGACAACAAGGGAGAAATGCCCGCCCCACCTCACAATGAGACAGGCCATACCTGGCGTCACAGTGATGACAGGCTGTTCGGGATCATTGCCAACGGACAGCGGCATCCGTTCAACAAAACCGATCGGCTGACCATGCCGGCATTCGGAACAAGACTGACGGACCAGGAAATACGTGCGGTCATAAATTACCTCAAGACCCTTTGGACCGATGAACAGCGAAAATTCCAGGCGACAGAGAGCCAGTAGCCCACTCTCAAAGCCTGGAAAGTCGCTGATTTCTGAGTTGGCCTGACAACATGGGCCGCCCTTTCCGGCGGCCCGGATAACACGTTCTCACCTTCGTCGTCCCGACACGATGGCTTATGCTGGCGCCCACCATGCTGGTCGCCACATGGGTCCTGCTGATCGTACCGATTGGCATTATCGCCGGTCTATACCCTCGCCCGTCTCTGCGTTGACTAAATCGCCCGGGCGACTACCGACCGACTTTCCAGGCAGCAATAAATCCTCCGTCCGGTTATCTGCAAGACCTGTTCAGGGAAGTGCTGAATAATTCTTCCGCACTTGACCTGGAGCCGACTCCAGGGTTTAAAGTGACCACAAATGGCTACAGACAGCGACATGAACGGAGAAACAACATGAAAAAACTGACTCTTGGTATCGAAGGCATGCACTGCGGCGGCTGTGTCGAGATCGTACAGCACGTTATTGAACAACAGGACGGCATCAAAGGCTGCACGGTCTCACTGGAAGACCGCCAGGCACGGATCGCCTATGACCCTGAACGAATCAGTGCCGACCAGATCGCGCAGTCAGTTCAGGGGGCCGGATACACAGCCACCCCGATGAACGCCTGACGGATGGACCTTATCCAGTCGGCAGTCCTCGCGATCGGCCTGGGGTTGCTGGGGTTTGTCGAGCCCTGCTCGGTAGGCAGCCACCTGATTTTTATCCGCACCATGAAAGACTGGACCGCCCGACAACGGCTGATGCAAACCCTGTTATTCACCCTCAGCCGGGCACTGCTCATGGCCGGGCTGGGCATTGCTGCTGCTCTGATTGGCGGGGCCTTTGAAGGGTTTCAATACGGTTTCTGGGCAGCCCTGGGCTCGCTGTACGTTGTGCTTGGGCTGCTGTATCTGGCCGGCGGAGCTGGCTGGCTGATCAAACAACTGAATCGGGCCCTGCCTGATCGTCCTGGCACCGGCAGCAGCCTCGCGCTGGGCACGGTCTTTGGCTTCAACATACCGGCCTGTGCCGCGCCGTTGCTGGCCGTTCTGCTGGGCGATGCGGCCGCGCGTTCCGCCGCTGGCAACGGTGTGGCATACGGCGCATTCACCCTGTTTCTGTTCGGCCTTGCATTGTCTGCGCCGCTGATCCTGGCGGTGTACACCCGAGTCGGGCGGCGGCTGCTGGACGCCATAGTGCGACTAAGCAGCCGTATGCCGCGCTGGACAGGGGCCGTACTGGTGGCACTAGGTCTGTGGTCGATCGGCCTGGCCTGGCAACAGATAGCGAGCCTCTGAAGATTCCTGCCGGGCGGACACTGGCGGGACATTCATGTCCCCTTACCTGGAGAAACATTATGACTGCGACTGTACAGACCAACGATCAGCCCTGGAGTGAAGAGCCCACAGGCGAGGCCGGCATCAGTCGGGTGCGAGCCCACATTGGCGGGCTGCACTGCTCGCTGTGTACCGGCACCATCGAGCGGGCCCTGGGTGCCCGGCCCGGCGTCCGGCGGATAGCCGTCAGCCTGACGCACGAGCAGGCACTGGTGGACTATGATCAAGGGCAGACCTCGGCCCAACAACTGATGGGGACGCTTCAGCAGATCGGCTATACCCTGAGCGACCCGCGCAAGATTGAGCCCTTTGAGCGCCAGGAGCAGGCGCTGGTGCAAGAGCGCAACCGATTCCTCTGGGCGCTCGGTGCCAGCCTTGCAGCCGTCGGACTTATTGTCGACTCCTCCTCATCCTGGACGCTGGCACTGTCGGCTCTGGTTTACGCAAGCCTGGTTCTGTTCGGCTTCGCAGTGCTGCGAGGCCGCGGCCTGATGGCGGCGCTGTCCGGCTCGGCACTGCTGGCCGGCAGCGGACTTGTCCTCTATGCCCTCCGCCTGGGCGACGTGATCACCGGCTACGAGCCGATGCTGGTCGGGCTACTGGCGGTCATGACCGTCTTTGGTATTGCCCGTCAGATGCTGGTCATGGGCTTCCAGGCACTTCGGCGCGGCATTCTCAACCAGCACGTGCTGGTTGAAATCGGGGCCTTTGCCGGCCTGTCCGGCGGTGCCATCGGACTGATAGCGAACCCGACCAACTACCCGACTGCAGCGTTTTTTGCGGTCTCGGTGATGGTGCTCACCTATCATCTGTTCTCGGAATGGTTGTCGCTGATCGTCAAGACCCGCAGTTCCCAGTCAGTACGGCGCCTGCTTGACCTGCAGCCCGACACCGCGCGCATTGTGACCGCCGAGGGCGAGCGGCAGGTCCCGGCTGACCAGGTGGCCGTCGGCATGACCGTGCGGGTGCGCCCGGGTGAGCGCATTCCAGTCGATGGTGAAGTCAGCGAAGGTCGCTCTGCCGTCGACGAAGCGATGGTGACCGGCGAACCCATGCCCGTGGAAAAAGCGGCCGGCAGCCAGGTAGTGGGTGGCGCGATGAATGGTTCTGGCACCCTGCTCATCCGGGTGACGGCGGTCGGTTACGAGAGCTTCCTGCAGCAGGTGGTGCGCAGTATCGAGGACGCCCGGGCGCTGAAACCCGGCCTGCTGCATCTGGTTGACCGGGTGCTTCAGGTCTACGCACCAGCGGTGCTGGTAGTGTCAGCGCTGGCCTTGCTGACGTGGCTTGTCATACCTGTACTCATGGGCGGCGATATGGCGTTGGAACGCGCCGTGTTTGCCTCCCTGACCGTCCTGGTCATGGGTTACCCCTGCGCCATCGGTATATCAGCCCCGTTGTCAATTGTCCGGGGCGCAGGCGAGGCTGCGGACCGCGGAGTGCTGATGCGTACCGGCGAGGCGTTCCAGGCATTCAGGAAAGTTCAGCGTATTGTCTTCGACAAGACCGGCACGCTTACCGAAGGCCGCCCGACGGTGCGGGCCATCGTGAGTGCTGATGGCAACGCTGATGGTAACGCTGATGGTAACGAGGGTTCCGTGTTGGCACTGGCGGCTGCCGTGGAGTCCGTCTCGGAGCATCCGTTGGCCCGCGCGATTGTCGAAGAGGCCCTGGCCAGAGACGTGGACTTTCCGGAGGTCAGTGATTTCAACTCCGAATCGGGCCGGGGTGTTACGGCCAATGTAGACGGTTCACCGGTCTTGATCGGTAACCCACGCTTCGCCGCCGAGGCGAACATTGACCTGAGCGATTATGAACGCACCATTGAGACCCATGAGCGCGACGGCCTGACCGTGATCATCGTGGCCCGGAATGAACAGTTGATGGGCATTATTGCCCTGGGTGACGCCTTGCGGGCTGACGCCCGGGAGACCATTCGCCGACTCCACGGCCTCGGTATAAAAACCGCCCTGTTGACTGGTGATAATCAGCGTGCGGCCCAGGCCATTGCCAGTGAGTCAGGTATCACCGAAGTCATTGCGGAAGTGCGACCGGGAGAAAAAGCCGACCACATTCGCCGTTTTCAACGCGACGAGCGAGTCGCCATGGTGGGCGACGGAATCAACGACGCGCCGGCCCTGATGCAGGCGGATGTCGGTATTGCCATGGGCAAAGGTACCGACGTGGCGATTGACGCGGCCGACATAATCATCCTCAATAATCGCATTGACGCGGTTCTCACAGCCTTGGAAACCAGTCGCTGGGGCTACCGGAAAATGCTCCAGAACGTCAGCCTGGCCTTCGTATTCAATGGCATAGGGATTCCCCTGGCGGCAACCGGCCTGATTTATCCGGTCTGGGCGATGGTGGCCATGGCGACCAGCGTCAGTGCCATTTTTGTTAACTCACTGTGGCAGCGACCCTCGCTCTTTTTCGGCGCCGTCGCCGGCGTCGGCGCATCAAAGTGAAGTGCGGTACTATGTTATGTTGGTACGGTACTATGGTTTTTGGGAGGAGGCCGGTGAAATGCTCAGAATAGGACAGGTCGCAAAGACCGAGGGGGTCAGTGTCGACACCCTGCGTTATTACGAAAAAATACAGCTGATGCCCAACGTGGGGCGCGACCAGTCGGGCATCCGTTACTACACTGAGCGGGACCTGTCGCGACTTCGGTTTATCAAGCGCGCCCAGAAAATGGGCTTCAGCCTCGATGAAATCGGTCAATTGCTGGGTTTCCGCGAAGCGCCGCTCGATGCAAAACCCCAGACGCGGTTGCTGGCGACTCGCAAACTACAACAGATTGAGGATCACTTACTGGAACTGACTCAGTTACGAGAGGAACTGGCCAGCCTTACCCGGCGCTGCGGCGGCAGCACAGATCAGTGCCCGATCCTGGCCAAGCTCGACAGCAGGCAGTTCGATCATTACCGTAATGGATAGCCGTTGACGCTTCGTCCGCCGACGCTCAGGCAACCTCTGATCAAGCCTATTGGCAATTCTGGCTCTCCCTGCCAGCCGCAGTCACCGCCAATCAACCAGAGCCATTATCTGGCCCGCGCCTTACGATCACTGGCTGGCGAATACCCGCCCGGTTCTCGTCGCCCCCAGAGCCTTACCCACTCAAGACACCGGGATAGCAACGGATGATCCGGTTGCTGACTGGCGTTCTGGCCAAGCGGATGCAAAACGGCTGTACGCGTCACCCATGATCCGCCATCATAGAGCAATCTTTGTATCCCGGTCTGTGAAAACCCGTTGAATCAGCCGGCTCTATTGACTCAATCCGGAACACTCATTTTCAGGAGCATCCTATGATTTTCAGGAATTTACGAAACACACTGTTTGTCGGCCTGTTACTTGCCCTGGCCATACCCACCTGGGCGCAGTCGACAACAGAAAATGACCCTGGCATCGAAAGCCTGCGGCAAACCATGAATTTCGAGGTACTCAGGCGTTTCTCAACGCCAGCACCCGGCATGAACGGGTATGTCGTCAAGGGCCCCCAAGGCCGCACCGGTATTCTCTACGGCCTGGGCGACTATGTGATATCAGGCTCACTGCTGGATAAAACGGGCCAGGACCTGACCAAGCAATACGCCAGTACCGAATTACCCAAACCCGATTATGCCGACGCTGCCCGGAAGCTGTCGGCGTCGTCCAGTCTGGTGACGGAGGGCCCTGCCGATAAACCGGAGATATATGTTTTCTCCGATCCCAACTGCCCCTACTGCCATAAATTCTGGCAACAAACCCGCGACTGGGTTGATCAGGGCAAGGTCCGGATTCACTGGATCATGGTGGGTTTTCTCAAGCCCTCCAGCAGCGGTTATGCAGCCACCATCCTGAGCTCGGACGATCCGGTGAAAACCATGAATGCCTTCGAAAGCCGGTTCAACAAGAATTCGCCCCCTGTCGAACCCATGAAGGACATTCCTGACGACCTCAGAACCGTCATCAATCAACACGGCCAGCTGATGGCAGATCTTGGTTTCAGCGGAACGCCCGGCCTGTTTTTCCAGAACACCGACGGCACCTGGCAGGCCATTACCGGCTTGCCGGACCAGGCCAGGCTGGCTCAGGCACTGGGTGTCTCAACCCCGTAACAACGCTTGTGGCCCCGTAACAACGCTTGTGGCATGGGATACCAATAACGGACCGATTGCCGTCGATCCGGCTCAGCGTATCCCGAGCAGGTGCGATCCAGACTACTCGCTAATTCCCGGAGAACACAGTTTATGAAACGCATTAAAGTGCTAACGATTGCAACGACAACACTGGTCGTTATTGTCGCCGGCATTCTGGCTGCGAGGCAGTTCGCTAAGCCAGAGTTCGCAGAGCCGGAGTATGTTAACCAGATTCCCGAGCTAGCTCCGTTGGCAACCTATCCTGCGGGCATGACCGAATCGGCTGACAAGGTTCACCTCCAGCTTGTTTCAGGTGCCAACGATCGGGAACTGATGGTCACACTGAACATCAATGACGGCTGGCATGTGAACGCCAACCCGGCTTCACTGGATTTCCTGATCCCCACCACTGTCAGCACCTGGGTTGCGGGCAAGCCGGTGGCCACCCGCACCGCCTATCCCTCAGGCAAGGCCAGTGGCATAAACCTTCAGGACACTGATATCAAGGTATACAACGATAACACCAGAATCCGGCTCACGCTGGACCCGACCGTGACCGATCAGATCAATCAGGGAGCGCCCCTGACCGTTTCAGTGCGGGTGCAATCATGTAACGACACGGGCATCTGCCTGGCCCCTTCGGATCTCGAAACGACCTTGAACCGTTGAGTGCGGGGACCTCAGACAGCCAGGATACCAGCCGCGTCCTGCTCGACCCGTTTCACGGGCGGGGCCAGCGCAGATGGTGGTCGTCAATCACGAACGGGTGTCGGTGACGGCCCCCCTCATGATGATGAGGGTGGCTGTGGGGCTCTGGTCCTTCCCAGCCTTCATGGTCATGCTGGTGGTGTTCGTCGTGATAGTGAAGGTGCGAATGGTCCTGAACCGGATGGTCATGTTCCAGCTCTACACGTTCGTTCATTGGCCAGACCCAGACCGCCGTGACAACAGCGGCAGCCGCAATAATGCCCAGCAAACCAAAAGCGGCCGACATCCCGGCCTCGGCCCCGACCCAGCCGGCAAGCGGGTAGGCAACCAGCCAACACGCGTGGGAGAGGGAAAACTGGGCGGCGAATACCGCGGGACGATCCGCCTCCCGGCAGGCGTTCGTCAACAGGCGACCAACCGGGGTCAGTACCAGCGATGACCCCAGCCCGATCAGGAACCAGAGCGCCAGCAACCCGCCAATGGCTGGCTGCGTCAGCCCGCCAAGCATGCTGGCTGTAAGCACAACGCCCCCACCAAGCATCACCTGCCGGTCGGTCAACTTTTTAAGCAGCAATGGGAGGGACAGCGCCATCAACATGGAGCCGCCGCCGGCCGCCGCAAAGGACCATGCAACCCAGCCCTGACCAAGCCCCAGGGTCTTCGTTACATAGACCACGGTATTGACGATCTGCATGCTGCCCGCCGCTGCTACAGCCATGAACAGCGCCAGTAATCCACGCAGCCGCGGGGTTCGGAGGTAGATGGTCAAACCGCGACTCACTCGCCGCCAGAAACTGCCCATGGCCTTTCCCGGCGCTCTTTCGGGCAGGTGTGCGGTGACCACCAGCGCGGCCGACACCAGAAACGCCAGACCGTTGAGCAGAAACAGGGTGTTAAAACTCATGACTGCAATCAGTGCAGCTGCGGCCATGGGGCTGAGCAGATTTTCCAGATCATAAGCCAGCCGGGACAGCGACAGGGCGCGAACATACTGGTCCCGATCGCGGATGATATCGGGAATGGTGGACTGAAAAACCGGTGTAAAGCCGGCTGAAAACAGATTCAGGGCAAAGACAAGCACGTAGATCTGCCAGACCTCAGTAACAAACGGCAACAGGATCACCACAGTTGCCCGCAACACATCCAGCGAAACCAACAACGTCTGCCGGGGCAGCTTCTCTGCAATCACGCCGATCATTGGCGAAAATACCACATAGGCGATCATTTTCAGAGCCAGGGCAATACCCAGAACCTTGCCCGCATTACCGCCCGCCAGATCGTTCGCCAATAGCGCCAGCGCAATGGTGGTCAGGCCGGTGCCGAACAGGGCGATAACCTGAGCGGAAAACAGGTGTCGGTAACGCGAGTCGGTCAATGGCGAAGTGAGCATCAAAACCTCTTGAATTCAGCCCGTAACGGGAAAGGGAACCTCTGATCAAGTCTATCCGTAATTCTGCAAGCACAAAAGGGCTTGGCCCACTCCCGCAGGAAGGCTGACGGCGACGAATTTCTGTTTCCGATCAACCTGATTTGCCCGGCTCATCGGCAAACCATAACCGGACAGAGGTCCCCTCCCCGGGCTGACTGGTCAGACTGACGCTGCCCTGGTGCAGGGTCATGATCGACTTCACGATGGCCAGCCCGAGGCCGCTGCCGCCGGAACTGATGTTTCTGCGATCAGCCTCGACACGGAAAAAACGGTCAAACAGGTGTGCCTGCAACTCGGACGATATGCCATGGCCCACATCTTCAACCCGGACCTCCATCCCGTCAGGCTCTGACTTCAGTCGCAAACACACCTCTGCGCCGGCCGGGCTGTGACGGATGGCATTGGACACCAGATTGGTGACCGCACGTCTGAACATTTCCCGGTCAGCAAAGACATCGCCCGCTCCCAGAACGGTCAGCGCAATACCCGCTTCCTCGGCCACTGCATCATAAAAATCAGCGATCGTCAGCAATTCATCCCGCGCCGAGAACCATTCCCGTTGAAGCTGGCCGGCCGGGTTATCGCTGCGGGCCAGGAACAGCAGGCTGTCGGTCATGCGGGACAGTCGCTGACATTCTTCCAGGGTGGAACCAAGGGCGTCCCGGTACTCATCTTCGGAACGCGCCCGAGACAGTGTTACCTCGGCCTCGCCCATCAGGTTGTTGAGCGGCGTCCTTAACTCATGGGCAAGATCAGCCGAAAAAGCCGAGATGCGGGAAAAGGCCTCATCAAGCCGCTTCAGCATGCCGTTAAATTCGCTCACCAGGGGTTGCAGTTCCGAGGGCCACTGGGCGCTGTCAAGATTGTGATGAAGCCGGGAGGCCGAAGTTCGGGCGGCGGCCTCTGCCATGGCCCGAACCGGACGCAGACCATGCCGGGCAACCAGGCCGCCCAGCAACGCTGAAAGCGCCAGCCCGACGATGACCACAGCCGACGCAATTTGGCGGAACTCCGCAAATATAATGTCTTCATGGGACACGTCTAGTGCCAGCCGGAGCACCCGGCTATCCGCTCCGGTTGTGCCGACTCTGGCGATAGCAGCCGTCAGCAGATAGGTCCGGCCTCGCGCCGTCGTCTGTCGACCCATCGGGGCAACCGTCGTGTCCACAGCAGCCGGTTCCGGAAAACCCGCCAGATCGATGCCCGAACGTTCAAAACCCGGTGTCGCCTGTAATACCTGGCCGTGCCGGTCGCTGATCTGAACAAAATAACGGGCATGGGGCAACACGCCCGTCTCCCATTTAACCTCCTCTTCCATCAGCCTCTGATCGCCCGGTCGTTGCTCCAGCATGCTGCGCAGAACGTGGACTTTTTCGGACATGAAGCGCTGGTCATCCTGGGTTACGCTATCAACTACCGCCCAATATAACACGAAGGCGACAGACAACAGCGTCAGCAAAGCAACCGTGCTATAGAGCAGGGTCAACCGGAGCGTGATAGAACGATATCGGATGTTCATCGCGACGAACCAGACCCCGAATCAGGCGCTTCCAGCACATATCCAACACCCCGAACTGTATGAATCAGGGCGGTCGGGAACACATCATCCACTTTTCTTCGCAGGCGTCGGACGGCGACATCGACGACGTTGGTGTCACTGTCGAAATTCATATCCCAGACCTTTTCAGCGATGGTCGACCGGGACAAGACCTCCCCGCTGCGACGCATGAGTAACCACAAAAGCGCAAACTCTCGCGCCGTCAGTTCGATCGGGACCTCAC
>JASBRL010000138.1 GCA_030149475.1 Marinobacter sp.
CTTAATTCAAGGCCCGCTTTCGCCTCCAAATGCCCATTATTGGAACACTATTTGCTTAAACTGCCCTCCAACCATGCAAAGCACCGACATCACCTGCGTCATCAACCCGAAGCGAGGTATTCCGTGGATATCACGAACGCCATACAGACCCTCACCGAAAGCGCCAACACCCTGTTTATTCTGATTGGCTCTGTCATGGTGCTGGCCATGCACGCCGGTTTTGCCTTCCTGGAAGTCGGCACGGTCCGGCACAAGAACCAGGTGAACGCCCTGGTCAAGATCATGACCGATTTTGGTGTATCAGCGGTGGCTTACTTTTTTGTCGGTTACTACGTCGCCTACGGCCAGACTTTTATGGCCAGCGCTACCGAGTTGACAGCCAATCACGGCTACGAGCTGGTCAAATTTTTCTTTCTGATGACGTTTGCGGCGGCCATTCCGGCCATTGTCTCCGGCGGCATCGCCGAGCGCGCCCGGTTCTACCCCATGCTGGTTGCCTCCGGCCTCATCGTGGGACTGCTTTACCCCTTCTTTGAAGGCATCGTGTGGAACGGCAACTTTGGCTTGCAGGACTGGCTGGCGTCTCACTTTGGTGCAGGGTTTCACGACTTCGCCGGCTCCGTCGTGGTGCACGGTGTAGGCGGCTGGATTGCCCTGGCCGCCATTCTGTTGCTTGGCGCCCGAAACGGGCGTTACCGTAACGGTCGGGTGGTGGCCTTTGCTCCCTCGAACATTCCCTTCCTCGCGCTGGGGGCCTGGATTCTGACGGTCGGCTGGTTCGGCTTTAACGTGATGTCGGCCCAGACACTGGATGGCATCAGTGGCCTGGTTGCCGTTAACAGTCTGATGGCGATGGTCGGTGGCCTGCTGGTCGCGATGATGGTTGGCCGCACTGATCCCGGCTTCATTCATAACGGCCCGCTGGCCGGACTGGTCGCGGTCTGTGCAGGCTCCGATCTCATGCATCCGGTCGGCGCGCTGATCACCGGCGGTATTGCTGGCGCCCTGTTCGTGTTCCTGTTTGAGTGGGCCCAGAACCGTGTACCAAGGCTTGACGACGTGCTCGGGGTTTGGCCCCTGCACGGAGTATGCGGCGTCTGGGGCGGCGTTGCGGCCGGCATTTTCGGTCAGCAATTCGTCGGCGGGCTTGGCGGTGTCAGCCTCGCCTCGCAACTGATCGGGTCGGTTCTGGGCATTCTGGTGGCCTTCACTGGCGCCTTTATAATTTACGGGGTCATCAAAATGGTCACCGGGATAAGACTGTCGGAAGAAGAGGAATTTAACGGCGCGGATGTCAGCATTCACCGCATCGGTGCCAACGCACCGGACTGAGCGCACACCCCGGGCCTCATTCCGGACTGCGCGCCAGCGCCCTTGTTCATGCTCAGCGCCGCTGGCGAGCAGTCTCCAACTGGTCGCACAGCATTCGGGCCCCGGTCAGCAATCGGGGCGTTGGCCGGGTAATCAGGTCGGCCGGAATCACGAACAGATTGTCGCGGCGCACCGCCGTCAACGACGGAAACGCGCGCCACTGGGCGAAGACCTGATCACTCTGTTCCGCCCGGCCCCCGGTCACCATGACCTCAGGATCAGCCTTGATCACCGACGCTGCGCTGATGCGGGGCACCAGCCGATCCAGATCACCAAATGGATTGCGACCACCACACAGACGGATGACTTTGCCGATGAGGTGGTCGTCGTTGATGGTCATCAGCGGCTGGTCCCAGACCTGGAAAAACACGGATACCGGGTCGGCATCCTGATAACGTGCAGCCAGCCGCGCAATGCCAGCCCGAAACAGGGCGGCCGCTTCAGCCCCCTGACGGGCGGTTCCCGCCAGGCGACCCAACTGCTCGAGACTCCTGGCCACCGCTTCAAAATCACGGGGCTCCAGGGTCACAACGGGAATACCCAGGCGAATCAGTCGCTCCACCTGTGCCTTCGGATTGCCCGAGCCCCAGGCCACCACCAGGTCCGGCTTCAGGGCCAACAACGCCTCCAGGTCAAGACGATCACTGCTGCCCACCGACGGCAATGACCGGGCCGGCGGTGGAAAGTCACTGAACGCCACGGCCGCCACCAGATGGCTGCCGGCGCCAGCGGCGTAGAGTAACTCCACCGCTCCCGGCGACAACGCAACGATGCGCTGGGCCGGCCCGGACAGACAGACCCGGTGATGCCCGGCATCGGTAACACAGGGCCCGGCAGCCCAGGCTGCCGGAACAAGGCACACCAGAAACAGCAGGCGCAGGATCGCATTCATCGCGTCAGGACACTCCCGGACCTTATTTCAGGTCATAGCGCAGTGACAGGAAGACCGTACGGCCTACGGCCAGGTACTCAAACGGTGCGAACGTGCTGCTGTCGTATCCGATTCCGGTCTGGTAGCGCTTGTCCAGTACATTGTTCAGTTTCAGTGCACCCTGCCAGTGTGGCGCAATATGCCAGACGCTGTGCAGATCAAGCGTGCCATAACCCGGCAGGCGGGTGGTATTGGCCTTGTCATCGTAGCGATAACCTTCAGCCCGGACGCTGCCCCCCAGGTTCCACGAGCCCAGGGACCGGTCGACATCCAGGCGGAAGGTTTTTCCGGTACGACGCGCCAGCCGGCGATCACTGTCGCGGTCGCGGGGGTCAATCACAGACACACCGGCCTTGACGGTCCAGTCCGCCCACGTCAGCCCACCACTGAGTTCAGCGCCCCGAATGCGGGCACGCTCAACGTTAGTCGGCTGGGAGGTAGTGCCTGAGTATGCAATGACAATCAGATTGTCGATATCATTCTGATAGAGTGCCAGGTCCCAGAACCCATGCTGGTACTGGCCCCGAACGCCCACCTCAAAGGCACCGGCTTTTTCCGGTTTGAGGTCCGGGTTGCCGGAGTAGGAGAAACCTCCGTAATTTTCAAACGGGTAATACAGGTCATTGAAGGTGGGCGCCCGGAACGAGGTCCGATAGCTCATCCGCACACGGTGCTGTTGATCAATATCCTGGCCCAGCGCCACGGCACCCGTCTCCTGGCGGCCGTATGCTTCGTTATCATCCGCTCGCAGGCCCAGCTGAACGTGGGTCGGCCCCCAGTTCAGAAAGCTCTGGCCGAATAACGCGGTATTGGTCCGGCTGGTCTGATCGAACGCAATGCTACCGTCCACTTCATCGGTCCGGTGTTCGGCGCCGATCACCAGTTCGTGCGTTCCGGAGGTCAGGGTATTTTCCCAACGCGCAGTGCGGGTGCGGGTGTCAAACTGACTGGGGCCATAGGCCGGTGACTCAGTGCTCTGCTGATCCCGGGCCTCGGAAAACTGCACGCGACTCGTCCAGTTATCGCCCGGACGGGTCTTTAGACTGAGGCCCAGGATCTGCGCCACAAAGTCGGTGTTTCCGCCCTCAAACTGAGTGTTACCCTCGTTTCTGAGAATCACCATCCGGGCCTCACCGCCCCGGCTGAATTCATGGCTGACACTGGCGCTGCCGGCCGTCGACCGATAGCCTTTGTCCGCACCACCGGCGCGAACGTTGGTGCCGTCAGTGACGAAATGATTTCCATTGAGACTGAACCGGTTCGCCCCCTGCTGCGTCGACACGCCGGCCCCCACCTGTTGCGTGTTCAGGTTGCCGGCCCCGGCTTCCACCCAGCCATCATTACCGGTACCAGCCCGAGGCGTAAACACCTGCACCACACCGCCCACCGCATCGGCGCCGTAGAGCACGCTGCGCGAGCCGCGCACGATTTCCACCCGGTCAATCAACTGTGGCGGAACATACATCCAGGGTGCGCCACCGCTGGTGGCGGATTTAAGGCGCACGCCATCAACCAGCAAAATGGTGGACTCGCTGCCGGTGCCACGGGCAAACACACTGGTCTGCTTGCCATAGCCACCGTTACTGATCACACTCAGGCCGGGCTGCGCATCCAGCAGACCTTTTAATTCGGCCGGCTGCTGCTGACGAATGCTGTCCCGGCCGATCACCGTGACCGACGACAGGCTTTCACCGACAGTTTTGGGGCCCAGCGTGGCCGTCACCACAATAGGGTCCTGCGACTCTGTACGGTCGCTCGAAGACTGGTCACTGCTGGCAAATGCAGACAGGGGAAGCAGGACGGACAGGAAGACGGTCAGACCGGATACAGACAGTCCGGACCGATAACTCGATTTGGCCAGCGCCATAATAACAACTCACTGTTCAGTTCGTGCGCACCCGCACGTTTATTATGATGATGTTGCAACAAGAACAGCGGGTGGGCAGGCGTCGGGGCAGGCGTATGTCATGCGCGAAGGCCGGGAATACCCACCAGACCGCTGCCCACCGCAACGCATGGTGTCGGGCGTCAGACAGATGACGCACCCGTTCTTCAGGCCGGTCTCCGGGCTTTTGAGCAGGTTCTGAAAACCTCGGTCATCGCCTTCCCGTATTCGCGGATACAGTGGCGCATTCGATGACGGTTGACTCAATTACCGTTGCGGGGGCAGCGTCGGACTGGCACAGAAGGTGCGCACCGACTTCCCGTTTCATCCTCACGCGCTGCGTGGGGACACCTGAATGAACGACGCAAGGCTACCAACGCCGGAAGACCTGGTCAATCACTACCTCCTGACTCGGTACGGGTCTCTGTTACACTGCCCCTACAGAGACCAGCAAGCAGCAAGCAGCAACGCAAGCGGATAGCCAGGAGTCAGGGATGCAAGCCGAACTGATCGAAATCCGTAACCACCTCAGCCAGCATGAACCGTTCGATGAACTGCCCGACGAGACGCTCGACATGATTTCGTCACAAGTCGAGGTGGCCTACTATCGTGCCGGCACCGATATTTCCGAATTCGATCAGCCCAGCACTGACCTGTTTTACATCCGCAGTGGCGCGGTGGACATATTCCGGCGCTCTGGCGAACTGTATAACCGGCTCGGTGAAGGCGACATTTTTGGCCAGTTCGGGCTGATGATGAAAAAAACCGTGCGTTTTCCGGCCCGGGCCCTCGAAGACACCCTTCTTTACTGCATTCCCGGAGACGTTTTCCAGGAACTGTGGAAAACCCACGACAGCTTTGCCGATTTCGTCGAGATCGAAGACCGTACCCGCCTTCGCACCGCCGTTTCGCGACGGCAGAAATCCAACGAACTGATGAACGTCAGGGTCACGCGGCTGATTTCCCGGCCACCGATTACCGCACCCGACACTATTCGCCTGCAGGAAGCCGCCCGCATCATGACCCACGAGGGCGTGTCGGCGCTGCTGCTGATGGATGAGTCCCGAACGCCTCACACCATGGCGGGCATCATCACCGATCGCGACCTGCGAACCCGTGCCCTGACCGAAGCCCTGCCCTCGGAAACGCCGGTTGCGGATATCATGTCCTCTGACCTTATTTCCATACGCTCCGACGCCTATCTGTTCGAGGCCATGCTGACCATGCTGCACAATAATGTGCATCATCTTCCGGTTGTGGAGAAAGGCCAGCCCCGCGGTATTATTGGCCTGTCGGATATCGTTAGATACGAGTCCCAGAGCACCCTGTTTGTGGTCAGTAACATTTACCGCCAGAAAGACGTCAAGGGGCTCAAAGCCGTGAGTAAAGACGTGAGCCTGAGCTTCGTCCGCATGGTCAACGAGGACGCCAACTCCCACATGATCGGCAGTGCAATGGCGGGCATCGGCCGCAGTTTCTGCCAGCGCCTGCTCGAACTCGGCGAGGAGCAGTTGGGGCCACCGCCGGTGCCCTATTGTTTCATGGCCCTCGGCTCGATGGCGCGGGATGAGCAACTGATTGTTACGGACCAGGATAACGCCATGGTTCTGGATGATGCATTCGACCCCGCCCAGCACGACGAGTACTTCAAGGCACTGGCCAAATTTGTCAGTGACGGTCTGGCGGCCTGTGGTTATAGCTACTGCACCGGTGACATCATGGCCACCAACGCGAAATGGCGTCAGCCTTTACGGGTGTGGAAAGAGTATTTTACCGACTGGATTGAAAACCCTGAGGCGCAGTCACTACTCCACAGCAACATTTTCTTCGATCTGGCGGGCATTCACGGCGAAACCGCCTTTACCGACACGCTCAAACAACTGGTTGCGGAAAAAGCCAGTCGCAGCAGACGCTTCCTGGCCATGCTGGCCCGAAACGCGCTCAACCGGACTCCGCCACTGGGCTTCTTCCGCACCTTCGTGATGGAGGAGGGCGGTGAGCACAACAAGACCATCAATCTCAAGCGCCGGGGCACGGCACCGCTGTCGGATCTCATACGGGTGCATACCCTGGCCTGCGGCTCCACGGCGCAAAATACGTTTGAACGCCTCAAGGCCGTGGCCGAGACACGGTTACTGCCGGAGGGCAGCGCGGAAAATCTGCGCGATGCCCTTGAGTTTATCGCGATCGTCCGCATCCGCCATCAGGCGCTGGCGATCGAGGCCGGCCGGGCACCCAACAACAGCGTGAGGCCGGAGGACCTGTCCTCTTTTGAACGGCGCAATCTCAAGGATGCGTTTCAGGTACTGAGCAACGGCCAGAAATTTCTGCGCTACCGCTACCACGCTCCGACCGGCCGACCCTGACAGCCTTAAGTCCGACAGGCTGCGAGTGTCACTTTAGTGCCCCTTAGGCGACACCGGGGAAGCACTCACAAGGAACCGAAAGGCTGATGAGCAACCAGAAAGACCCGCAACGGCGGCCACAAACCGCGACTCCCGGCTGGCCGGATATCTTTGCCGCACTCGCAGCAGAAGCCTCCGACGGTCGACTCAAAACCTTTTACGAAGCCGGATGCGTCGCACCGGAAACGCCGCTGGCCGAGGTACCGCTGGTGGCGATGGATTTTGAAACGACCGGTCTGGACCCCAATCAGCACTCGATTGTCAGCATCGGCCTGGTTCCCCTGTCTCTCGTGCGGATTTACAGTCGTGACGCCCGTCATTGGGTGGTGCGTCCCCTCCTGCCACTGCACCAGCAGTCGGTCACCATTCACGGCATCACCCACACCGAAATCGACCAGGCGCCGGATCTGACCGAGATTATCGGTGACCTGTTGTCGGCTCTGGCGGGCAAGGTAGTGATTGTGCATCATCGCGGCATTGAGCGCCCATTTCTGGACGTCGCCATGCAGTGGCGTCTGGGCGAGGGAATCCGTTTTCCGGTGATCGATACCATGGCCATTGAAGCCCAGGTCAACCCGCAACGCCGGCCTAACTGGCTCAGAAGGCTGCAGGGCCAAAGGCCGCTGTCCATCCGTCTGCCGGACAGCCGGACCCGATACGGATTGCCGCATTACGCGCCGCACCATGCGCTCAGCGACGCCCTGGCCTCGGCAGAACTGTTCCAGGCCCAGGTTCAGCACCATTTCAGCCCGCACACACCGATTGGCGAACTCTGGTATTGACGAACGTCTGACGGGTCAACCCGGTATCTTCAGGGGCGGCCAGCGTGAGGCACTTTCACCCGGACAGTGACGAGGATAGCCTCGCGGGTAGCCTGGCGGCGCCTGGCGCTCGAGTCCGGCGCGCAGCACAACAGCAGAGTGCGACCGTCATCACCACCGAGCATGCAGGCAAAAACACCCTGCCCCGCCGGTGCAGCAATCTCATCGGTGATCCCGCCGCCCGGCGCAACCCGGATACAGCGCTGGTTGAACGCATCGGCAATCCAGATATAGCCCTCGGCATCCAGGCAGCAACCGTCGGGACCGACGGCCAGTTGGGCCAGCATGTCCGCCCGCGGCCCCGGTTGCGGACGATCACCAAACGACGCCCAGGCGCGCCGGTCCGTCAAGGTGCCGTCCGCCGCGATGGTGAATGCGGTCATGGCATTGCCAAAGGTTTCACCAACCACCAGCGTCTGCTCGTCCGGTGTCAGCACCATGCCATTGGGAAAATAAAGATCGTCGGCGGCTACCGTCACCTGGCCCGTGGGCGACACCCGAACCAGCTTCGCTGGCCTTAAGTCGGCACCGGCCATCAGGTCAAAACCAAAATTACCGACCCAGGCGGACCCGTCTGAGCCCACCACCATGTCATTGACGTGGCCGGTGGCTACTTCACTGAGATCCGCATG
>JASBRL010000149.1 GCA_030149475.1 Marinobacter sp.
CTGCGGGCAAGCGTTGAGAGGCTCATTGGCCGCGTTACGACTCTTGGCAAGGACGTCGGCCATTACCGGCGAGTCGCGCCTCGCCACTGAGCCTCTCAACACTTGCAGAATCGTCAATAGACTTAATCAGAGGTTCCCTAACTTGCCGTCACGGAGTAACCAATGAGCCTTTCACCTTTCCATCTGGCCATCCCTGTCTACGACCTGGCTGCCGCCCGGCAATTCTACGGAGAGGTTTTTCACCTCGATGAAGGCAGGTCCAGTGCACAGTGGGTGGACTTCAACTTCTTTGGTCATCAACTGGTGATCCATGAGCATCCGCAGACAGCCTCCCAGGCCCACGCCCACAAAAATGTGGTGGATGGACACGACGTGCCGGTGCCCCATTTCGGCGTGGTGCTGGCCTGGGATCAGTGGCAGGCCCTCGCGGACCGACTCAAATCCCAGGGAACCGATTTTGTGATCGAGCCCTGTATACGCTTCAAGGCCCAGGTGGGCGAGCAGGCCACGATGTTTCTCTTCGACCCCTGCGGCAATGCTCTGGAATTCAAGGCGTTCAAAGACATGGGCCAACTGTTTGCCAGGGACTGACCACGGCGGCAGGATAAACACCTGCGCCTGAATAGCCCGGCCGGTCGGACCGTACCTCGACAGCACGGTCCGGACTGGACCCGGGTTGATCAGGCGGCGTCGGCAGTCAGCGCCTCGGCGGGGCCGAAGAACTCGTAGTGCAGGTCGTCGTCGGCCACGCCCCGTGATGTCAGCAGACGACAGACGTGACGCAACATCGGTGTCGGGCCGCATACATACCAGTCCGCATCGACCTCCCCAACCAGCGCATCGAGCAGCGCATTATCCACCACGCCCACACTGTGACAGCGGCCATCGGCGAGATCATGGGCGTCCGGATCGCTGAAACGCACGTGCAGTCGCAGATTGTCATGAGCCAGCGCCAGCCCGGCCAGTTCCTGTGCAAACGGCTGCACGCGACTGTTCAGGGCCCCCTGGATAAAAATCACCGGGCGGTCCGTCGCTTCAGCCAGCGACGCCTTAAGCATCGACAGTAACGGCGTAATCCCCACGCCACCGGCAATGAAGACCAGCGGCCGGCGTTGACTGGCCGGCCGGGCAAGAGTGAACTCGCCGCTCGGCGGCGCCACTTCCAGCACGTCACCGACCCGCAACTGATCGTGCAGGAAGCCGGAGACGACTCCGGCCGGGGTGTCCGCATCGGTTCCGGTTTCCCGCTTGACGCTGATCCGCAACCAGGGCTCTCCGGGTGCGTTGGAGAGACTGTAGTTACGCATGGTGGTGGTGCCATCCGGCAGCGTGATACGCACTGTAATGTATTGCCCGGGTTGATGGGGGACCAGAGCCTTGCCATCTTTCGGGCACAGGTAGAATGACTCAATGTTGTCGCTCGCCCGTTCGCGTTTTTCCAGCAGAAACGGCTTGAAACCCTGCCAGCCAAACGTCGTTTCCTGCTCCCGGAACAACGCTGCTTCCCGCTGGATAAAGATATCCGCCAGCGCGCCATAGGCTTCCGCCCAGGCGCCGATGATTTCGTCGGTGGCGGCGGCGCCAAGCACCTCACGAATCGACGCCAGCAGATTCTCGCCGACAATCGGATAGTGTTCCGGCCGTATGCCGAGTGATACATGTTTCCGGGCGATCAACTCCACGGCGCTACCCAGGGCCGCTGGATTATCAACATGCTGGGCATAGGCGCAGACTGCGCCGGCGAGGGCCCGCTGCTGCGCGCCTGACTGCTGGTGCGCCGGGTTGAAGAAGGCCAGCACTTCGGGGTTTTCACGGAACATACGGGCGTAAAAGTGGCGGGTCAGATCCTCGCCGTGTGCCTGCAGGACAGGCACGGTCTGTTTGATGACGGCGATGGTTTCAGGCTTGAGCACGGGCAACTCCTTAATTGGTATTTTACATGCGTATTTAAATAAGCATATTATTTACCAAATTAAAAAAGGTCAAGACCCATGCAACTCACCGCGCACACAGACTACGCACTAAGGCTGCTCATCTACCTGGCCGTGAAACAGGACAACGAGCCGGCCAGCGTTCTGGACATCGCCCAGCGCTACGGCATCTCAAGCCATCACGTGGCGAAGGTCGCCCGTACCCTGGTCCAGCAGGGCTACCTGATCAGTCACCGGGGGCGCGGGGGCGGTCTGGCGCTTACCCGGCCAGCCAGTGACATCAATATTGGTGAGGTGGTACGGGGGACGGAGAACCTGCGACTGCTGGAGTGCTTCGGACCAGACTCCAGCTGTCCCATTGACCCGGCCTGCACCTTGAAGGGCGTCCTCGGCCAGGGTTTGCAGGCGTTTCTGGACGTCCTTGACCAGTACCAGTTGTCCGATCTGGTGGACAATCGGCGGGAACTGCGGGGCTTGCTGGCGCGGGGCTGAACTCTCGCGGCAGGCCTGACTCTCCGCCAAGGCGCTATGCCCGGTCCGGGGCGGCCCGGCTTTTATGAACGATCAACCATTCAGGCCGCGTTCTTTTCCCGCCAGGCCAGCTCGTTCTGGATGGTCGCTTTGGGCAATAGCATGCCAAAGTCCAGGTCGGCCAAGGACTTGCCGTCTTTAAGCCGCTGCACAAAATCGGGGTTGGCCAGTGCCTTCTTGCCCAGCGCCAGCAAAGCCTCCGGGTAGGTGTTTGCCAGGTCCTGAACGTTGGTTTCGTCAATGCTGCCGTTGATGATCAGGTCGACGCCTTCAACACCGGAGACCACATCCGCCAGCGATTGCGCCCCATCGATGAAGGGCGTGCGACGCACATCCCCATCGGTGGTGTGGATAAAATTCACGCCCGCGTCACGAACCGCCTCGACCAGACGACGGAAGCCCGCTTCGCCTTCCGGCAACTGGTAGTCCGGATCGGTGATCGTCACCTGGGACAGACGAATACCTAGCGGAAACTCGTCGCCAACCGCAACTCGAACCGCCTTCACCACCTCCAGAATCAGGCGCATACGGTTTTCCAGGATGCCGCCATAGCGATCCTCACGCCGATTGAAGTGGGTGCTCAAAAACTGATTCAACAGGTAGCCGTTGGCACCGTGCAATTCGATGCCATCGAAACCGGCTGCGACGGCGTTGACGGCTGACTGCGCAAACCCGTCGACGACTCCCCTGATATCGGCCTCGGTCATGGCTTCGGGTACCCGCCAGGTTTGCTGATCGCCGTACAACCCCAGGGGCTCGCCTTTCGGAGCCACCGGGCTCGGTGCCAGTGGCTGAGCGGTATACCGGTTGGCCTGAAACTGGGCGCCCGCGTGCATGAGTTGAACGAACATCCGGCTACCTGCCTCATGCACCCGGTCGACTATCGCTTTCCAGCCGGCTACCTGGCCATCGTTGATGATGCCAGGCTGGTTTGCATAGCCCTGACTGGCCCGATCATCGGTATAGGTACCCTCGGTAATAATCAGGCCAAAGCCGCCTTTGGCGTAGGCCTCGTAATGATTGGCCATCAGCAGGTTGGGCTCCCCGCTGGCCTCTGCACTGGTACGGGTCATCGGCGCCAACGCGAATCGGTTGGGCAGCGCCAGACCGGCAAATTGATTTTCCTGCATCAGGTTTGTCATGCTGAATACCTCGTGTATGTGTGCCATAAAGTTCACAGATTGTCAGGCTCGGAGACGTCCGGTTAAAGCGGAGAATATCGAAGAAGCCAGTCAGAATATTTGAAGGGCATCCTGAACCTCCTTCATATTCTCATCAGTAGCGCCCGGCCCTTCCGGACCCTTTGGATCCTTTTCAGCGCAGTCGTTGCGGTATCTCAGCACGCAACAATTGTTGTGAATTGCCGGTCCGCTTGCGATGATCAGGGCACTTTGTCGCCGAGGATGGACCGCCGCACCATGGATAAATTTGAACTCAAACTCGATCAGGCCGCCCGTGCTGCCTGGCTCTCTTATGTCGGTGGACGCACCCAGGACGAAATCGCCGCACAGTTGGGGGTCTCTCGTCCCGGCGTCCAGCGTTTGCTGGCCCTGGCCCGCCAGGAAGGGCTGATCAAGGTTCACATCGACCATCCCATCTCCAACTGCATGGCTTTAGGCCAGGCCCTGCGCGACCAGTTCGAACTGGAATTCTGCGACGTGGTGCCGGTCGACCCGGACCCCGATCACAACAGTGTCCAGTATATTGCCGTGGCCGGGTGCGACCGCCTGACCCGCTACCTCGAACGGACCGATCCCCTGACCCTGTCCCTTGGTTCGGGCCGTACCGTGCGCGCCATGGTCGAAGCAGTCAGCCGCATGGATCGCCCCCAGCACCGTTTCGTGTCCCTGGTGGGTAACGTGGCCCGGGACGGCTCCTCCAACCGCTATGACGGTGTCACCGCTCTGGCAGACAAGACCGCGAGCGGCCGCTTTCTGCTGCCCGCACCGGTGGTCGCCGGCTCCATCGAAGAGCGCGAAGCCCTGCTCAACCAGCGACTGTTCCTTGCCATAGCTCGCGTCGCAGCCACGGCGGAAGTCGGCTTTATTGGTGTCGGGCCGATCAACCGCCGGGCCACATTATTCCAGGACGATTTCATCAACGAGGCCGAACTCGACGAACTGCTGAACAGCCGGGCAGTGGGCGAATTGCTGGGCTGGCCGCTGGATGCACAGGGCCGCATCGTAGACTGCTCAGTGACCCGCCGGGTAACCAGTCCGGCGCTGGAAAACCTGGCACCACAACATCTGGTGGCGCTGGCCGGTGGCACCGACAAGGGCCCGGCCATTCTGTCCGCGTTGCGCGGTGGCTGGCTCAAGGGATTGATCACGGACGAAGCAGCGGCTCGCTACGTGCTCGATAACGCAGTCCGGCACTGATCCGCAGCGCCCGCCCGGCAATATTTTTTTGCCCTTGACTGATCAATTGTTCGAGTGTAGATTCAATTGTTCAAGCAAGCAGATAACCATCAGGCTTAGGAAAACAACACCAATACCTCCCACAACAGGAGCAAGCCATGAAGCTCTCTTACGCACTGCCCCTCGCTGGCATGATCGCCTTCAGCAGTATCGCGGCCGATGCCGAAACCATCACTGTGGCCACGGTCAACAACAATGACATGGTCATCATGCAACGTCTCTCCGACGCCTTCGAGAAATCCCACCCGGACATTAACCTGCAATGGGTCGTTCTCGAGGAGAACGTCCTTCGTCAGCGTCTGACCACGGATATCGCCACCCAGGGCGGTCAGTTCGACGTCATGACTATTGGCACCTACGAAGCCCCGATCTGGGCCGAACGCGGCTGGCTGACACCACTGGACAACCTGCCCGCTGACTATCAGCAGGGAGACCTGCTAAAGCCGGTGATCGACGGCCTCAGTTACAAGGGCAAACCCTACGCGCTGCCTTTCTATGCCGAAAGCTCAATGATGTATTACCGTAAAGACCTGTTTAAAAAGGCCGGCATCAAAATGACCAGGCAGCCGACCTGGAACGAAGTCCGCGACTGGGCCAGCAAGATTAACGATCCGGAAAACAAGGTCGCCGGCATCTGCCTGCGTGGCAAGCCGGGCTGGGGTGAGAATATGGCGTTCGCCTCTACCCTGGTGAACACCTACGGCGGTCGCTGGTTCAATATGGACTGGAAGCCGGAAATCGATTCCAAAGCCTGGCACGACGCCATCACGTTCTACGTCAACCTGCTGAACGACTACGGCCCCAAAGGGGCCAGTTCAAACGGGTTCAACGAAAATCTGGCACTGTTCTCCCGGGGCAATTGCGGCATGTGGGTCGACGCCACCTCAGCCGCCGGAAAGCTCTATAACCCGGATGAATCCGAAGTAGCGGACAAGCTGGGCTTTGCCCCCGCACCCGTCGCGGTCACACCGAAAGGTTCGCACTGGCTGTGGTCATGGGCTCTGGCGATTCCGGCCTCATCAAAGTCCAAGGATGCCGCGAAGGAATTTATTACCTGGGCCACGTCCCGGCAGTACATCACTCTGGTTGGCGAGAAAGAAGGATGGACCAGTGTGCCACCGGGTACCCGTGAGTCCACTTACACCAACCAGAAGTATCAGCAGGCCGCGCCCTTTGCCGACTTCGTACTGAACGCCATCCGCAATGCCGACCCGACGGATTCCACTCTGAAACCGTCCCCCTACACCGGTGTGCAGTTCGCCGGAATTCCAGAGTTCCAGTCCATTGGTACCCAGGTCGGCCAGATGATAGCGGCCGCCCTGACCGGTGAGATGTCCGTGGACCAGGCCCTGAGCAATGCCCAGCGTGCGACCGAGCGCACCATGGAACGGGCAGGCTACTACAAATAGTGCCATCCAGGCTGGCTCCGGCCGTACCACACCCGGAGCCCGTGCCTGGACAGACACCGCCTGAATTCAGGGCCAGATCCCACTGGCCCATCAGATACGCCGGATACGATGATGAATAAACCTCGAACTGCTGGACGGACTGTCGGCGGGTTAAGACCCCTGGCCCTGCAGGGCCCTGCGGTCACCCTGCTGTTCCTCTGGATGATAGTGCCGCTGGCGATGACCATCTGGTTCTCGCTGCAACGATACAACCTGCTGATGCCGGGAATGACCGGGTTCGCCGGTCTGGAAAATTACCAATACCTGTTCACCGATCCGGCCCTGTGGACAGCGATGCTGAACACGCTGTTGCTGGTGGGCTGGGTGCTGGTCATAACCGTCGTCGGCGGGACCCTGCTGGCGGTATTGTTCCAGCAGGAGTTCTTTGGTCGCGGCATCGCCCGCGTGCTGGTCATCTCGCCATTTTTCGTCATGCCCACGGTCAGTGCCCTGGTCTGGAAAAATCTGATGATGCATCCGGCCAACGGAGTGCTGGCCTGGGTCGCCAGCCTGTTCGGCGCCGAACCGGTAGACTGGTTCTCGTCCCTGCCGATGACATCCATTGTCATCATCGTGGCATGGCAGTGGTTGCCGTTCGCCCTGCTCATTCTGCTGACGGCCATGCAGTCGCTGGATGAGGATCAGGTCGAGGCGGCCCGGATGGACGGCGCCGGTCCCCTTTCAGTTTTCTTCTTCATCACCTTGCCGCACCTGAAACGCGCGATCAGCGTGGTGATCATGATCGAGATGATTTTCCTGTTAACCGTGTTCGCCGAGATCTTCGTGACGACATCGGGCGGCCCTGGACTGGCCACCACCAACCTGGCGTACCTGATCTATATCCGCGCCCTGCTGGACTTCGATGTCGGCATGGCATCCGCCGGCGGTGTGGTCGCTATCGTCCTCGCCAACATCGTGGCCATCTTCCTGGTGCGGATGGTGGCGAAGAACCTGGAAGACTGAGACGCCCATGAATAACTCAATGTTCAAACGCTTCTGTATCGGCCTGCTGGCCTGGGTCATCGCTTTCGTGATTTTCTTCCCGATTTTCTGGATGGTGCTGACCGGCTTCAAGACCGAAACGGCGGCCATCGCAGACCCGTCGCTGATTTTCTCGCCAACCCTGGACAGCTACATCGAAGTCCAACAAAGGGCGGATTATTTCAAATTCGCCTGGAACAGTGTGGTGATCTCCTTCGGCTCCACCATCCTGGCGTTGCTCATTGCCATTCCGGCAGCGTATTCCATGGCCTTCCTGCCCACCAGGCGCACCAAGGGCACCCTGCTGTGGATGCTGTCAACCAAAATGCTGCCACCCGTGGGGGTACTGGTGCCGATCTATCTGCTGTTCCGGGATACGGGTCTGCTGGACACCAAGCTGGGGCTGGTCATCGTCTACACGCTGATGAATCTGCCCATCGTGGTGTGGATGCTTTACACCTTCTTCAAGGACCTGCCCAGGGACATCCTGGAGGCCGGACGTATGGACGGCGCCAGTACCCTTCAGGAAGTGGTGTATCTACTGCTGCCATTAACCCTGCCGGGCATTGCCTCCACCGGGCTCCTGTCGGTCATTCTCAGTTGGAACGAAGCCTTCTGGAGTCTCAACCTGACCTCCTCCCAGGCTGCTCCGCTGACCGCCTATATCGCCTCGTTTTCCAGTCCCGAAGGGCTGTTCTGGGCAAAACTTTCCGCCGCCTCCACGATGGCCATCGCGCCGATTCTGGTCTTCGGCTGGCTGACCCAGAAACAGATGGTCCGGGGCCTCACCTTCGGCGCCGTCAAATAATAAGGATCTCAACATGGCAACGCTTCAACTAAAAAATATCGTCAAGCAATTCGGCGATATCCAGGTGATCAAGGGTGTGGATCTGGACGTCAATGACAAGGAGTTCGTGGTTTTCGTCGGCCCGTCGGGCTGCGGGAAATCCACGTTGCTGCGAATCATCGCCGGCCTGGAAAATGCCACCAGCGGTGACATCACAATTGACGGCAGGCGCATCAATGATATCGGACCGGCCGAACGCGGGCTGGCCATGGTATTTCAGAGCTATGCGCTGTACCCACACATGACCGTCGAAGACAACATGGGGTTCAGTTTGCGCCTGGCGCGCGTCCCCAAGGCAGAACGCCGGGACAAGGTGATGGCCGCCGCCCGCGTCCTGCAACTGGAAGAACTGCTCGAGCGCAAGCCCAAGGCACTCTCCGGCGGCCAGCGTCAGCGGGTCGCCATTGGCCGGGCCATCGTGCGAAACCCCAGCGTTTTCCTGTTCGACGAACCGCTCTCCAATCTGGATGCAGCCCTGCGGGTACAGATGCGGATCGAACTGGCACGGCTGCACGACGAACTGAATGCCACCATGATCTACGTCACCCACGACCAGATCGAAGCCATGACCATGGCCGACAAGATCGTCGTACTGCAAAAGGGTGAAGTGGAACAGGTCGGCTCACCCATGGAACTGTATCACCATCCCCGGAACCGTTTCGTGGCTGGTTTTATCGGCTCTCCGACCATGAACTTCCTGCCGGTGGAGTTTCAGGACAGCACCCATGAGGGCGTTCAGGTCACGCTGCCCGGCGGCAAAACCTGCCGGGTACCGGTGGACGGCACGGGCGTGTCCGTCGCGACAAGCCTTGAACTGGGCATCCGGCCCGAACATCTGAACCTGCAGGAAGACGGCCCGCTGAGCGGCCGCATTCAGGTGATCGAGCGTCTCGGCGGCGCGACCTCTCTCTACGTGCAGATGGACACAGGCATGGTCACGGTTATCGCCGACGGCGACGTCGCACACAAGGTGGGCGACGTCGTTCGTTTCGGTTTCGAGCCTGTTCGCGGTCACCTGTTCCGTGACGACGGGCTCGCCCTGACCAGTTTGCACCAGCATCCCCTGACCGGGATCGACCGGCAGTCCAACCGGGCACCGGTCGAGGGCAGCCACTCGTGAACGGAGCGTCCATGGAAACGCTGATTTTCGACTGTGACGGGGTCCTGGTGGACAGCGAAGTGATTGCCGAAGCCACCCTGGTAGAGCAACTACGCGAGTGGCTGCCGGATCTGCAACCGGACACTCTTCTGAGGAACGCGCTCGGGATGACGACGGAAAACATACTGCGTCATCTGGAACAGCTCAGTGCCCATAAGCTGCCGGCGGATGCACTACCGCGTATTGACCTCGCCATCGAGACCCGTCTGGCCCGGGACCTGAAAGCTATCGCCGGTGTGACCGAAACACTGGGTCAGCTCGACCTGCCGCTGGCCATCGTCTCGAATTCGAGCCGGCGCCGGGTACTTGGTTCTCTCGGCACCACCGGCCTGGATGTCTGGCTTGGTTCGGCACCCCTGTTCACCGCTGAACAGGTGCCACTCCCCAAACCGGACCCCGGTGTCTATCGTCTGGCGGCGCGTGAACTGGGCTGTAAGCCGGAGGACTGCCTGGTGATTGAGGACAGCGTCTCTGGTGTCAGTGCCGCCAGCGCGGCCGGGATGACCGTGATCGGATTTTACGGCGCCAGCCACATCGGGGCGGGCCACGAGCAGCGCCTGCTCGACGCCGGGGCGTGGCGTGTCATGCCCCGGATGTCCGGGCTGGACGTATTGATTGAAGAATGGCGGGCCAGCCGGCCCACGGTCGAATAACCGCCATCATGTCAAGGAGAGTTGTCGATGAAACTGGATAATCAGGTTGCCATTGTGACCGGCGGTGCCCGGGGAATCGGCCGTGCCATTGTCGAACGCTACCTGGCCGAGGGCGCCCGGGTGGTCGTGGCGGATATCGATCAGAGGGCCGTCAACACCGCCATCGATGAAATCCGCAGCACACTGGACGAACCGGAGCGGGTTGCCGGTCAGCCACTGGATGTCTGTGACCGCAGCTCGATCGACGCCCTGGTGTCCGCTGTAACCCAACGCTGGGGAGGCATCGACATTCTCGTCAACAACGCGGCGGTGTTTGACATGTCTCCGGTTCTGGAGGTCACCGAGGACAGCTATGATCGTCAGTTCAATGTGAACGCCAAGGGGCTTTTCTTTACCCTGCAAGCGGTCGCGAAAAGCATGGTAGCCCGTGGCCAGGGCGGCAAGATCATCAATATGTCGAGCCAGGCCGGGCGTCGTGGTGAGCCGCTGGTCAGTATTTACTGCGCTTCCAAGGCTGCGGTCATAAGTCTCACACAATCCTGTGGCCTGGACCTGATCAGACATGGCATTAACGTGAACGGTATCGCCCCCGGCGTTGTTGATACGCCCATGTGGGACGAGGTTGACGCCCTGTTCGCGCGCTACGAAAATCGTCCGCCGGGTGAGAAGAAACGCCTCGTCGGCGAAGCGGTACCCTACGGCCGTATGGGGCGCCCCGATGATCATGTCGGGGCGGCAGTTTTCCTCGCCAGTCGGGATGCCGAGTATGTGGTATCGCAAACACTGAATGTGGATGGCGGCAACTGGATGAGCTGACGGACGAAACGGTCAGTCGCCGGGCGGCTGCCACATGAGCCGGAGAACCAGGTATGCACCAGATTGTCGACTCGATCCTGAACGCGGCCGGAAACCGGGCACGCTATATCGTTGCCCTGGCCGGCCCCCCTGCGGCCGGCAAATCGACCCTGTCACAGAGACTGGCGGACGAGTTGAACCACCGGCATCCCGACACCGCCGCGGTGGTGCCCATGGACGGCTACCACTTCGACAATGCGGTGCTGGAACCCCGCGGATTGCTGGAGCTCAAGGGGGCGCCCGAGACGTTCAATCCACTGGGACTGCACTGCGACCTGGAGCGGATACGTACCGGCATCGGCGACGTGGCGGTGCCGGTCTTCGACCGCCCGCTGGATCTGGCGCGGGCCGGTGGCCGGATGATCAGCCCCGGTCACCGCATCGTGATCGTGGAAGGAAACTACCTGTTGCTGGATCAGACGCCATGGAGCGCATTGCGAAACCTGTTCGATCTGACCGTTTTTCTCGACGTGGATGACGCCTGCATTGAGGAACGACTGGTTCGACGCTGGCTGGACATGGGGCAGGACGAGGCAGGCGCCCTGGCCAAAGCCCGCCACAAGGACATGCACAATGCCCGCCTGGTCAAACAGATGTCCATTGAACCCGATATCCGGTGGGCCAATAACGACGCCCCGCCGACCTGAATCGACCGATGCACCAAAAGGAGTTACCCATGACCCGCCTCAGCACCAAACTGCTGCCCAGTCTCGACACCCGGATAGCCGTGCCGGGCTATGATCGCACACAGGTAACCGCGGGGGTACTGCACTTCGGGGTTGGCGGGTTCCACCGCGCTCACCAGGCGATGTACCTTGACGCCCTGATGAACCAGGGCCAGGCCATGGACTGGGGCATCATCGGCGTGGGTGTCATGCCCGGAGACCAACGCATGCAGCACGTGCTCGCGGCCCAGGACTACCTCTACACGCTGGTGGTGAAACATGCGGACGGTCACTATGACGCCCGCGTGATCGGCAGCCTGATCGACTATCTGTTTGCTCCTGATGATCCGGACGCCGTCATCGAACGCATGGCCGATCCCGCTATTCGCATCGTCTCGCTGACCGTGACCGAAGGCGGCTATAATTTCCATCCGGTTACCGGCGAATTCAATTTTTCGAACCCGCAGGTGCAAGCCGATCTGGCCAGCCCCAGGGCACCCCGGACCACCTTCGGACTGGTGACCGAAGCACTCAGCCGTCGCCGGGACCGCGGGATCGCACCCTTCACGGTCATGTCCTGTGACAATATTCAGGGCAATGGCGAGATCGCACATCGTATGTTCAGCGCTTTTGCCCGCCACCGCGATGCCGACCTGGCCGACTGGATCGAACAACACGTTGCCTTCCCCAATTCCATGGTGGACCGCATCACGCCGGTCACCACTGACGCCGACATCGCCGAACTGAGCGAGCGTCTTGATATCGAGGATCGCTGGCCGGTAGTCTGCGAGCCCTTTACCCAGTGGGTTCTGGAAGACCATTTCGTCAACGGCAGACCACCATTTGAGGCCGCCGGTGTGCAAGTCGTCACCGACGTCGAACCTTATGAACTGATGAAGCTGCGCCTGCTCAACGCCAGCCACCAGGCGTTGTGTTACTTCGGCTACCTGAGTGGCTACCGCTACGCCCATGAAGCCTGCCAGGACCCGGTATTCGTGGCGTTCCTGTTGGCGTATATGGAGCGCGAGGGCACGCCCACCCTGTCAGCCGTACCCGGCGTGAACCTGAAGGATTATTGCCGGACCCTGATCGAACGCTTTGCCAATCCGCAAATCAGAGACACCCTGGCCCGACTCTGCGCCGAGAGCTCAGACCGCATTCCCAAATGGTTATTGCCGGTCATCCGCTCGCAGCTTGAAAACGGCGGTGAGATGCATCGTGCCGCAGCCGTCGTTGCCAGCTGGGCGCGCTACGCCGAAGGTACGGACGAAACCGGAGCGCCCATCGCCGTCGTCGACCCGCTGAAAGATCAACTGATGACACTTGCTGAAAATAACCACCGCACTCCGACCGCCTTTATCGAGAATCGGGATCTGTTCGGCGACCTGGCGAACGACCAACGCTTTCGTGATGCCTACCTGAACGCGCTTGCCTCCCTGCATCGAGAAGGCGCCCGGGCGACGGTGGCAGCTCTGGCGACAGGCAAGCTGTGAGACGCAGCATGCGCACGGGTATCCTCGAAGCCATCCATACTGGCCGGAACCGGGAGTAAACGATGTACGTTGGCGTAGACTGCGGCACCCAGAGCACCAAAGTGGTGGTTGTCGACGTGGACAATGCCCGGATTCTGGGAGAGGCCAGTCGCTCGCATCAGTTGCTGGAGGGCGAAAACGGCCGTCGCGAACAGGATCCGGAAGAATGGATGACTGCGTTTTCGGCCGCCTTTGCTGAAGCGCTGGGACAGGCAGGCATCGATGGTCAGACCATTCGTGCGATCGGTATCTCCGGTCAGCAGCATGGCCTGGTGGCGCTGGATGCCGATGGCCAGCCGGTGCATCCGGCCAAGCTGTGGTGCGATACTGAAACTGCCCGTCATAACGCGCTTCTGGTCGACAGGCTGGGCGGCGAAGCCGGCTGCCTGGAAAAACTCGGGCTGGTACTGCAAACCGGCTATACCGCCTCGAAACTCGCGTGGCTGCGGGAACAGCATCCCGACGCCTATGCCCGCATCGACAGCATCCTGCTGCCCCATGATTACCTCAATTTCCGGTTGACTGGCCAACGCGTGGCCGAGGCGGGCGACGCCTCCGGTACCGGCTATTTTGACACAAGGACGTGCCAATGGCGCGAAGATGTGTTTGCCGTGATTGCTCCGGAACTGGACCCCGACCAGGTGCTGCCACGTTTGATCAGATCCCACGAACCCGCCGGTATCGTCCGGCCAGAGCTCGCAAAGCGGTTCGGGCTCGGAAATAACGTGATGGTATCCAGCGGCGGTGGCGACAACATGATGGGTGCCATCGGAACAGGCAATATCCGGCCCGGCCTGGTGACGATCAGTCTCGGCACATCCGGCACGGTTTACGCGTTCTCCAAAACACCCGTGCTCACCGACAACGCCATGATCGCCAACTTCTGCGCCAGCAGCGATGGCTGGCTACCCCTGGCCTGCACCATGAATGTCACCTCAGCCACCACGCTGGTCCGCCAACTGTTCAACCTGAACCTGGCCGATTTTGGCGACCGCGTGGCCCAGGCTCCCGTCGGGGCCGAAGGCGTAACGGTGTTGCCGTTCTTCAATGGCGAACGCGTACCCATGCTACCCCACGCCACCGCGAGTTTTATCGGCCTGGACAACCTGAACATGAGCCAGGCCAACCTGTGTCGGGCGGTGGTCGAAGGCGCCACCTTTGGCTTGCGTTACGGCCTGGAACATCTGGGCGACCTGGCTCAGGAAACCCGTCAGATCCGGCTGATCGGTGGCGGCGCGCGCTCACCGATCTGGCGGCAGATCGTCGCTGATGTGCTGAGTGCCGACGTGATCTGTCCACGCATAAACGAGGCGGCGGCGCTGGGCGCCGCCATCCAGGCAGCCTGGTGCCATGGCAAGACCATTGGAACGGGGCCGTCACTGGAGCAGCTTTGCGGCCAGTTGGTGAGGCTGGACGAAAGCACGCTGGCACAACCCCGGGCACCGAACCGGACAGGCTACGAGACAGCCTACCAGCGCTATCGAAGCGCACTGGAAAAACGCTATGGCGTGACGGCCTGAGGCATCCGGTCGAGGCCCGCGCGCCTCACCACTCAATCACAGAAAGAGGATCATGACCCGACTCGACGCCCTGGAACACCCTTCCCTGATCGCCGACTACGATCGGCATGGGGTCGGCATGAGGTCGGCACATCCGTCATCTTCGACAGACCATCCCGAATCGGCAGAACCGATTCCTGACCGTGAACAGGCAAGGCCGGGCGCTGCGGCAAGTGCGACCAGGTCGTGATTCAGTCAGGATCAAGCCCGATGTTATCCTACCGGGCCAATCACCTGAAGCTGCGTGACCAAAGGGGTTACAGCCAGCCCGCCCACGATCAGCAGGACAAATAATACCAGGGCCAGAACCAGCGGTTTCAGTCCCAGTGCACGGAGCTTTTCCAGCCGGGTTTCATAGCCCAACGCTGCCATCGCCATGGTCAGCGCGATCTGCCCGATCAGCACCAGACTCGCATGCCATCCCGCAGGTAACGCGACCAGGCTGTTAAGCACCACCATGGCAATAAACCCGAAGGCGAACCAGGGCACTGTGAGCTTGCCAGCGGCGTCGCTGTTACCCTCGGACGCGCCCTGTCTCCGGAGCCACCATTTCCCCACCACCAGTAGAAACGGCACCAGCAGCATCACCCGCACCAGCTTCACAATAACGGCGTTGGCCAGTGCGTCCGCCCCCACGGCGTTGCCCGCAGCGACAACCTGGGCCACCTCGTGCACCGTGGCACCGATATAGACCCCGTACAGCGCCTGACTCCAACCCACCACGGGAAACAGCACCGGATAGACCACCATGGCCAGGCTACCGAAGAGAACGACCGTTGCCACTGCCATGGCGGTAGCCGCTGGCCGGGCCCGAATGGTGGTTTCCGTCGCCAGCACCGCCGCCGCGCCACAGATGGCGCTGCCGGCGCTGGTCAACAACGCGGTTTCCGGGTCCAGCTTCAGCCAGCGGGTACCAAGCTGGTAGCCAACAATCATGACCGTGGTAATTACCAGCAGATCGAGTACGACCACGCGGGGACCCAGTACAACCATTTGCTGGAGCGTTACTGACAACCCGAACAGCACAATACCCATACGCAACAGCCATCGGGTCGAAAATTTCAGACCCGCCTCCAACAGGCGGTGGTCAGGGCCAACCGGCAAATTCCCCACCACCAGCCCCAGCAACAACGCAAAAACCAGCGGACTGATTCCGGCTGTGGTAAGACTCGCCAGCCCGAAACCACCCATGGTCAACGCAGCGCACAACCCCAATCCTTTCCACATAACGTCATCCCGGTTAGAAAATTTGGAATAACGTTATTCTAAAGCTGTCTTATTATTTGTGAATCAGATAAATCAATTAATATTAATCGATTTAATCGATTAATTGAGCCACTATCAGCGCCTGCCGGATCACACATCTGACCGGCTGGCCTTGACGGAATCCGGCAGAATCCAGCCCGTGGGGCGTTCAAGGCGACTCAGGATTTATCAGAGGCCCCCTGACTTCCTCCTTTTCCGCCGTTGCTCAATCCACCAAGCAACTGTTCAATGTCATGTGCCTCCAGGGTCTCCTCTTCAAACAGCTTGTTGGCAAGCCGTTCAAGCTGCTCCCTGTTATCCTCCAGACGCTTGCTTACTTCCTTTTCAATATCGGTTATGAGCTTTCGGACCTCATCGTCAATCCTCTCAGCCGTGGCTTCACTGAAGTCCCGCTCCCGGGAGATTTCATGGCCGAGAAACACCTCTTCCTGACTGGAGCTCACGGAGACCGGTCCGATGGCGTCGCTCATGCCCCAGCGTGAAACCATCCGGCGGGCAAGCTTTGTGGCCTGTTCAATGTCATTCTCCGCACCACTGCTGACCTCACTGAAGACCAGACGCTCAGACACGCGCCCACCGAGCATGACGGCGATGCGGTCACGGGCGTAGCTCTCAGTCATATTGAGCCGTTCCTCATCCGGCGCCTGTTCGGTTAACCCGAGCGCCCGACCCCGGGGGATAATGGTGACCTTTTCCAGCGGATCAGCCCTGGCAAACAGTAATGCAGTCAGGGCATGGCCGGATTCGTGAAACGCAATCATGCGTTTTTCGTCGTCACTCAGCGTCTGCTCTCGCTCAGCCCCCATCAGGATTTTGTCCCGGGCCAGATCAAAATGCGTCATGCCGATATGCTTGCTGCCGTCACGACCGGCAAACAGAGCAGCCTCATTGGCCAGGTTTTCCAGATCGGCCCCGGAAAAACCAACCGTTCGACGTGCCACTGCAGCCAGATCAACGTCTTCATCCAATGGCATCGTCCGGCTATGAATCTGCAGAATTTGCTTCCTGGCCTCTCTGTGCGGGCTGTCCAGGGTGACTTTCCGATCAAACCGTCCCGGGCGCAGGAGGGCCGGATCCAGCACGTCCGGACGGTTGGTCGCGGCGATTACCACCACCGTCTCGTGGGGTGAGAAACCGTCCATTTCCGACAGGATCTGGTTAAGGGTCTGCTCCCGCTCATCGTTACCACCGCCGACACCGGCCCCCCGGGAGCGACCTATGGCGTCCAGCTCATCAATGAAAATAATCGCCGGTGACTCCTTGCGGGCCTCTTCGAACATGTTGCGCACCCTGGACGCCCCGACGCCGACAAACATTTCGATGAATTCGGAGCCGGAAACGGAATAGAAAGGCACCTCCGCCTCGCCGGCGACTGCCCGGGCCATCAGGGTCTTTCCGGTGCCGGGCGGCCCGACCATCAGCACGCCACGGGGCAGTTTCGCCCCCAGATCCTGGTAGTAGGACGGCTTTTTGAGGTAATCGACAATCTCGGTCAGATCCTTTTTCGCACTATCAGAACCCGCAATGTCCTCAAAGCTCTTGCGCGGCTGATCTTCCCGGAACCGTTTCGCCCTGGACTTGCCCATACTGAACAGGCCACCGCCCTGCTGGCTGCCCATCTGGCTCGCCATGCGTCGCGAGAAGTAGATGAACAGACCCAAAATAATCAGCCATGGCAGAAAGCTGACCAGCATCCGGGAAAACAGATCCGGACCGGATTCTTTGGCCGTCACCGGCACGCCGTTCTGGTCCAGCAAATTCAGTATTCCGGTATCGCCGACCTCGGGAATGTAGCTCTGAAACGTCTGCTGCCCGGAAACATCGCCGCCGCCCCTGGACGCTTTCAGGGTCCCGCGCACCTGATGCCCTTTAATGGTGACTTCTGAAACCTGCCCTGAGGTTACCCGCTTCTTGAAATCGGTGAACGTCAGTTGTTCCGAGTCTGACTGGGTAAATAGCTGCACGGCATAAAATACCGCGAACGTCAGAAGCACAAAATTCAGCACACGAAGCCATGGCGGCGGTCCATTCTGCTGACTCGAGCCCGACATCGGATCACGGGTTCCGCGCTGCTGCATTTTCAAGCTATTCTCCTGATCATGCTTTTGACTGGATCGCTGGGCGTCGCCGAACATGTTTACTCCCGGGGTCAGGGAACCCCTGATCAGGTCTATTGGCGGTTCTGGCTCTTCCTGCGGGCAAGCATTGAGAGGCTCATTGGCCGCGTTACGATTGGTGGCAAGGACGTCGGCCATTACCGGCGAACCACGCCTTCCCGAGCGCCTGTCAACACTTACAGCATTCTCAACAGGCTTGATCTGGGGTTCCTTAATGGTACAAGTCAGTGCCAGCCCTCGTCCGGCTGGAACCGGTCGCCGTGGGCCTGTGCCAGACCCTCCAGCGAGGAGCGGATGCTCTCGAAGCCGCGCTTGCGCGCATAGTTCATCGGGCCACCACGGAAGGGCGCAAATCCGGTACCGAAAATCATTGCGCCATCGGCGAGAGCCTCATCCGCAATTACCTGCTCCCGAAGGCACGCCATGCAGGCATTCAGCATGGGCAGAATCAGGCGGTCGAGGGCGT
>JASBRL010000092.1 GCA_030149475.1 Marinobacter sp.
AAGGACAAGAAAACAGCTGGTATCGCACCTATCTCAACCAGCAGCCAGGACCAATTAACCAACCACTAACCGTCGAGGGTGGGTCAGTTTTAAACCGACGATATCGCCTGAAAGTGGGTCAGTTTTAACCCGGCGTTGACATGAAAACCCGTGAGGTAGCCTACCAGTACGCCATGGATGGTGAGCTGCAATACCTTGACTTCATCGCTGGCGTTTGGGCTCACTCGTTTTCTCCCAGCAACCCTTGCCATGGATCATCGGCTAGTGATTCACTCGTTTTCCTGGCTGAATGGTCTGGTCCGCCAGGTGTGGGTGAATCGTCCGCCAGTGCAGCCATCACGGCATTGAGCTTCTCTTGCGGGATCAGCAGCAATTCGCTTTTGAGTCCCTTGGCTATCAGCTCAAGGGTATCAAGCCTCGGATTGCCTCTGGATTCCAGCCGCTGATATTGCTGGCGCGATATTCCCACGCGCAGCATCATATCGTGTTGCTTTAGCTCCAGGGCTTTACGGCGAGTTTTAATTTGTTCGAGTAGTGATTTCATGATCAAGCTGACAGGTTGCCGTTCATCAATATGAAACACATTAGTTGCTATTTGGATGATGTGCAATATATGTGTTGCTATTCGGGCTGCGGTCCATATAGGGGTGTAGGGGCGGCTTAAGGGGATGGTTGCTTACCTCAACAGTATTTGCTGGATCGAGCGGGGCATAAACCGGGTGATAAATTCGGCAGCGTAGGTCTGTGGCGTGACCAGTTAGCCTTGTCGGCAATCCGCTTCAAAGGGCAAGAAACCCGGAGGGATCCCAGTCCAGGTGCAGCCAGCGGGCGACGCGCTCCGAAACGGCGTCGGTGCTGGATGAGGTTGTTTCGACAAGAAGCTGATCGTCAGCGGGCTGGTGGATGCGGGCCCATTCCGCATTGGCGCCAATTTTTACCGTGCGCTCAAGACGCTCACCGTCCCAGTGCCAGGGCGCAAGCTGGCACCAACCGTCACTTTCCACGGTCATGCGCAGCTTGAATGGCCGTTGTAGAGTCAGGGCAAAGGTCTTTGTGGTCATGGCCGGTTGAGCTCCGTCTGCTTTTACTGAGGCGAAGCCGCCACCGTTGTCCGGGCGCACGGTGCCGTGAAAGAGGCCGACACCCTCCGTAGGGTGAACCAGCGCTCCATCCGATTCTCCTCCCATTACCCTGTCACCGAGGGGCTGCCAGTGAAGGTCAGGGTTCTGGTGGAACCGAACAAGATCGTTGGGCCTTAAGTGAGGGGTGATCACCTGCGTCACTCAAACATATTAGAAAAAGCCCGCGCAAATTCCTTGAAGTCATTCAAATGGAACTTGCAGATAGAGAAAACAATTTCCCAATTCACCTCGTCATAGTTATGAACCATCACGTTCCGGAAGCCGACGGATTTTCTCATACGCTCTGCGAGACCAGGATCGATTACGCCGGCCGTCGCCAACGCCTCAAACGTTTGCCCCATGGTTTTGGGTGACGTTGCCTCGGCATGTTCGGCCAGCCAATGAGAGGCGATATCCACGCACATCTGAACGGCGCGTGTCAGGTTCAGTGCGATGATGTCCTGGGCGTCAAGATCCTCAAGAAGTGCTGGCAGATCCACCGGTATCCGGGTCTCCACTCGCTGGATACAACGCCTGAGGGATTCCAGTTTTTGTGCTACGAGTTGTTCATCCATGCCCGGCGTCGCCCTTCGAGTATGCGTTTCTGGTAGGGTACAAAATCTTCGTTTTCCATGATGTTGCGAAATATCAGTTCACCCCAGTACCGTCTGGGTCCCAGCACCTGAATGCCGTTGGAGACAATCTGGTCCAGCAGCGGCTGGCCGGCAGTGCGAAGGTCAATCAGGTCAACGGGCCGGTTGAAGGCCAGTGCAAGCGCCTCGGTGATGGCGATGCGTTCATCAGCGGTCAGCCGCTTATCGGCCTGCACGGCCACGTCAATGTCGCTGTCAGGGCGTTCAGCACCGTGCGCCATGGAGCCGAACAGAACGGCGAAGCGGAGGTCAGGAAACCGCCCCAACTGGTCGCGAAGCTCTGCTATTTCAGTGCGCTCTGGTGTTTTTGCTTGCATGTCTACGATTCTGCTTTACGGCTATAAAAAAAGAGCTTACCAGAGTTTAGCGCTTATTTTTCCTTTCCACTTTCAAAGGCCCGACTGAACCACTACAGACTGATTCGGGCCTGGTTAGAGGGTGAGTTGGTGGAGGGGGCAACTTGCAAGGATTTCTTACAAGTTCAGTGGGAGGGCGGTCGAGAGGTCAAATGTAAGTGGAAGCATTACAGTCTGGATGCGGTGATGGCACACTATCGAAAAACCAATCCCAGAGAAGCCATGGTGCACCCTTGAACGACTACCTCGAGAAAATTCTCAGTGGCCAGCCCATTAACTATGAAGCTTTCCTGAAGAAACTTCCGGGTCAGTTTCGCTGTCGTCACAGGGACTTATTCGCGACGGAAAAGGTACAAACCAACCGTTGGGTGGTCACGATCCTGGATCAAGCCGCCTTCGCGGAGCTGCAGGATGTGTCGCAAGCGCCGGTAAGCCGGGTAGACGCCGCGAAGAAGGGCAACTCCCACCGCCACGGTACCGAGGTCAGTTTTGTTCTCGTGTATCATCAAGCGCTGACCTCCAGCCGGCCGGGGGTGGCGGTCATCGGGAATGATTCGGTTGATATGGGGTTTCACCGGGCCCGGTCGGTGTTGGTGGTGGAGAACGAGCGCAATTTCTACCAATATCCGCAGATGCTGAGTTTTGCCAGTGAGGCGTCAGGCCAGCCGTTGAATCTGGCGACCTGCGATGTGGTGTTGGGCGGTGGCAACCGGATTACCCGGGCGGCGATTCTCGATTGGTTGAGCGGCTATGACGCGGTATTCTGCGCATTCGATTATGATGCCGGTGGCCTGCAGATGTTCTCGACCGTGGCGGCCTCGCTCGGTGAC
>JASBRL010000096.1 GCA_030149475.1 Marinobacter sp.
CCCGCAGGGGCTCTCCCTGAAAGCCGGACTCCGCGTTGAGCCTTCTTGAAAGGCAACCAGCCTTCCTGCGAAGCCTCGCCTTGATTCCGGCTTTCAGGGAGAGCCAGAATTGCCAATAGACTTGATCAGAGGTTCCCTAACCCCGTTTGGTGCCGGCGTCAGACGGTGTTTTGCCCTGCAGATTAAAGGCGAACGATAGAACCTCGGCGATGATCCGGTACAGAGTTTCCGGAATCTCTTCATCCAGGTCGAGCCGCGCCAGAATGCTGGCCAGTTCGGGGCTTTCATAGAGTGGAACGCCGTGCTCTCTGGCCAGCCGGATAATCTCCTCAGCTATTTCATCCATGCCACTGGCCGCGACCGTCGGCGCCCGTTTACCATCGTATTTAAGGGCGACTGCGGTTTCCCGATGCGCTTTTTTTTGCCCCTCTGTGCTCATGATTGCGGTCCTCAGGCCCGGATATCCACAAGGCGTTGTTCCAGGCGGGTGGTCATACCCTGGGGGCTGCCGCGCCGGCAGTCCAGATCCACTACCTCAAGGCCGAGATCGGTCAGCCGTGAACGCAGGCCGGCCAGGCTGGCATTGGCCCGGCGCAGGGTTGCAGCCCGCTCAGCCCACACCCTTGCCGACACCTGCTGCGCACGCAGGGACACTTCAAAACAGACGGCACCGGCGGCATCCAGGTCAAGCGTGAGCGAGAATCGCCACTCTGCGATTTGCCGGCTTCGCCGTCGGGCGGCGGTCGGGCCTTCCTTATCCCGTTCGAGCCTTAACTGTGCGAGCCTGGGCTCATTATCGGGATTCACCCAGGGCAGTTCGACCAGGACGGTAGTGGGCACGGGTGCATCGGTCACGGGCCGACTGGTCAGCGCCTGGCTGTGAAGCTGGTTCACCGCCACGCGGTTGAGCATGCCCGCCAGCAGTCGCAGCATCTGGCCGGTGTCCATGGGCTCCTTGCCGGTCATGGGCGGGGGTGATGTCAGCGATTGGGGGAACTGCAGGGGCGCCTGCACGAGGTCGGGGCTGACCAGTGGCCTGTAGCGATTGAACGCCTCGGGGGCCTGGCCCATTTCCGCCAGAATGGCGGTAACGATTTTGCCCAGCGCTAACTTGAAATCGGGTAACGTGGCATCCGGTGTTCTGGCCAGCCGGGCCTCGGTAAAGCTGCCACTCTCGCTGATCCAGTGGCGGATCTGATCGGCCAGCGCTCTCGGTGATACGGCTCCGTCGGTTGCCGCTGTCCGCAGGTATTCGCTGTCAGGCAGGCGACTGATGAGTTGCTGGATGGCTTCCTGAATACGCGGCGGCAGTACCTGTGGAGGCAGACCGCCGAGGTTCGGCCGGAGATTTTCAGTGCCGGCTGTTGACGCAGAGGAGCCGGACAGTGGTTTGCTGATGGCGGCTAACAGTTCGCCCAGGCCGGTGTCGAGTCGTTGCTGCCAGGGCAGTCTTTGTGCAAGGGCCTGGGCTATCCGGATCTCCGGAGGATCTGCCAGCTTGCCGAGCAGGGTCAGTTCATTACCGGAACGCATGACCTTTACCCAGTCACCGGGTTTGAGCTCCGTCTCGCCCACGGCGGCCCGGACCACCAGCGATTGCCCTCTTACCTCCAGCAACAGTTGGTCCGCCTGGCCTGCCTTATCGGTCAGCAACTGGGCCACTTTGGCGAGTACGGCCTGTTGCTGCGGCAGGCTCAGGGCATCCAGTTGGGCGGCGGCGGGCAGCGGGTTGCCCGCCGTGTCCGGTTTTGCGGTTGCCCCTGACGCTGCGGTTGAACGGATACGATCAACCGGCGGGGTCGGCTTACCACTGTGTGGAGGATTGATGGCCATCCATTACCCGTTTCGTTGACGCGGGAGAAGAGTAATCCTGCTATGGTTTGGTTATACTGTACTGCGCCGGAAGGCCTTCGCACTCCGGTTTCGCCAGGTCCGCCGTGGCCTCGTATCAGACTGACTGACCCGGGTCCATGTGGGTTGGTCAGACCAACTCTGGAGCCCGAATGTCCGAGCCGTTATTACAGGCTGTCAACCTGAGCTGTGAACGTGACGACCGGCTGTTATTCCGCAATCTGGATATCTCCATAGTGCCCGGGACGCTGACCCGTGTCGAGGGCCCCAACGGCTCCGGCAAGACAACGTTATTACGCATCCTCGCCGGTCTGCATGATGCCTGTCAGGGTGACATTCTCTGGAACGGGCAGTTGCGTGACCGCCAGCGTGAATCGTTTACCCGCAATCTTCTTTATATTGGTCATCGGGCCGGCGTCAAGGCCCAGTTGACGCCGCTGGAAAATCTCCGGGCGTTGATGGCAGGCCGTCGCTTGCTGTCCCGCGATCTACTCGCCGCCGCCCTGGACAACGCGGGGCTGGCAGGTTACCACGATGCGCCGTGTCATAGTCTGTCCGCGGGTCAACAGCGCCGCGTCTCCCTGGCCCGGTTGCTGGTGTCTGACGAGCCGCTGTGGATTCTCGATGAAGCCTTCACAGCCCTTGATCGTGAGGGTGTTGCAGGGCTGGAGCGGTTGTTGTTGCAGCGCGTCAGTCAGGGCGGCGCGGTCATTGCCACAACCCACCACCCGCTGGCTGCTGACGGTATGCGGCGGATTCAACTCGGAAAGGTGAACGACCATGCCGACTGACAAGCGCCCGGTCATGACACCCGTTCAGAACACAGCGCCCCTGGCTCAGGCGGTGATTGCGATTATGCGTCGCGACCTCAAGGCCAGTCTGCGTCAGCGTCAGGACCTGTTTAATCCGCTGGTGTTTTTCGTGATGGTGGTTTCGCTGTTCCCCCTTGGTGTCAGCCCGGAAGTATCCTTTCTGCGTCAGTCCGGTACCGGTATCCTGTGGGTGGCGGCGTTATTGTCGACGCTGTTGTCACTGGACCATCTGTTCCGACACGATTACGATGATGGCACACTTGAGCAGTTACTGCTTGCGCCCCAGCCCCTGTTCTTGCTCGTGCTGGCGAAAGCGACCGCACACTGGTTGGTCACCGGCGTACCACTGGTGCTGTTGGCACCGGTTCTCGGCGTGATGGTACACCTTGACGGGAACTCTATCGGCGTTCTGTGTCTAACGCTGCTTGTAGGTACACCGGTGCTCAGCCTGGTCGGATCGATCGGAGCAGCGCTGACCGTTGGGCTTCGCTCGGGTGGTGTCCTGCTATCACTGTTGATTATTCCGCTTTACATTCCTGTGCTGATATTCGGCACTGGCACAGTAACAGCGGCTGAGGCTGGTGCGCCGGTTAGCGGTTATCTGGCGATAATGGGGGCGTTGCTGGCGCTGGCATTGACATTGGCACCCTTTGCTTCGGCCGCTGCGTTGCGAATCAGTCTGTCCAATAGTTAGAAGGTGTAGGCCCGATGTGGCAATTTTTTCATAAACTTGGCTCGCCCCGCTGGTTTTTTGACCTCGCCGGACGGCTGATGCCATGGCTGCTGGTGTCGGGACTGCTGATGTCGCTGGTGGGCCTGGTCTGGGGGCTCGTCTTTGCGCCGCCGGACTATCTGCAAGGGAACAGCTATCGAATCATTTTCATCCATGTGCCGGTTTCTTTCCTGGCCCAGTCGGTTTACGTGATGATGGCGGCCGCCGCCCTGATAACGCTGGTATGGCGAATCAAGCTGGCGGATATGTTTGTTAAAGCCGTGGCGCCGGTCGGGGCTGTACTGACATTTCTGGGGTTGTTTACCGGCGCTGTCTGGGGCGAGCCAACCTGGGGTACCTGGTGGGTGTGGGATGCCCGGCTGACGTCTATGCTGATTCTGCTGTTCCTCTATATCGGGGCTATTGCGCTGGGATCGGCCATCAGCGATGAAAAATTTGCCGCCCGCGCTGTGGCTGTGCTGGTGTTGGTGGGCGTGGTTAACATTCCGATCATCAAATACTCCGTGGAATGGTGGAACACGCTGCATCAGCCAGCGACGTTCACCCTGACGGAGAAGCCCAAGATGCCGATGGCGATGTGGGTTCCTCTGTTGCTGATGGTGCTGGGGCTATACTGTCTGTTTGGCTGGCTGGCCTGCTGGCGACTGCAGACCGAAATTATCTTCCGGGAACGCAAAGCCCGTTGGGTGCGCGACCGGATCATGGCGGGAGGACGAGGATGACACCAGCGTTCGATTCAGTCTCGGCATTTTTTGCCATGGGTGGTTATGCCCCCTACGTCTGGACCTGCTACGGAGCCTTCTTTGGTTGCCTGGGTCTGTTGACGCTGATGTCCGTCCGCCGGCGCCGGGTCGTCGAGGCTGATTTGCGGCGGTTCTGCCGCCTTGCGGAGAACGGAGACCGGGCCGCAATGCCTGTGTCGGACTCCGCCCCTGAAGTCCGGCCCTTCGGGCAGGTGGACCAATCCAGACCATAACCGGATCGAGCTCAGCATGCACCCGACGCGAAAAAAACGTCTGACCATTATCCTGTTCCTGATTGGCGGGCTTGCGCTGGCTGTCGGCCTGACCTCCTATGCTCTCAGGCAGAACATCAACCTGTTTTACAACCCCACCCAGATCGCTGATGGTGAGGCCCCTGCCGGGGTGCGTATTCGTGCCGGCGGCATGGTCGAGAAGGGCTCGGTCAAGCGTGATCCGGACAGCCTGAAAGTGAGGTTCCGGGTAACGGACTTCCACCGGTCGGTGGCGATGGAGTACACCGGCATCCTGCCTGACCTGTTTGCAGAAGGGCAGGGGGTGGTGGCGATGGGTCGGCTGATGGCCAGCGGCGAGTTCGTGGCGGACGAGGTACTGGCCAAACACGACGAGAACTATATGCCACCCGAAGTACAGGAATCGCTCGACAAAGCGGCGAGCCGGACCAGCGCCAGTCGGTAGGCGCGTCAGCGTCCGGGATGGCCCGGATAAAACAGATTGTAGGAGGAGCCGATGTTCCCGGAACTTGGACAGTTTTCACTGATACTGGCGCTGCTGCTGGCGCTGCTGCTGGCGGTGGTGCCGTTGACCGGTTCCCTGACCGGACGGCCGATCCTGCAGGATTTCGCCCGACCCCTGGCGGCCGGCCAGTTTGTGTTTGTCGCGCTGGCCTTTGCCCTGTTGACTCAGGCCTTCGTGACGGATGACTTTTCCGTGGCTTACGTGGCCAATAACAGCAATAGTCTGCTGCCCTGGTACTATAAATTCAGTGCGGTCTGGGGCAGTCATGAAGGGTCGTTGTTACTGTGGATTCTCATCCTCACCGGCTGGACGCTGGCGGTGGCCATCTTCAGCCGTCGATTGCCGGCGGCAATGATTGCCCAGGTGCTGTCCATCATGGGGATCATCAGTTCAAGTTTCCTGTTGTTCAGCATTATCACCTCCAATCCCTTTTCACGACTGCTACCCAATGTGCCGGCTGACGGCGCCGACCTGAACCCCCTGTTGCAGGATATCGGGCTGATAGCCCATCCCCCAATGCTGTACATGGGCTATGTCGGTTTTTCGGTGGCATTTGCCTTTGCCATAGCCGCACTCATCAACGGTCGTCTCGATGCTGCCTGGGCGAGGTGGTCGCGTCCCTGGACCACGGTGGCCTGGGCTTTTCTGTCGCTGGGGATTGCCCTGGGCAGTTGGTGGGCCTACTACGAACTCGGCTGGGGTGGCTGGTGGTTCTGGGATCCGGTGGAGAATGCTTCACTGCTGCCCTGGCTGGCCGGTACCGCACTGATGCATTCGCTGGCGGTGACCGAAAAACGCGGCGTGTTCAAAAGCTGGACCGTGTTGCTGGCGATCATTACCTTTAGCCTGAGCCTGATGGGGGCCTTCCTGGTGCGGTCGGGCGTGCTGACCTCGGTACATGCATTTGCATCGGACCCTGAGCGAGGCGTGTTCCTGATGGTACTATTGGCCGTAACGGTGATTTCAAGCCTGACACTCTACGCCTTCCGGGCGCCGGTGGTGCATTCCCGGGTTCGCTACGGCTCGCTGTCCCGGGAAGTGTTTCTGCTGCTCAACAATGTGCTGCTGATTGCCGCCATGCTGCTGGTGCTGGTGGGGACAGTGTACCCGTTGGTACTGGACTATTTCGATATGGGTCGCCTGTCCATCGGCAAACCCTTTTTCGACATCACCTTCACGCCCGTGGCGATTGCTATTGGTCTGTTGATGGGCGCCGGTATTTTTTCCCGCTGGAAAAAGACGGACAGCGGCTGGCTGGGCCAGCGCTTGCTATGGCCGGCCGCCTGCAGCCTGATTCTGGCGACATTGGTGCCGCTGCTCTTTGGCGATTTCGAGCCCTGGGCGTTTGTTGGTGTTTTTACCGCAAGCTGGGTGGCCGTGGCCACTTTACAGGATCTGTGGCAGAAATCTGCGTCCAGCCGCGGACGCCTGGCCGGCGCGCGCCGACAAAGCCGCAGTTACTACGGTATGGTGCTCGGGCACCTGGGGCTGGCTATCACCATGGCAGGAATCTCCGTCGTGTCCAATTACGGCAGCGAACGTGAGGTTCGCATGTCGCCGGGCGACAGCATTGAGATCCATGGTCTGACGTTCAATTTCGTCCGCGTCGGTCAGCGTCAGGGGCCGAATTACACAGCGGAATCAGCCGAGGTCGTCATCAGTCGGGACGGCAATCCGGTGGTCACCCTGTTCCCCGAAAAACGCCAGTATCAGGTTCGTCGCAACATTATGACCGAGGCCGGCATTGATGCCGGACTGTTCCGGGATCTGTTTGTCGCGCTCGGTGAGAAGGTCGGCGACAACGCCTGGGCACTGCGCCTGCAGTATAAACCGTTGTTACGGTGGGTCTGGTTGGGGGCGTTATTCATGGCAGCGGGAGGCTTGCTGGCGATATCGGATCGTCGCTACCGCATTCGGAGCCGACAACAGGCAGCCGAGGTCGCGGATCACGAAGCGAATGCCACTACGGTTGTGGCCAACCGGGTGGCGCCATGAGGCGTTTGTTGCTGTTTGTTCCGGTTATTCTTGCTGTGGTGCTGGGTGTGGTGCTGTTTGCAGGAATTGGCAAGGATCCCTCGCACCTGGAGTCTGCGCTGATTGGTAAGCCGGTGCCCGCGTTTTCGTTGAAGGAGTTGCAGAATCCGGACAAGCAGTTCGACAATCAATTGCTCAAGGGCAAGGTCCAACTGTTGAACGTTTGGGCGACCTGGTGCCCGACCTGTCGTGCGGAGCACAGTATGCTGATAAAAATTTCCCGTCAGTATGGCGTTCCGGTTATCGGGCTCGATTACAAGGATAATCGTCAGGATGCGTTGGCCTGGCTTGACGAACTGGGTAATCCATACAGCGTTGTTCTGTCGGATCCCGAGGGCAAGTTTGGCTTCGACCTGGGGGTTTATGGCGCTCCGGAGACCTACGTTATAGACCGGGAGGGGATTGTCCGGTTTCGCCATGTAGGTGAGGTAACGCCCCGGGTCTGGCAGGACACGCTGGAGCCACTGATCCAGAAATACCGTGAGGCCGACTGATGATTCGTGCAGTGATTCTTTTTGTGCTGATTGGATGTGTGCAATACGCATTCGCCACAGTCAACGATGTCTATCCCTTCGACTCCGATGCAGACCGTGAGCGCTTTCAGACCTTGACCGAGGAGTTGCGGTGTCCCAAGTGCCAGAATCAGGACATCGCCGATTCCGAGGCTCCCATCGCCAGTGACATGCGTGCTGAAGTCTACCGGATGATTCGTGCCGGTGCGGATAATGAGACCATTGTTGATTCTCTGGTGGCCCGGTTCGGTGAATTCGTACGCTTTAAGCCCCGGGTCGAAAAACGCACGCTTGTTCTCTGGGCGACGGCGCCGCTGGTCATCCTGATTGGCGTACTGATGATCGCCGTGATGGTCATCCGGTCGCGCCGCTATAGCGAGCATGCCACCGCACTGACTCCCGAGCAACGTGAGCGTGCAGAAAGGCTCCTGCGGGAACACGATGCCCGCTGATGCCGGTATTCCGATCCACTGACTGATTAACGGCCCATTTATGACGACGACCTTCTGGTTCGCTGCCGCCACAATGATTGCGTTGGCGCTGGCCTTTATTGTTGCTCCCGCTGTTCGTAACCGGTCCCGCAACCGGGCCGGAGATGAGTTGCGCCAGCAGAACCTGATTGCCTATCGGGGTCGAATGGCCGAGTTGGATGCTGATTACCAGGCCGGCATCATCGATCCGCAGACCTACGGGCAACTCCGGGACGAACTGGCCGGTGGCCTGCTGGATGATGTGGCTGAGCGTCCGGCGTCCGCGCCAGTCCGCCCGGGAACCGGCGGGGCCCGCCTGCTGGCGATCGGCTGTGTGCTGGTCGTGCCGGTGCTGGCGGTGCTGTTGTATCAGCACTGGGGGGCGCTCGGGCAGGTTGAACAGTGGCAGACCATGAAGCAGATGATGGACAGTCCGGACGGCAGCGCCGCAGGGATCGGTAAACTCGCCGACCAGCTCAACGAGCGGCTCAAGACGGCTCCGGACAACCCTGAAGGATGGGGCTTGCTGGGCCAGACGTATATGAACCTCGAACGTTATGATGACGCGGCTCAGGCCTTTGAACAGCTCGCCCGTCTGGAGGCTGGGGTCCCTGAGCAGGCTGCCAGTGCCTGGGGCCTGGTCGCGCAGGCCCGGTTTTTTGCCAGTCAGGGCAATATGACGCCTGCCGTCAGCCAGGCCATCGATCAGGCCCGGACCCTTAATCCCGACGAGGTGAACTCGTTAGGGTTGCTGGGTATCAGCGCGTTTGATCAAAAGGATTATCGGGCGGCTATCAAGTACTGGGAGCGAATTGCCAAAGTTGCCCCCGATCACCCCGAGCTATCCGCTATCCGCCAGGGTATTATCGCCGCCTATACCCGTATGGGTAAGCCGGTGCCTGCTGGCAGTGCCGCAGCGATCTCAGCTCGTGGCGTAACCGTAAAGGTGGAACTGGCGCCGGACCTTGCCGGGAAGATCCCCGATGACACCACCCTGTTCGTGTTTGCGCGCCAACCCGACCGACAGGGTCCGCCGCTGGCGATTGCCCGACTGACCGCAGCGGATCTGCCGGCCAGGGTGAGGTTGAACGATGCGTTGTCAATGGCGCCCAACGCCCGAATTTCCGCCGCCGATCAGGTGCTGGTAACCGCCCGGCTGTCCCGGTCGGGAACGGCGATGCCGAAGAGTGGCGACTGGCAGGGCAGCCTCGGAAAGCCGGTCAAGGTCGATGCTGACCCGCAGATCATAAACCGGCTGGTGATCGATCAGCCGATTCCGTAAGTTGACCGAAGGGCAGGCTGTTGAAGGCTCTGGAACTGCTCTGGCCGCACCTTGGCAGGGAAACACCCTGCCAACGGGTCAATCTCCTGGCCCGGACCTTCTGCATCGTGCAGCAGATCGCCGAATTAACTGGTGGCCGGGGTCAGGAACCGGGCGTGTGGGGATTCATACGGTCGCTGTACAGGGGGGGTAATGCGCTATTTTCCTGATCGTCCGTTGTCTGGGCACGCAGGTGCTCCAGTTCCCGGACCAGTGCTTCTCCGTTCCAGTTCATGGTGTCAGCCTCAGTGGTGGCGCCAAACAGTCGCGCCTGCAGGCGATTCAGTTCGGTCCTGAGTTCGGTTCGTTGGGCCCGGCGCAGGATATCCGAAACGGTATTCACCGGACGGTTCGGGTGCCGGACACGAAACCACTCCGGCAGTCGGGTCAGTGTGTCCGCAGAGCCGTTTCGCGCGGCCTGACACAAGGCCTGGAAGCGCGCAGCTTCGTGCCGATCCGGCCCGGGCTCGGGGCTTGCTGCCGGCGATTTGCGGCGGAAATACCACAGCAACAACGTTGCCAGCCACCCCAATGCCAGCACGCCACTCACCCACGGCCATAGGCCATATCCGGCTGTGCCTTGCAGATCGTTGCTTTGTTCAGAAGGAACCGGCGGCGACGTCGGTTTGTCCGGCGTTGGCGTGGCACCGGGGGCGGGCGGTTTCCGGGTCTGGTTGCCGGCCGCAGCAATGCTCAGGGTCTGGGCGGGTATCACCGCGACTTCCTGCTTGTCGGTCCTGGTGTTCCACCAGGGAATGCGGACTTCCGGCAGGGTGACCTTACCCGGCGTTAGGCCAACCAGCGCCGTAGTCTGGCTGAGCTTACCGACCACGGTATCGGTGCCGATGTCGGTGCTGGTTTCCGGGGTGTCCGGATAGCTTTTCAGGCCGTCAGGGGTGTCGGGGTTGAGCGGAGGCAGCACCTCGGCGCGAAGGCCTTGAGCGGTTACCTCAATGGTTCGGGTCAGGCTTTCTCCCACGGTTATCTGTGACTGGCCGGATACGCCGGACGCCGACAGCGTCAGCCTGGCAGCGGGTAACCAGGTGTTGCCTGTGAAGCTCGCTGGCGGAGCCTTGACCGGTATGTCGAACAACTGGGCATGGTCCCTGAGGAACCGCAACTGGCCCTGGCTGGTACGGCTCTGGCCCTCGAACTTGATCGGATCAAGTGTCAATTTGCCGGTTTTCTGGGGGTAGATGGCATAACGTCTTTCAACGACCTGATAGCGTCGGCCGTCCCGATATCTGCTGTATTCCTGCTGTTTGCCCATCGCCTCGATAATGGCGTCCGGATGGGTGGGCTCAGACAGGTCTCCACGAATGAGGTTGCCGGTGAAAAACAGTTTGACTGTCAGCACCAGTTGCTCCTGCACATAGACGCTGTCTTTGTCGGTGGACAGCTCAATGAATGCGTCGCGGGTCGCTTTTGTGTTGGTAGTGGCATTGCCTGGTTTGACAGTGATGTCGATCGGCTTGGAACTGGCGTTGTTGAAGGTCAGTGAAGGAATGGTCAAGGTGCCCGTTTTCAGTGGCGCCAACTGGTATGTCCAGGTAATGGTTGCCCGGGTCTCACCGTTGACTGTGCGGATGCTGTACTTCTGTTCCCGGGAAAGGATCTTGAAAGTCTTTTCGAGTTTGTCGATGTTGGGCGCCGGCAGGTCCAGGCTACCCAGGTTGAACAGAATATCGAAATTGATGGTGAGGGCCATGTCACCAGTGACGGTCAGGGTCAGGGTCTCATTTTCGTGCAGGGATGTGCGGTCAGGCTCCACCTGCAGCTCATCTGCCGCGAAGGCCTGCGTTGTGGTAATGAACAGCAGGGTAAGAATGACGATCAAACGGCCTACCATGGGGTATCACTCTTGTCGGTTGGTGTGTCACTTTCGCGGTATTGTTGCAAAAACTTCCGCCGTAACAGTCCGCCGGGGTCATCTGGAATCCGGCGCAGCCACTGTTCCTGGCTTTGAGACAGAGGTCGGGGTTGGAGTTCGTCCGGAGCTTTTACCGCTTGCTTGCCGCTGGTTTTGCTGTTCTTTTCCTGCGCTTGAGAAGCATCCGCCTGTTGCTGTGGGGGCTGCTGCTTCCGCTGGTCTCCATTTTGTCCGGCCTGGCCAGATTTTTTCTGCTGATTGCGCTGCTCGTCAGATGATGACTGATCGCCGGATGAGGGATTATTTTGCGCTTGGGGCTGTGACTGTTTCTGTGGCTGGCTGCCCTGCTTCTGATCCTGGCGCCCGGACGGGTTCTCTGTATTTTCCTTGTTATTACTCTTTTTATCAGCCCGCTGCTTTTCATTCTGTTTCTGATTGCCCGATTGCTGCTTTTGCTGCTGTTTTTTCTTCTGATCAAGCAGTTTTTTGACCAGGTCACGGTTAAAGGCGGCGTCGGTGTTGTCTGGCTGGGTTTTCAGCAGGTCGTTATAGACGTTCAGGGCTTTTTCAAGCTTGCCGTCTTTCGCCAGAGCGTTGGCCCGGTTGTAGTCGGCGTCCGGGCTGTCAGACGCGGCCCAGGTTTTGGCCGCCGCCCCGTAGTCGCCGGCCCGGTATTGGGCGCTGGCGCGCCAGTCCGGATCATTGAACCGGTCGATAGCCTGTTTCGGGTTCTGCTGGATCAGTGCTTGCCCTCGCTGGTCGGGCCTGACCCACAGATCCTGCCAGTCAAAGGCCAGCGCCGGTCGGGGGGCGAGTGGCGCGATCGTCAGGATCAGCACCAGCAAGGCCCCCCGGCGCCAGCAAAGCAACACCAGCGGTGCGACCAGCCAAAGCAGCCAGTAACCGTCGTCCTGCCAGCGTTCCACCGTCAGTTTGTCGTTGGTGTTCTGCCAGTCGTTGCTGTCCCGGGCCCTCAGTTTCAAGGCCTGAATGTCGGTGTCTGTCAGGGTCAGTCTGTGGCTGTTCCCGCCGTTGTTGGCAGCGAGTTCTGACAGGCCGTCCGGGTCCGCACTGGCCATCACGATGGTGCCGTTATCGCGAATGAACCCCCGTTTGGGAATTGGCATGGGACCGCCAGCCCTGGTACCAACGGCGAGTGTTTTTAACGGGTAGGGACTGCCTTTGAGCAATCTGTTGATGTCTTCCTGGCGCTGCCTGGGCACCGCGTCACTGATCAGGAGAATCTCGCCTTTACCTGGTGCGCCCTGATCCAGCAGGGCTTTGGCCTTTTCAATACCCAGGTCGGCCCGGTTGCCGGATGCGGGCATAATCAATGGGTCCAGCACGCCAAGCAGGGTTTCGATGGTACGGCGATCATCGGTGAGGGGCGTGACGACGTGTGCGTCTCCGGCATACACAACCAACCCGGTGAAGCTGCCGTCCCGGGCCTTGAGCAAATCGCGGATTTTGCGTTTGGCCAGGGTCAGGCGATCCGGCTCCACATCGGTGGCCAGCATCGATAACGAAAGGTCCAGGACAATCACCAGACTGTCGTTCTGATGTTCGAGAGGCGTCGGTGCCTTGCGCCAGGTGGGGCCGGACAGGGCAACGCTCAGCATCACCAGGGTCAGTACCAGCCAGGGCAGGGGGGAGCGGGTCTGGCCTGAGCTGGTGCCGGTGCGGCTCAGTAACGGGTTCAGCAGTGCCGCGGGCATCACCCGTGACCAACCGCTCAGCCCACGTTGCGTTCGGCGCATCAGCATGGGCAGCAGCGGGGCCACAAGCAGCAGCAGAAGCCAAAGCGGGCGCAGTAAATGAAAGTCAGACATCGGCAGTCTCCCGGGGCCGGAGTGATTGCCACTTCAGTAACTGCAGGAGCAGCCACAGGGCCACTGCCAGGCCGGCGGGCCAGACATACAGCTCAGTGACCGGGCGGTAGCGCTTGCCCTTCAGCTCGGTTGGTTCGAGTCGGTTGATGGTTTCATAGACCGACTGAAGTTCGGGCAGACTGCGTGCACGAAAGTAGTCGCCGCCAGTGTTGCTGGCGATTCGTTTGAGCAGGCTCTCGTCCAGATCGCGCGAGGGGTTGACCCGGCGTGATCCAAGAAAACCCTGTTTGATCATCGATTCGGCGCCAATGCCGATGGTGTAGATCCGCACGCCCGCTGCTTTGGCAATGTCAGCGGCCTTGTCCGGCGTGACTTCCCCGGCGGTATTGGCGCCATCGGTCAGTAGAATGACCACGCGCTGGTCCTGCGGACGATCACGCAGTCGCTTGACCGCCAGGCCAATAGCGTCGCCGATGGCGGTGGCCCGTCCGGCCATACCGATGTCGGCTTCCTGCATCAGTACGCCAATGGTTTTCCGGTCGAAGGACAGGGGCGCCTGGATGTAGGGCTGGGTTCCGAACAGCAGCAACCCCAGCCGGTCGCCCTTGCGCTGTGCGATGAAGGTTCTCAGTACGGATTTAACCGCCGCCAGCCGTGTCACACCCTGTTGATTCAGTACCATGTCCTGCTCTTCCATACTGGGAGAGATATCCACAGCCAGTAGCAGGTCCCGGCCAGTGACGGGCATCTGAACCACCTCACCGACCTGCTGGGGGCGGGCCAGGGCGATGACGAGCGCGATCCAGGCCAGTAACAGTAGCAGTTTCTGCCACAGAGGGCTGGCATCGCCTGAGCGGCCGACACCGGGCAGATTGTGTAGCCAGTGGGCGACCGGAATAACCGGTGCTTCCACCGGCGGTTGCTGGCGACGAAAGCGCCGGATCAGTAGCGGCAGCAAGGTCAGCAGGAGCATCCACGGATAGGCCAGGCTCAGCATCGTTGCCCCCTCAGCCAGATCCCTACCGCCTGTCGCGCCTGTTCAGGGGGCAACTGAGCGTGAGGGCGCCAGCTGCTTTCCGCCAGTTGCCGGAATGTCTGCTCATGCTCTGTGCTGTTACCGGGGCAGGTGCCGACCAGAAACGCTATCCAGGTTTCGCCGCTGAGACTTTCCGGGTGTTGCTCTGGATAACGGGCCCGGGCGGCTCGCTTGAGCAGCAGATTGAGTTCGATTAACTGCTGTTCAGCTGGCTGCTGGCTGTGGTGGGCATTACTCAGCTCCCATAGCGCCCGGCGCAGCCAGCGATTACGGCGACGCCGACGCAGCAGAAAAATGATCGCTGCGGCCATCAGAAGCAGGACAGCCAGCGCCACCAGCCACCAGCCCGGGGCGGGTGGCCAGAAGCCGCCGGGCTGAGGCAGGTGGATGTCATGCAGTGCGCTGAGCGGGTCTTTGTCCATGAGGTCTTCCGATTATCCGATCCGGCCGCGAGGCCCGAGAATGCCGCGCAGACTCTGTGCCGGATCATCACCGGTGACGACCGGAAACGCCGTGACCCGGGCAGTTCTGAAGCAGCGTTCAATGGTCGCTTCGTGATCCCGGACCTTGGCCGCGAAGGCCTTCTGAAAACGCCGGTCTGATCCGTTGAACCAGACCGGGCCATCAGGCCCGGCCACGGCAAAGCGGCCGTGGCCGGGCAGGGCCTGCTCAAGCGGATCCACAACGCGCAGCGCGGTCACACTGTTGTGACGGGCGAGAGCGCCGAGCAGACCGCTGGTTTCCTCGCTCACCATCATGAAATCACTGATCACGAATATCCGGCTGCCAGTGTGGGCGACTCGCCGGGCTTCGTGCAGGGCACCATCGAGTGTTATCGGAGTCGGCGGGTCCGCGGCGGGCGCGGCTGGAGTTTGCAGCGTGTCCGGACCGTGCTGGAACTGGGCGAGGGCATCCAGCAGCCGCAGTACTGATTTTTTACGCCGCGCCGGGCGGACAACCACAATGCCCCGCTCGGAAAACACGATGCCGCCGATCTGATCCCCGGCCCAGAGCCCGAGCCAGGCAATCAGTGCCGCCAATTGGGCGCAACGTACCTGCTTGTAGGCCCCCTGACTGCCAAAGAACAGGGTCCGGTTGAAATCGCAGATCAGCAGAACCGGGCGTTCCCGTTCCTCCTCGTACAGTTTGGTGTGCGGTGTCTGGCGGCGGGCGGTGACTCGCCAGTCGATGCTGCGAATATCGTCCCCCGGCTGATACTGACGCACTTCCGCGAACGCCATGCCCCGCCCGCGGCGTGGAGATGCCTGCAAGCCCGACTGGCGGGTCCGGACCTGTTGGGCACCGGGCAGACGAAGCGCCCTGGCGTCCGCCTGGAGCCGGATCAGACCTGGCAGGTCGATGCAGATCGGGGTGTCCTGTAATTCGTTCATGCAAACTTCACGTCAGGCGGTGACAGGAACGCAGTCAATCAGGCGCTGGATGACGAGATCGGGGGTCATGCCTTCGGCCTCAGCCTCAAAAGTCAGCAACAGACGATGCCGGAGCACATCGAACACCATGGTGCGGACATCATCCGGGCTGACAAAGTCACGACCGTCCAGCCAGGCCAGTGCCCGTGAGCAACGGTCCAGGGCGATGGTGCCGCGGGGACTGGCGCCAAAGGCGGTCCAGCGGCCCAGTTCCGGGTCCAGACTGCCGGGGTCACGGCTGGCCAGCACCAGTGCCAGCAGGTAGTCCTCGACCGGCTCGGCCATATAGATTTCACTGATCGCCTGACGGGCTTCGAAGACCTGGTCGGCGGTAATTCTGACCGCCGCTGCCGGCACGCCCTGGCGATAGTCGTTGCGGGCCAGGTGGAGAATATCCCGTTCCGCACCGGCTGAAGGGTAGCCGATGTTCACGTGCATCAGGAAACGATCAAGCTGGGCTTCGGGCAGCGGATAGGTGCCTTCCTGTTCGATCGGGTTCTGGGTGGCCATCACCATGAACAGCCGGTCCAGAGCGAAAGTTCGCATGCCCACGCTAACCTGACGTTCACCCATGGCTTCCAGCAACGCCGACTGAACCTTGGCGGGTGCGCGGTTGATTTCGTCCGCCAGCACCAGATTGTGGAAAATGGGGCCTTTCTGGAATTCGAACTCACCGGTTTCCGGCCGGTAGATTTCACTGCCCGTTACGTCCGATGGTAGTAGATCAGGGGTGAACTGAATGCGGTGAAAATCGCCTTCCAGATGATCACCCAGCGCCTTGATGGCCGTGGTTTTGGCGAGCCCTGGGGCTCCTTCGACCAACAGGTGGCCATCCGCCAGCAGGGCAATCAACAGACGTTCAACCAGTTTTTCCTGACCAATTATCCGTTTCGCTAACTGAGCTTTAAGCTCACCAAACGTATGCTGTAAAGACATTGGCGGATACCGCTCCTGAATGGACTGTCGTTGTGAAGATGAACGGCAACAGTTTTTGTCCCCGGCACGCAAAAATCAAGGGTTTGACTATGCTTGGATGACAGACTCGGCCATTAGCGCCGCCAATGACGTTACCAAAGGAGGCTGAAGGGCTTGTGGCGACACGAACGACACAATCACCCGCTCGCTTGATTACGATTCGTTCACAAAATGAGGTCAATTATGAATACGCTGACCGTAGCCAGCAAAGACCAGTTCTTTGAAAAGCTGGCGGATGCTTTTGGCCAGAAAATTGAAAAGACAGAAGCCCGGAAAATCAGCGATTTCGCGGTTCAGTATTTCACGCACCTGCCCCTGGATGAGTTGCTGAGCCGGCGGTTCTCGGACGTGTACGGTTCAACGATCGCCGCGTGGCAGTTCATGCAGAAACGCGCGGCGGACGACACGCTGGTTTCCGTGTTCAATCCGGACCTGGAGAGCGATGGCTGGCAGTCGACACATTCGGTCATTTATGTCCTTCATTACGATATTCCCTTTCTGATTGACTCGATCCGGATCGCCATCAACCAGCGGGAAATTGGCACTCACAGTATTCATCATGCGGTGTTGCAGGTGGAGCGGGACAAAGCCGGCCAACTGAAAAAACTCCACACGTCGGCCCGCAAATCCAGCAAATCCGGATTTGAAGCGTTTATTGTGCTGGAGGTCGACCGACACAGTGATCCGCAGGATCTGGCGCAACTGGAAAACACCCTTCAGGACGTGCTGCACGAAGTCCGTATTGCGGTCGCAGATTTCCCGCTGATGAAGGACAAATCCGAAGAGATTGTTCGCGAACTGGCCAATACCAATGCCCGGATCAGTGAGGATGATCTCAACGAGGCGCGCAGTTTCGTAAGCTGGTTGTCGCAGGACCATTTCACCTTCCTTGGTTATGACGAATACGACTTTGTGAAGAGCAAACAGGGCGTCATTGTGCGACGGGTAGCGGACTCGGAAATGGGTATTCTGCGGGTGAACAACGAGCGCCCCGACAAAGTCCGTCTTGACGAGTTGCCGAGCCGCACGCGTCAGGAAATGACCCGCACCGATGATATCTTCATTTTCGCCAAGTCTGCCCAGCGCTCCCGGGTTCATCGCCCCGCCTATCCGGATTACATTGCGGTGAAAAAATTTGACGATCAGGGCGAGGTCGTGGGTGAGCGCCGTTTCCTCGGCCTGTATACCTCACGGGTCTATCACGAACGTCCGGACCAGATTCCTTTGTTGCGCAGGAAGGTGTCGTCCATCCTCAACAACTCCGGATTCCTGATGGACGATTACATCGGCAAGGAGCTGGACCAGATCCTGACCCTGTATCCCCGGGACGAGCTGTTCCAGATCGAGCCCGGAGACCTTTATCGGACGGCTCTGGATATTCTCTACATTCAGGAAAGACGCAAAATCAAGCTGTTCATGCGCGAGGACGTGTACGGTCAGTTCGTCACGTGCCTCGCATTTTTCCCCCGTGATATCTACACCACGGAATTGCGCTTGCGAGTACAGCGGGTCCTGGCAGAGCGGCTGGAAGCGGAAAATATTGAGTTTGTGACGCATTTCTCCGAATCGGTGTTGGCCCGGGTGCAGTTCACGATACGAGTACCCCAGGCCGAACACCGCCAGTTGCCCGTCGCGGAGTTGCAGGAGCAGATCATCGGGTTGGCGCAGTCCTGGCGTGACGGCCTGGCCGAGGCACTCAACGAGAGTTACGGCGAGGAGCGCGGAAATGATCTGTTGCGGCTGTATCAGACGGCCTTCCCGGCCAGCTACCAGGAACTCTTTTCGCCCCGGCGGGCGGCCATCGATCTTGAGCATATTACCGAAGCGACGGATACCAGTCGGCTGGCCATGAGTTTTTACCGGGCGCTTGAGGAAGACGAAACGACGTTACATATCAAGTTGTTCCATCCGGATGAACAACTGCCGCTGTCTGATGTAATGCCCATTTTTGACAACCTTGGGTTCCGGGTGATTGGCGAGCATCCCTTTGAGGTATGCAACCGAAACGATCGACGGGTCTGGATTCATGACTTTCTGCTTCAGGCTCATACCGGGGAAACAGTTGACATCCACCGGGTCAAACCGATTTTTGAGGAGCTGTTTCGTCGGGTCTGGTACGGTGAAGCCGAAAATGACAGCTTCAACCGACTCGTACTGGCATCCTATCTTGGCTGGCGTGAAATCGCGGTGTTGAGGACATTTGCCCGCTACATGCGTCAGATTCGCATTTCCAACAGTCAGACGTTCATTTCCAACACCCTGGTTAACTATGTGTCCCTGGCACAGCTGTTACTGGATTTTTTCGATGTCCGTTTCAACCCCGACCGGGCCCAGAGTGAAGGCAAGACCCGGGCGGCCCAGCAGAAGCTGGAGCTGGAGTTCAATGCCGGCCTGGATGAGGTTGAAAACCTTAGTGAAGACAAGGTATTGCGGCTTTATCTTGAGCTGATGCAGGCCACTCTTCGGACCAACTATTATCAGCCTGACCGGAACGGTGAGGCCAAATCCTACATCAGTCTGAAGTTCAACCCGGCGGACATTCCGGACATGCCGCTGCCTTTGCCGATGTTCGAGATTTTTGTCTATTCGCCCCGGGTTGAAGGGGTGCACTTGCGCGGGGGCCGGGTCGCGCGTGGTGGGCTGAGATGGTCAGACCGGTTCGAGGACTATCGCACCGAAATTCTGGGGCTGGTCAAGGCGCAGCAGGTCAAAAACGCAGTGATCGTGCCGGTTGGCGCCAAAGGGGGGTTTGTCGCGAAAAAGCTGCCGGATCCGGGGGACCGGGAGGCCTTTCAGAAAGAGGGGATTGAAGCCTACAAGACGTTCATCCGTGGTCTGCTGGACATTACCGACAACCTGTCCAATGGAGGCATCGTGTCGCCTGAACGGGTGGTTCGCCATGACGACGATGATCACTACCTGGTGGTGGCCGCCGACAAGGGCACAGCGACCTTCTCGGATATCGCCAATGGCCTGGCCGACGAGTACGGCTTCTGGATGGGGGACGCGTTTGCCTCTGGCGGCAGTCATGGCTATGACCACAAGAAAATGGGGATAACCGCCAAAGGGGCCTGGGTCTCGGTGGAGCGCCATTTCCGGGAACTGGGTATCAATCCTGCCAGCGATGAATTTTCAGTGATCGGCATTGGTGACATGGCCGGTGATGTGTTTGGTAACGGGCTGTTGCGTTCGGATAAAGCCCGGCTGGTGGCGGCGTTCAACCACCTGCATATTTTCGTGGATCCGAATCCTGATCCGGCGAGCAGCTTTGCTGAGCGTCAGCGTCTGTTTGACCTGCCGCGATCGTCCTGGACCGATTACAACAGCGAGTTGATTTCCGCCGGAGGCGGCATCTTCAGCCGCGCGGCGAAGTCAATCCCGGTTAGTCCGGAAATGAAAGAACTTCTCAATATCAAGTCCGACCGCGTGCCCCCGAACATGCTGATTTCCCACATTCTGCGGGCGAAGGCGGACCTGCTGTGGATTGGTGGCATCGGGACCTATGTCAAATCAACGTCTGAGGCCCACACCGATGTTGGTGATAAAGCCAATGACGGATTACGGATCGACGGTAAGGATCTGCGCTGCAAGGTTGTGGCCGAGGGGGGCAATCTCGGTATGACGCAACTGGGCCGCATCGAGTATGCGCTCAGCGGAGGGCGGCTGAATACCGACTTTATTGACAACGCCGGGGGCGTCGATTGCTCGGACCACGAAGTGAACATGAAGATTCTGCTGAATCGGGTTGTCGCCAGCGGGGACCTTACCGAGAAACAACGCAATGTGTTGCTGGAGCAGATGACCTCTGACGTCTCCGAGCTGGTGTTGCGGAATAATTATCGGCAGACCCAGGCTATCAGTATTGCCAGTGTCGAGGCTGCGAATCGCCTGGAGGAATACCGGCGACTGATGAGCAGCTTCGAGGCGGAGGGTAAGCTCAACCGGCAACTGGAGTTTCTGCCGGACGAGGAGTTGCTGGCCGAGCGTAAACTCCGCAAACAGGGGCTTACGCGGCCGGAACTGTCGGTATTGATTTCCTACGTCAAGGGCGACCTCAAGCAGGCACTGATCGACAGTTCTCTGCCGGATGAAGACTATCTGGCCTCGGAGATGTACAAAGTATTTCCGGAGGCTCTGACCAAACGTTTTGGCAAAGAGCTGAGTGGTCACCAGTTGCGGCGTGAAATCATCGCCACCCAAATTGCCAATGACATGATCAATCACATGGGGATAACCTTCGTTGAGCGGTTGCATCAGTCCACCGGGGCAACCTCGTCAGGCATCGCCATGGCCTGGATTATTGCCCGCGACGTGTTCCAGCTGGACACCTGGTGGAATCGCCTGGAGGCGCTGGATTACAAGGTTCCGGCCCAGCTTCAGGTCGATCTGATGAAAGAGCTGATACGGTTGATCCGGCGATCGGTACGCTGGCTGTTACGGAACCGCCGCAGCGAGCTGCACATTCAGAGTCATATGGAGCGCTTCGCCACCGGGATCAGCCAAATAACCGGCAATCTGCCCGATTATCTGGGCGATCAGGCTTTGAGTGAGTGGCAGATGCGCTATGATCAGCTGCGGGAGCAGTCCGTTCCGGATGATCTGGCGGGCGTGATGGCCGGCGCCCGTTATCTTTATGCCACCCTGGGCATTATCGAGGTGCAGGAGACGACGGGGGTGGCATTGCAAACGGTGGCCAGTCTCTACTTCACGCTGGGCGAAAAACTGGAACTGAACTGGTTTGCCAATGCGATTGCCCGGCTGGCGCCAAGTTCACACTGGCAGGCTCTGGCTCGGGAAAGTTTCCGCGAGGATCTGGACTGGCAGCAGCGTGCGCTGACTTCCGGTGTACTCAGGCTGGCCGGTGAAACCGGGGATGTTGATGGCTGCATCGACCACTGGATGGCCACTTATGATCCGATGATCCGGCGCTGGAAGTCCATGCTGGCCGAACTCAGGAGCGTACGCGAACCGGAGTACGCCATGTTCTCCGTGGCGCTTAGGGAGTTGCTCGACCTGGCCCAGAGTACCTTGCATACGCCGGCGGAACAGGTTCCGGCTGCGTGAATCCGGTGTTTGCCTTCGAGTCTGAAATTCCGTTCAATGGCAGCCTTTTGAGCGGGAGTCGGACACGTTTTACCCATAGTTCGGGAAGGGGCAGCGCTTTGGTAGCCTGCCAAGCGCTGTGTTTTGAGAAACAGAGGTATGCCTGAAATGCGTCAACTGAATGAGTTACTGGAAAAGAATGAAGCCTGGGCCGACAGCATCAAGCAGGAAGACCCGGATTTTTTCAAGCGTCTGTCGAGTCAGCAGTCGCCTGAATACCTTTGGATAGGGTGCGCCGACAGCCGGGTGCCGGCCAACCAGATTGTTGATCTGATGCCGGGTGAGCTGTTTGTGCACCGGAATGTTGCCAACGTGGTCGTTCATACCGACTTTAACTGTCTGTCCGTTCTGCAGTTTGCCGTCGATGTGCTCAAGGTCAAACACGTTATGGTAGTCGGTCACTATGGCTGTGGTGGTGTGCGAGCCGCACTGACCAACCAGAGTTTCGGCCTGATCAGTAATTGGCTCAGACATGTGCAGGATATCCGCGACAAATACGCCGACGTACTGGGTCAATTGTCGTCGGAAAACGATAAGATCGACCGGTTGTGCGAGCTGAACGTGGTCGAGCAGGTTGGCCATGTGTGCCAGAACAGCATCGTCCGGGAGGCCTGGGCGCGTGGGCAGCCGCTCTCCGTGCATGGTTGGGTTTATGACATTGCCGATGGTTTGTTGCGGGACCTGGGCCTGCACATCTCTTCTGATGAAGACCGGGCGAGTGTTCAGGCCAGCAATATTGAAGAACTGATTCAGCGTCCGGTACGCTCGGGTCGCCGCAAAGCCTGAGGGCTGCTCTGCCGTGAACAATGCCCACAATGTGTTGCTGAAAAACGGGGCGGTCCTGTCGGGTCGTCTTGCGCTGGTCGGGCTGTCGGACGCGGGCGTGTTGCAGGCGTTTGCTGAGGGCGGCACGGCGGTTTCCGACCACTTCGGTACCTATCAGCGCAGTTTGCAGACGCCGGGGTGGCAGGCGTACTTCGGTTTCCTCGAATCCTGCGATGCCGGGTCGGACACCGCGGTCGTTTTCCTGCCCAAGGCACGAGCCGAACTGGCGTTGCGTCTCGACATGGCAAGACGACTGCTGGTGCCGGACGGACAACTGGTGTTGGTCGGCGAGAAGCGGGAAGGCGTTGCCGGTGCCGTCAAACAGCTTAAAGCGCTGGCCCCGGATGCAGTCAAGATCGACAGCGCCCGCCACTGTCAGGTCTGGCGGTCAACGAAGCCGAATCCGCAGGTCGGGTCGACATCAGCCTGGCTGGACTGGTATCGCGTGACCGTCGCCGGTCATGAGCTTGCGGTCGCCGGATTACCGGGCATTTTCAGTGCCGGCCGGCTGGATGACGGCACCCGCATGCTGCTGGAAACGCTCCATGATACGCCGGTGACCGGGCCGGTTCTGGACTTTGCCTGTGGCGCCGGTGTTATCGGTGCCTGGTTGAGAGCGCGCTACGGACAGGACCTGATCATTGATGGCGTCGATGTTCAGGCCCAGGCTGTGTTCTGTGCCCGTCAGACCTACCAGCGAGCCGGTGTGAATGGCGACATACAAGCCTCTGATGGACTGGCAGAGGTGTCGGCCCGGTATCGAACCATTATCACCAACCCGCCGTTTCACAGTGGGGTCAGTACGGACCTGTCCATGACAACCCGGTTCATGCAGCAGGTGGCTGACCATCTGCTGCCCGGTGGCGAGTTGCGTCTGGTGGCCAACCGCTTTCTGCCCTACGCGGATCTTATCGAGCAGGCCATCGGGCCTGCCAGCGTGCTGGCCCAGGATCGGCGATTTACCGTTTACCGGACGTTTCGTGCCAGTGGCCATCGCTACTGATCGGTCGCCGAATAGCCGCTACCGCCTGACTCTGCGCAATGCCGGCGCTGCCCACGATGGGCGCGCGTGATGTGGGGAGGCTGGTGCACCGGGCACCCTGTCAACGGTCTGACTTCCGGGCATCAGGTCGGGATTGTGTCTGGCTGGCCGTACCCCAGTCGCTGCAGCGTGTCGACGATGGTCTGGGTCTGGCTGTCTATTTCGATGTTGACGCGATCACCTACCTTCAGCCTGTCAAACGTGGTGGCCCGCAGAGTTTCCGGGATCAGGTGCACGTTGAAGCGCGCACCGTCGACGGCGCCAATGGTCAGACTTGCCCCGTTAATCGCAATATAACCCTTCGCGAACAGATAGTGACTCCAGGCCGCCGGCACCTGAAAATTCAGTGTGCGATTGTTTTCAGGCCGGTCGATGGCCACCACTTCCGCGGTTGTATGAATATGGCCGGAGAGTAGATGACCGCCAATTTCATCGCTGATGCGGGCAGCCCGCTCGAAATTAACGGCATCGCCCCGGCGCAGAGAGCCGAGGGTCGTCACGCTCAGGGTTTCCTGCATGGCGTCGAACGTGAGGTAATCGCCGTTCTGACCGGTAACGGTCAGGCAGGCGCCGTCAAGGGCTACCGAAGCTCCGATGCGGACATTGTCGGCGTGCCCTGGTGGCAGTCGCACCACAAAACTGCTCAGACCAGGCCGCGACTCCACCGACTCAGCGGTCGCAATACCCTGTACGATACCTGTGAACATGGTTACCTCCTGCCTGGATTGACTGCCACCATCAGCTTTGAGTGCGGTCCCGTAGGATAGCGGCGTCGGTTGCCGCTGCCAAGAGCCGGTGTGACGGGTGGTGGTGGAGATTCAAGAAAGCCGGCCATCGGTCGCTAACTGAATCAGGGCGCTGATCAGTGCGCTCGCAAGACGCGTAATGCCTGAGCAGGCGGAGGGTGGGGCAAGCCATGGCGGAATCGAATCAGGGCAGCACGGTGGCCGACAGCGGGCCTGCTGACAGCCCCGTATTGCGCCCCGGCCGGCCGGCCGATCCGGGGCCAGCAAGCCCCCCAGTCGGACCTGCGCCGGCAACGACCGATGAGTCCGCCGTCGACCGGAACTCGTTGGCCCCGTTCACCGATTCCGGTGCCGCAGAAAGCTCCGCCGTCAACCGACCGGACAAGCGGGATATGAGTGAGGGCAGGTCTGATGGAGGCGCTGAGACCGTCGCCGGGACAACGCCGGAACTCGCCCGGCAAATGGCGGCAACTCGCCAGAATCGTCTGCGTCGTCTGTTGCGGCAGTGTGACCGGGTGTTGCTTCTGGAGTTCGATACGCTGGCCATGAGTCGCTGGCCCGACGCGTTTACCGTCGCCATGGCCCGCCGTCGGCGCGACCTGTGGCTGATGCTGCTGGTGCTCACCGGCCTGGTGTTTGCCAGTGGCATCACCGGTTTTGTGCCGGCCTGGATTGCCGGCGGCGGACTCGGTGCCATGGTTGTGCTGGTGTTGTCCGGGTTACCGGCCGTCAGGCATCTCTTTACCGACTCGCCGTCCTATCTGGAGTTGTTGCTGCGTCGTCGTCAATTGCTCCATGAAGCACGACTTCATATCCGGAATCTCGAAGGATCAACCGGCCTGATCTGGCAGTGCCCGCAAATGCAGGAGTTCAATCCCGCGCTCCGGGCGAGCAGGTTTGCCGGTATTATCCGGCTCTCAGAACAGCGAGTGTTGTCCCGGTCCCTCACGCGGCGAGAGCACGTGCGACTCTGTCTGATCTACCTGATGGAGGCGGAGAAAGCATATGGGCGGCTGCAACAGGCTTATTTTGACGGCCATCAGACGGCCATTGACCGGGGCTGGGCATCGGTTGCTGCGGAGACAGGCGCGGACAAAACAGCATAGCCGTTTGGACTGGGGCATACGACATGGGTCGCATGGTGGAGAGCCCATGGCCCGGTTATTCTGGGAATTCTTGACAAGTCCGTCGATCAAACGTATGTTTTAAACAGATGTTTGGAATTATTGATGGCGGAGATCATGGCGCAATCAGACACAGTGGATCGCATCCTCGATGCAGCAGAAGAGCTTTTTGCCGAGCGCGGATTTTCGGAAACATCCCTGCGCATGATAACCAGCAAGGCCAGTGTGAACCTGGCGGCCGTCAATTACCACTTTGGCTCCAAAAATGCGCTCATTCAGTCGGTATTTGCACGCTTTCTGACCCCCTTTTCGTCCACGTTGGAGCAGGCTTTCGACGCCCTTGAAAGCGATTGTGACGGGCAGCCGCCCACCCTTGAGCAAACGCTCAGGGCTCTAACCGAGAGTGCCGTGAGGATGCCGCAGCGCAACGAGCATGGAATTTCCATCTTCATGCGTCTGCTGGGCCTTGCCTACACCCAGTCTCAGGGCCATCTGCGCAAATTCCTGGAACAGGAATACAGCCAGCCTTTCGGGCGGTTCATGCGCCTCCTGAAAGAAGCGACACCACAATTGTCCGCCGTTGACCGCTACTGGCGGATCCAGTTCATGCTGGGGGCAACGGCCTTCACCATGTCCAGCAGTGATGCGCTGCGGGACATTCTGCAGAACAAACTGGGTGTCGAGACCACCGTTCAGGAAATTGCCGGTCGTCTCGTGCCCTTTCTCGCCGCCGGTATGCAGGCACGGGATACTGTGGTGATGCCGGCCGCGGTCAAACCTTCAGTTGCCTGAGCCCCGCTGACTCGGGTACGCTCTGCATTTTGCAGGATCTGCCCCGTTATGCGAGCGCTCAGCCAATGACGTCCAGCCAGCGATACCCCAGAATTGAAGTTGACCTGAACGCCCAGTTGCTCTGCCTGCGGTCGTCTTCCACCGCAGAGGTGCTCGAATATCCGGTGTCCACGGCCCTGAATGGTGGCGGCGAGAAGCAGGATTCCGGGTGCACCCCCCGCGGTCTTCACTATATCAGAGCCAGTATTGGCGGTAGCCTTCCGCTGGGTACGGTATTGATTGGTCGCCGTCCGACCGGTGAAATCTATTCCCCTGAACTCGCTCGGCGTGAACCTTCGCGCGACTGGATTCTCAGTCGTATTCTGTGGTTGTGTGGGCGTGATTGGGGCATTAATCGGGGGCCTGGTGTCGACAGTTTCCGGCGTTTTATCTATATCCATGGTACGCCGGATTCCGAACCCATGGGGGTCGCGCGATCACATGGCTGTATCCGCATGCGAAACGATGATGTTGCAGACCTGTATCGTCGGGTCTGGCCAGGTGTAACGGTGATGATCCAATAACAGGTGGCCCCGTCTCAGGCGCCATGGAAACTGGTTTCAAACGACGTTGAGCGTTCATACCCATGCTGGAAGCCCCCCCTGATTACCTGCGTAACTGGATAGAAAACTGGCAACTGCTGTCCCAGCCCTGGAGAGCGGCGCTGGTTATTTTCCTGCTGGTTCTGGGGACGGCGTTGATGGCTTTTATTGCCAGTCGCTTTATTGGCGGTCTGGAGAAACGATTCAGTAAAACCTCCAACCTCTGGGACGATGCCTTTCTTTACGCGCTGCGCAAACCCGTTGTCGGATTCGTCTGGTTGCAGGGGGTTTACTGGGCTGCAGAGATTGCGCGTAGCTATTCCGGGGCGGAAATATTCGCCGCCAACAGCACAATCCTCAAGATCGGGGTGATCTGGTTGATGGTCTGGACTCTGCACGGTTTGATCAAGCAGGGTGAGTACATACTGGCGTCGCCGGTTAAAATGAAGAACCCGCTCGATTACACCACCGTGACAGCGATCAGCAAGTTGTTGCGGGCGGTGGTCATCATCACCGCACTGCTGATTGTGATGCAGTCTCTGGGTTACAGTATTTCCGGGGTGTTGGCATTCGGTGGCGTCGGCGGTATTGCGGTGGGTTTTGCCGCCAAGGATCTGTTGGCGAACTTTTTTGGCGGCTTTATCGTCCATCTGGACCGCCCCTTTGCGGTGGGCGACTGGGTGCGCTCGCCAGACCGGAATATCGAGGGGACGGTCGAGCACATCGGCTGGCGACTCACGACCATCCGCACCTTTGACAAGCGTCCGCTCTATGTTCCCAATGCGGTGTTTACGACCATTTCTGTGGAGAATCCCTCGCGGATGACCAACCGCCGGATATCCGAGACCATTGGCATAAGGTACGCCGATGTCAGCCAGATGGTGCCCATTACGGCCGACATTCAGAAAATGCTTGAAAATCATGAGGACATCGATCAGAACCAGACGCTGTTCGTTAATTTTCTGGCGTTCAATGCGTCGTCGCTGGATATCATGGTTTACACCTTCACCAAAACCACCGACTGGATCAGTTTCCAACAGGTCAAACAGGATGTGCTGCTTAAAATCAGCGAAATCATTGAGAGTTATAATGCCGAGGTGGCATTCCCGACACGCACCCTGCATCTGCCCGACGGTGTCCGGCTCGCCGGGCATGAACAGCAGGAGGATGCGACAGGGGACGGGCCTGATGTGAAAAAGCGCGAGCAGAAGCCGGCAAGGTCAGGTGAGCAGGCCTCAAGATCCGCTGGCGGCGCGTCGACAAGAGGCTCTGCGGCGGAAGCCGACAGTGACAACCCGGGAGATGAAGAATGAACACGGATAGCGTGCAGGCAGACGATGCGCCGGTCGGTATTATCGGCGGGACCGGTCTGACCGGACTGGAAGGTCTTCAGATGACCGGAGAGCGCGACCTGGATACGCCCTGGGGAAAGCCTTCCGCAGCGCTTCAAATGGGTACCCTGGGCGCCCGGGACGTGGTTTTCCTGGCCCGTCATGGCCGTCCTCATCGTATACCGCCGCATCAGGTTAACTACCGGGCGAATCTATGGGCTCTGCATCACGCTGGCGTGCGCACCGTGGTAGGGGTGAATGCGGTTGGTGGGATTCATCATGCCATGGGGCCCGCCCACATTGTGATTCCCGACCAGATCATCGATTACACCTGGGGACGCGGGCATACGTTTTTTGAAGGCGAGTTGACTGAAGCCACGCACATCGACTTTACCTATCCGTATAGCGAGTCCGCTCGTCAGGTGCTGCTGGCGTCGGCAAACCAGCTCAAGCTGCGGCATTCCGGTTTCGGCGTCTATGGGGCAACCCAGGGGCCACGTCTGGAGACCGCAGCGGAAGTGGAGCGACTTGAACGTGATGGTTGTCACATCCTGGGGATGACCGGTATGCCAGAAGCGGCTCTGGCTGCCGAACTGAAGCTGGACTACGCCTGCCTCGCGCTGGTAGTCAACTGGGCGGCCGGCAAGTCCGACCACATCATTACCATGACTGAGATTGAGGCGGCCATTGAGCAGGGCATGTCGGGGGTGCGGGCCATTCTGGCCCGCTCGGTCACTGCGCTGGGGCAGCCTCTGGTTCAATCCGCTTGAAGTAGACCAGTACGCCAATGGTGGGCGAGTCCAGAAAGTGAATTTCCTCGCTGCGCATACGGCGAGTCTCACGAATCCAGGTGAGTAGCTGTTTGTGACTTTCCGGTGCAGGCGCTGACACCGGGCCGGCTGAGGGCAGGCCATTACCGGCAGCAGTGGATGCCGGTTGGGAGAGGGGCTGATCCTGCCGGCTTGCCGGGCTGGTGGTGCCCGGGTCAGTAGTGGCCAGTGGGCCATCAGCCGTTGCTGGCGCTGGGTTCACCGGTTGCCAGTGATTCAACGCGACGGTGACGTGCAGGAAACGCAGCCGGTCAATGCTGATGTAGCCTTCGATGTCGCGCTGTCCGACCTGATCCATCCAGTCGCCCACGGCCACTTTCATCTTCTCGCCTTTGTAACCGGGCGGAAAGGACTGAACCCAGCCAGCGGCGGCCAAAACCTTGAAGCGACCGCTGCGTTCGAGTCGGTCGGCTGCCGAACTCAGATAAAGATCCTTGCGGGGTACCAGGTCGAGGTCACTGTGCCGCTGGCCGCTTTCATCTTCAACCCAGAGGTCTTTGACGACGCCTTCGGCCGGTTTCGGGTGGCGACTGGCCATTTTTTCCGCGACCTCTGAGGGGGCCACTTTGCGTTCGATAATAAGAATTTCCGCACGGTAGGTGTTGTCGCCCGGGGCGTCCGAAGGCTGACTCGCGGCAGCCGCTTTCGATTCCTGGGCGCTGGCGGCCACAGATATGAGCATCAGGGAAAGCGAGGCAGTGACCAGGATCCCGGTAAAGGCGCCGATGAATCGCAAGAGTGTTCTCCACAGGTTATGCCGACTCTACCTGATGCAATGCGCAGGGGCAGGGTCAGCCGATGATCAGGGCGTTCCGGCCGTCGCCGTTAAACCGGCGCCAGTTCGGCCATCAGGGCAGCAACGCCGTCGAGTTTACCACTGGTTGACGTATCCTTCAGCCGGAACCGGAAACTGTTTGCGCCTTCCAGGCGGAACTGGTCCGGTGACTGTTGCACTTTTTTAACCAGCACCAGTGGGTCCACCGGTGTGGTACTGCCAAATTCCAGTCGTGCCCATTCCCGTCCGGCATCGACTTTGGTGATGCCCAGAGCTTCCGCACGAAGCCGCAGTTCGGTTTGCGTCATCAGGTTTTTCGCGGGTTCCGGTAGTAATCCGAAGCGATCAATCATTTCAACCTGAAGTTCTTTTAATGCGTCTCTGGAGTCGACGCTGGCAATACGTTTGTAGAGCATCAGGCGATTGTGGACATCGGGAAGATAGTCATCGGGAATCAACGCCGGAATGCGCAGATTCATTTCCGTGCCGTGGCTCAGAGGCAGTTCGGCGTTGGGCGTGCGGCCGTCGCGGATGGCATTGACCGCCTCATCCAGCAACTGCATGTACAGGGTAAAGCCGATGCTCTCGATCTGACCGCTCTGTTCTTCGCCCAGAAGCTCGCCGGCACCCCGTATTTCCAGGTCATGGGTGGCCAGCATAAAACCGGCGCCCAGATCCTGGGCTTCAGAGATGGCATCCAGGCGTTTGCGGGCATCGGCGGTAATGGACTTCGGCGGCGGGGTCAACAGGTAGGCATACGCCTGGTGGTGCGACCGCCCGACCCGCCCCCGGAGCTGGTGCAGCTGGGCAAGGCCGAATTTGTCGGCCCTCTCGATAATGATGGTGTTGGCACTGGGAATGTCGATGCCGGTTTCAATAATGGTCGTGCAGACCAGTACGTTGAAACGCTTGTGGTAGAAGTCAGACATGATCTGCTCCAGTTCACGCTCGCGCATCTGGCCGTGGGCGACGCCGACGCGTGCCTCGGGTATCAGGTCGCGGAGAACCTCGGCGGTTTTCTGGATACTGTTCACTTCATTGTGCAGAAAGTAGACCTGACCACCGCGCAGGATTTCCCGCAGGATGGCTTCCTTGACCATGGCTTCTTCGCGCTGTCGTACAAACGTTTTGACAGACAGCCGGCGTGCCGGCGGCGTGGCGATAATGGACAGGTCACGCAGGTGCCCCATGGCCATGTTCAGGGTGCGGGGAATCGGCGTGGCGGTCAGTGTCAGCAGGTCCACCTCGGCCCGCAGGGCCTTGAACTTTTCCTTCTGCTGTACCCCGAAACGGTGCTCCTCGTCGATGATCACCAGTCCCAGGTTGTTGAAGCGGACATCGCCCTGAATCAGCTTGTGAGTGCCGATGACAATATCCGCCTTACCGTTGGCAATGCGATCCAGCGCTGATGAGGTCTGGCTGGAACTGCGGAACCGGCTCAGCAGCTCCACGGTGACCGGCGTATCCGAGAAGCGGTCACGAAAGGACTCATAGTGCTGCTGGGCGAGCAGGGTGGTCGGCACCAGCACGGCCACCTGTTTGCCCGAATAGGTAGCAATGAACGCTGCCCGCATCGCTACCTCGGTTTTACCGAAGCCTACGTCGCCGCACACCAGCCGGTCCATGGGGCGCTTTCCGGTCATGTCCGCAAGCACCGCTTCAATGGCAGCCTGTTGATCCGGCGTTTCCTCGAAGGGGAAGCCAGCGGCAAAGGCCCGGTAGTTCTCGTCGGGGGTGTCAAACTGATAGCCCTCCCGGGCTTCGCGACGGGCGTAGACATCAAGCAGCTCGGCGGCGGTGTCGCGGATTTTCTCCAGCGCTTTCTGTTTGGACTGGCTCCAGCGGTCGGTGCCGAGCTTGTGCAGGGGCGCGTGGTCGGTATCGCTGCCCGCATAGCGTGAGATCAGGTGCAGGTTGGAGACCGGCACATAGAGCTTGGCGTTGCCAGCGTATTCAAGGGTGAGAAACTCGGTCGATTCGTCCCCGACGGTAATGGTTTCCAGACCCCGGTAACGACCCACGCCATGATCGATGTGCACCACTGGCGCGCCGATGCGCAGCTCTGACAGGTCACGGTAACCGGCGTCGTTCACCTCGGTGGGCTTGTCCCGCCGCCGGCGCTGCAGGACCCGCTCGCCGAAAAGCGCGGTTTCGGTGATCACCGCCAAGGGCTGATCCGGCAGTAGCAGGCCTTCCTCGATGGGGGCAACGGTGATACCGAGCGGGCAGTCCCTGGTGGTCAGAAATGCCTGCCAGCTGTCGACGGTGTCGGGGCGGAGTCCGGCCTCGGCAAGGGTGTCGATGAGGGCTTCCCGGCGTCCGGAGGACTCGGCACAGATCAGGATGCGTCCGTCAAACTGCTCTACGAACTCGCGCAACCGACGGGACGAATCCCGCGCGCGCCCGTCCATCGCCACATCAGGCAACGGCGCGACCGGGCACTGGGTCTGGCGCTGATGGTCACTGGCCGACGGCTCGGCGATGGGTGTTACCCGGGGGAGGCTTTTCAGCAGGCTGAAAAGTTCTTCCTTGAGCAGGAACAGTTCGCCGGGCGGCAGAATCGGACGCAGCCGGTCATGACGCCGCTCCTCGTAGCGGTTGTGAGCATCCGTCTGGAACTGGTCGACCGCCTGCTCGAGTCCGGCGGCGGTAAACACGCGGGTGGCGCCGGGCAGATAGTCAAACAGCGTGGCCGTCTGGTCAAAGAACAGCGGCAGGTAGTACTCGATGCCCGGCGGTGTGATGGCCTGGGTGACATCCTGATAGATCGGGGCGGACTTGTCTGCCGTGGGAAACTCTTCAAACCAGCGCCCACGGAAGCCAGAGCGGGCCTCCCGATGCCAGGGAAACTCGTTCGCCGGCAGCAGTTCGATGCGCTCGATGCGGTCGATGGATCGCTGGGTCTCCGGATCGAAGGTGCGCAGGGTTTCGATCTCGTTGTCGAACAGATCAATCCGGTAGGGCAGGTTGGCCCCCATGGGATAGATGTCGAGGATCGAACCCCGGACCGCATACTCGCCGTGCTCGTAGACGTTGTCCGCATGGCGGTAGCCTGCGGCCTCAAGCTGCTGTCGCCACGGGTCGATGTGCAGGGTCTGTCCCACTTCCAGCAACAGGGTGTTGCCCTGCAGGTAACTGACCGGGGGCAGGCGGTGCATCAGGGTCCGTGCCGGCACGACCAGAACCCCATGATGGGCACGCGGTAACCGATGCAGGGTTCGAATTCTGCGGGAACTGATGTCCTGATGGGGGGAGAACAGGTCATAGGGCAGGGTTTCCCAGTCCGGCAGTGACAGGACTTCCAGGCCGTCCGGGCTGACCGCTGCCTGATCCTCGTCAACTGGCAGACCCAGGTAAAAGCGCATGGCCTGCTCCAGACGGATGGCGTCGTCTGTGCTGCGGGCAATCACCAGAGTCAGGCCCTGATGCTCACGGGCGCTTTCACAGATCGCCAGCGCCGCACTGCTGCCGTACAGGCTGCTCCAGATACGATGATCCGCCGCGCCTTCGGGAAACTCGGGCGCGATCAGGCGGGTTGCTGGTCGGGCATCGGCATTTGCGTGACCTTGGGTCATGGGTGGCGTCTGTCTCCCGCGCTCTGGGCTGGCTGGGGTTAATCCGTATAAAACGCGCCATTCTACCCAGTCGTGACGGCGCTGTCATGACAGGATAGTGACTCACCGGTAATTGCCCGACTGATTGCGATCAGGTCGTTTAAATCGGATAATGGTCGCTCATTATTCAGGGATTCCCGGTTCAATCCGATAGCTCTTCGGGACCACCGCAGTTGCGTCAGATTGAGTCCGGGGTTCCACAGTGCCAACGGCAGAGGGTTAAGTGTGAGCCACCAACAAATGAATGAGCACCTGTCTGAATGGACGGAACGAGAAGCGACCGCGGAAGCGATGATTCCGCTGATCGGACGTCTCTACCGCAAGAACAACGTGGTTACGTCCATTTACGGTCGTGCGATCATCAATCAGTCGGTGATTGGGATTGTCCGTGCTCACCGTTTCGTCCGGCAGGTGGAAGACAGCGAGCTGTCGGTCTGCGATACCTTGCCGATTCTGGAAGCCATGGACCGTCTTGAGCTGGGCAGTGCGCACATTGATATTGGCAAGCTTGCGGTCAAGTATCGCCTTGACGATAACCCGGGCTCCCTGGACGAGTTTCTCCAGCGGGAAATCGGTGACGTCATCGGTAAGTACATGGTTCAGTCACGGGAAAATGCGGAAAAACAGACCAAGGACATCGTGCTGTATGGTTTCGGTCGTATCGGCCGATTGATTGCCCGTATCCTGATCGAGAAGGCCGGCGGCGGCAACAACCTGCGCCTGCGGGCTATCGTTGTGCGCAAGGGCGGCGCGGTGAATGACCTGGAAAAGCGCGCGAGTCTGCTCCGTCGGGATTCGGTTCACGGGCCATTCAACGGCACGATTACCATCGATGAAGACGATTCGGCCATCATTGCCAATGGCAATTACATCAAGGTGATATACTCCGATGGTCCGGACACGCTGGATTACACCCGGTACGGCATCAATAACGCCATTATCATCGATAATACCGGAATCTGGCGTGATGAAGAGGGTCTGGGGCGCCATCTCAAGTCGAAGGGCGTCAGCCGTGTCATGCTGACCGCGCCGGGCAAGGGCAATATCAAGAACATCGTGCACGGCATCAACAACGGCGATATCACCGATGATGATCGTATCCTGTCGGCGGCGTCCTGTACCACCAATGCCATCACGCCGGTGCTGAAGGCCATTCACGATGAGTACGGCATTCAGGATGGCCATGTGGAAACGGTGCACTCCTACACCAACGATCAGAATCTGATCGACAACTACCACAAGGGTACACGCCGTGGCCGCAGTGCGCCGCTGAACATGGTGATCACAGAGACCGGTGCTGCCAAGGCCGTGTCCAAGGCCTTGCCGGAACTGAAAGGCAAGCTGACCGGTAATGCCATCCGGGTGCCTACGCCCAATGTGTCCATGGCGATTCTTAATCTGAACCTGGCCAGGCCGGTCACCACCGAAGGTGTCAATGACTACCTTCGGGAAATGGCGCTGCACTCAGAGCTCCAGAAACAGATCGACTTCGTCAATTCGCCGGAAGTGGTGTCCACCGACTTTGTGGGCTCCCGCCACGCCGGTGTGGTCGATGCCCAGGCCACGATCACGGCCGGCAATCGCCTGATTCTGTATGTCTGGTATGACAATGAAGCCGGCTACAGTGCCCAGGTTATCCGGGTCGTCAATCAGATGGCTGGCGTGACCTACCCGGTATTTCCGGAGCGTATCCGCGAAAACGGCTGAGCGGATTGTCTGACGGGCAAAAAGCCCCCGCTGGTGTCTGACCAGCGGGGGCTTTTTTGTGCCGATCATTAAGAATCGGTTGCGGGATCGTTACGTATAAGCACAAAGTCGGGACGGTACTGGTGGAAATGCAGTCCCTCAGCCTCTATAATTGGCGCGATTTTGGGTACGTCTGGAATCCGCTTCTCATTTTTTCTGTTGACTTCATTTTTGTCAGCATTCTGGTAAAGATTACCGTCTGATAACGTCTGCTTGTTCAGTGCTTTGCCAGAATGACAGAAAGGCTGGTCCGCAGCGCCCGGACGTTACGAATCCATAAAGTTCCTGATGATTGGACGAGGCTAATGATCAAGATCAAAAAAGGCCTGGATCTTCCCATCAGCGGCGCTCCCGAACAGACCATTACTGATGGCAAACCCGTTCGCCACGTGGCATTGATCGGCTTTGACTATAACGGCATGAAGCCGACGATGGCTGTCAAAGAGGGGGATCGCGTCTGCCGCGGTTCGCTGCTGTTTACGGACAAGAAGACTGAGGGCGTGCGCTATACATCACCGGCCGCCGGTGTGGTGAAGGAAATCAACCGCGGCGAGCGCCGGGTTTTTCAGTCCATTGTTATCGAGATTGACGGCGATGCGGCTGAATCCTTCGCCCGTTATGAACCTGCCCGGTTTGCCACGCTCGAGCGCCAACAGGTGGTTGATAATCTGATTGAGTCGGGCCTGTGGACGGCGTTTCGTACCCGTCCGTACAGCAAGGTTCCGGCGATCGACTCCGCCCCCCATTCGATTTTTGTGTCGGTCATGGACACCAACCCGCTGGCCGCCGATCCCACCGTCATCATCAAGGAACACGAGGCCGAGTTTGAGAAAGGTCTCGAGTTGCTTGCCACTCTGACGACGGGCAAGGTGTTTGTCTCCGGAAAACCCGGCTCGGATGTTGCGGTTCCCAGGTCAGACGCAATCGAGGTGCAGCAGTTTGATGGTGTGCATCCGGCCGGCAATGTGGGCACGCACATGCACTACCTCGATCCGGTGGTGGGCGACAAGGTTGTCTGGAGCATCGGCTATCAGGACGTGATCGATATTGCCCGTCTGTTCAGTACCGGTGAATTGCCGGTCGACCGTGTTGTGGCGATTGGCGGGCCCAAGGCGCTCAAACCGCGCCTGGTCCGTACCCGTCTTGGCGCCAGTCTTGATGAACTGATGGAGGGCGAAGTCGCCACCGATTGTAACGTGCGGGTTATCTCCGGTTCTGTTTTCGGTGGTCGCCGCAGCGCGGGCCCCTGCGCCTATCTCGGTCGGTTTGCCAATCAGGTGTCGGTCCTCGAAGAAGGCGACAAGCGCGAATTCATGGGCTGGCTGTCGCCGGGGACCAATAAGTTCTCGGTGCTCAACATCTATCTGTCGAAACTGATGAGCGGGCGATTGTTCGACTTTACGACCACCACCAATGGTAGCGAGCGTGCGATGGTTCCGGTGGGGGCCTATGAGGAGGTCATGCCGCTGGACATTCTGCCTACGCAACTGCTCCGGTCGCTGATTGTCGGTGATACGGAAATGGCGCAGAAACTGGGCGCGCTCGAACTGGACGAAGAGGATCTGGCCCTGTGCACCTTTGTGTGTCCGGGTAAATATGAATATGGCCCGATTCTTCGCGAGAATCTGACCCGAATTGAGATCGAGGGCTAATCTGATGGCTATCCGACAGTTTCTCGACGGCATCGAACACCACTTCGAACAGGGCGGCAAATATGAGCGCTGGTATGCGCTGTATGAAGCCGTCGACACCATTTTCTATACACCCGGTCGGGTGACCTCGGCCACCGCCCATGTGCGCGACGGGGTTGACCTGAAACGCATCATGATAACGGTGTGGCTGTGTACCTTTCCGGCGATGTTCTTTGGCATGTGGAACATTGGCTATCAGGCGAACAGCTTCCTGGCCAGTCATCCCGATGCCATGATGGGAGACGGCGGCCTGCGGACCGCATTCATCAGCGCGCTGGCGGGTAACAATCCGGGCAGCGTGTGGGACAACATGGTCTATGGTCTTGCCTACTTTGTGCCCATCTATGCCGCGACGTTTATCGTTGGTGGCTTCTGGGAGGTCCTGTTTGCGACCGTTCGACGCCATGAGGTTAATGAAGGCTTCTTTGTAACTTCGGTTCTGTTCGCGCTGATCTGTCCGCCCACCATTCCCTTGTGGCAGGTGGCGCTGGGGATCAGCTTCGGTGTCGTCATCGGCAAGGAAGTGTTTGGCGGGACCGGCAAGAATTTCCTGAATCCGGCGCTGGCGGGCCGTGCTTTCCTGTACTTTGCCTATCCTGCGCAGATTTCCGGCGATCAGGTGTGGACGGCGGTTGACGGTTTCAGTGGTGCCACTGCCCTGAGCTGGGCCGCCAGTGGCGGCGTTGAGGCCTTGCAACAGCACATCGGCTGGATGTCGGCGTTTCTTGGTTCCATCCAGGGCTCCATGGGTGAGACGTCCACCCTGGCCGTGCTGATCGGCGGGGTGATCCTGCTGGTGATGAAAATTGCTTCCTACCGCATTGTCGGCGGCGTGCTGCTGGGCATGGTGGGTACCAGTCTGCTGCTCAACGCAATCGGCTCGGACACCAACCCGATGTTCAACGTGCCGCCGCACTGGCATCTGGTTGTTGGTGGTTTTGCCTTTGGCATGATGTTCATGGCAACTGATCCGGTGTCATCGGCGATGACCAACACCGGCAAGTGGTGTTTCGGGATTCTTGTCGGACTGATGACCGTGCTGATTCGGGTTGTAAATCCGGCGTTTCCCGAGGGCATTATGCTGGCCATCCTGTTTGGTAATCTGTTTGCCCCGCTGATGGACCACTATGTTGTTCAGGCCAACATCAAACGGAGGCTTGCCCGTGCCTAAACCCAAGGAAACTGTCTCGAAAACCATTGTCGTTGCGCTGGCGCTGTCTATCGTCTGCTCCGTTGTTGTGTCCGCCGCGGCGGTGATGCTCAAGCCAGCTCAGGTGACCAATCAGAATCTTGATATCAAGACCAATATCCTGTCCGCCGCAGGCATGCTGACGCCCGGCATGAGTCAGAAGCAGATCGAATCAACGTTCAGTCAGTTTCAGGTGCGGCTTGTGGATCTGGATACTGGAGAGTACGTTAAACCCGAGGCCGTTGGCGTCAAAGACCCGATGAAGTACGACCAGTACAGGGCAGCGTCTGACCCCGACCTGTCAGAGAAAATTCCGCCCACCAAGGACATGGCGGGCATCAAACGTCGGCCGGATGTGGCGAAAATTTTTGTGCTGAAGGAGAACGGCAACGTTAAGCGCGTGGTGCTTCCTATCCATGGCTACGGTCTGTGGTCGACGCTGTACGGGTTCATATCGCTGAAGGGAGACGCCAATACCATCGAGGGTCTGGGCTTTTACAAGCAGGGCGAAACCCCCGGCCTGGGGGGGGAAGTGGATAATCCCAAGTGGAAAGCGCTCTGGATTGGCAAAAAAGTGTATGGCCAGAATAAGGCCGACCCCGAGATCCAGTTGGTGAAGGGCGGTGTCAGCCCCGACGCCAAAAACGTGGAACATAAGGTAGATGCACTGTCTGGCGCAACCCTGACCAGTCGGGGGGTGCAAAATCTGGTGAATTACTGGATGGGCGAGCGAGGCTTTGCGCCGTTCCTGAAAAAACTTCGTCAAGGGGAGGTCTGATTATGGCCGAAGTCACTGCAAAACAGGTTCTGTTTGAACCGATTCTGAACAACAACCCCATTGCGTTGCAGATTCTGGGCATCTGCTCGGCGCTGGCGGTGACCAGCAGCATGAGCGTGACCCTGGTTATGGCTCTTTCCGTTATCCTGGTGACCGCTTTCTCAAACATGGCCGTGTCGCTGGTGCGCAAGCAAATTCCGAACAGTATCCGGATCATCGTCCAGATGACGATCATCGCGTCGCTGGTTATCGTGGTGGATCAGGTGCTGCGAGCGTACGCCTACGAAATAAGCAAACAGTTGTCGGTCTTTGTCGGTCTGATCATTACCAACTGTATTGTCATGGGACGGGCTGAGGGGTTTGCCATGAATAATGGCCCGGTGCTGAGCTTTCTTGACGGAATCGGGAACGGTCTCGGCTATTCCGTGCTGTTGGTTGTGGTGGCTTTTTTCCGCGAACTGATTGGTTCGGGTTCGCTCATGGGTATCACCATTCTGCCGGCGGTAAATGATGGTGGCTGGTATGTGCCGAACGGTCTGTTGCTGCTACCGCCCAGCGCTTTCTTTATCATCGGGCTGATTATATGGGCATTGCGGGCGGCCAAACCGGAGCAGGTTGAAGCACCGGATTTCAAGCTGTCCCGTCATAAAGTGAAGGAGGCCTTCTGATGGAGTATTATATCAGCCTGGCCATCAAGGCCATCTTCGTAGAAAACATGGCCCTGGCCTTCTTTCTGGGAATGTGTACCTTCATGGCGCTGTCCAAGAAAATCGAAGCCGCCGCCGGCCTGGGTGTGGCCGTCATTGTTGTTCTGACTCTCACGGTTCCGGTCAATAATCTGATCTATAACAGTATCCTGCGGGAAGGCGCCTTGAGTTGGGCCGGCCTGCCGAACGTGGACCTGAGCTTTCTGGGGCTACTGACGTACATCGGTGTTATCGCCGCCATCGTGCAGATCATGGAAATGATTCTGGACAAGTACATTCCGTCGCTTTACGCCGCGTTGGGGGTGTTCCTGCCCCTGATTACCGTAAACTGCGCCATTATGGGTGCCTCTCTGTTCATGGTTGAGCGTGATTACACCTTTGGTGAGAGCGTAGTCTACGGTTTTGGCGCCGGCGCCGGCTGGGCCCTTGCTATCCTGGCACTGGCGGGTATCCGCGAGAAGCTAAAATACAGTGATGTGCCGGAAGGGTTGCGGGGGCTCGGCATCACTTTCATTACCGTGGGCTTGATGTCGCTCGGGTTTATGTCCTTCTCCGGCGTGTCACTCTGATTGGCCCCGATTGATCTGGTTAATAAAAAGGCGAGACCATGAATACAGAAGTCATACTTGGCGTGGTCATGTTCACCGTTATTGTATTGTCGCTCGTGGCTATCATCCTGGCGGCCCGGTCAAGGCTGGTCAGTACCGGTGACGTGACCATCGAGATCAACGATGACCCGGAGCACCAGGTCACTACGGAAGCGGGTGGCAAGCTGTTGGGCACGCTGGCCGGTAACGGCATTTTCCTGTCCTCTGCCTGTGGCGGTGGCGGAACCTGCGCCCAGTGTCGCTGCAGGGTGCTGGAAGGTGGCGGCGCGATGCTGCCGACTGAGAAAACCCACTTCACCAACCGTGAAGAAAAGGAAGGCTGGCGGTTGTCATGTCAGGTTCCGGTCAAGCAGGATATGAAGATCGAGGTGCCGGAAGAGTTCTTCGGCGTCAAGAAATGGGAATGTACGGTCAAGTCGAACCACAACGTGGCCACGTTTATCAAGGAACTGATCATCGAGTTACCCGAAGGTGAGGAAGTCGACTTCCGCGCCGGTGGTTATGTCCAGTTGGAATGCCCACCCTACGATATTGATTTCAAGGATTTCGACGTGGAAGAAGAGTTCCACGAAGACTGGGACAAACACGATATCTGGCGATACAAGGCGACCAACCGCGAAGAGGTCATTCGCGCCTATTCCATGGCCAACTACCCGGAAGAAAAAGGGGTATTGAAATTCAATATCCGCATTGCGACACCGCCGCCAGGAACCGATCATCCACCCGGCATCATGTCGACGTTCGTATTCAACCTCAAGCCCGGTGACAAACTGACCGTGTTCGGGCCTTTCGGCGAGTTTTTTGCCAAGAAGACCCGTGCAGAAATGGTGTTCATTGGCGGCGGCGCGGGTATGGCGCCCATGCGATCGCATATTTTTGATCAGCTCAAACGTCTGAATTCGGATCGAAAAATCAGTTTCTGGTACGGCGCCCGCAGTGTCCGCGAAATGTTCTACGTTGAAGACTTTGATGAGCTGGCCAAAGACAATGAGAACTTTGAGTGGCATGTGGCTTTGTCCGACCCTCAGCCCAACGACGATTGGCAGGGGCCGACGGGGTTCATCCATAACGTGCTCTATGAGCAGTACCTGAAGGACCATCCGGCGCCGGAAGACTGCGAATTTTACATGTGCGGGCCGCCGATCATGAACGCGTCGGTCATCAAGATGCTCAAGGACCTCGGCGTCGAGGACGAGAATATCATGCTGGATGATTTCGGGGGTTAGATCAGCCGCATGACAAACCGCTTGATCGGGCCCGCCCTGGTGGTCATGACCCTTGTCATGGCCGCCCTGGCAGGCTGTTCGTTTAAGCCGGACCGGCAGGTCTGGGAGATTTCCGGACCCGTGTTCGGCACGGAATATCACATCAGTGTGGTGATGTCCGATGACAAGGAACGGCTCAAGGCTCTGTCCAAGGGGATCACCCGCACACTGGACGACGTTGATGCCTCGATGTCCACCTATCGCAAGGACTCTGAGCTATCGAAATTCAATCAAACTGAAGACCAGTCTGACTGGTTTGCGGTTTCAGCGCCGATGTATCGGGTGCTCTCCGATGCGCAGCGCGTATCCCGGTTAAGTGATGGTGCGTTCGATATCACCATAGGTCCGGTGGTCAATTTATGGGGCTTTGGCCCCGACGCACGCCCGGATCAGATACCGGATGACCAGACTCTGGCCAGGGTGTTGGCGGGCACAGGCTATCAAAAACTGACATTGCGGGAGCAACCGCCTGCGATCCGGGCAAGTTCCCATCAATACCTGGACCTGTCTGGCATCGCCAAGGGTTTTGGGGTTGACCAGGTTGCTCGTTACCTGACCGATGCGGGTGTCGATGACTATCTGGTCGAAATTGGCGGCGAGGTTCGAGTCAGCGGGCACAAACCCGATGGCCAGGCGTGGCGCCTGGCCATCGAGCAGCCGGATTCCGGTACTCGTCAGATCAACCGCGTGGTTGTACTGAACGACAAGGCGATGGCCACCTCCGGAGACTATCGGAACTATTACGAATCCAATGGCCATCGCTACTCGCATACAATAGATCCTGATACGGGCAAACCCATCACCCACAACCTGGCGTCCGTATCGGTGATTACAGATAATTGTACCGACGCGGATGCGCTGGCCACCGCCTTTGACGTAATGGGTTACGAAAAAGCATCGGCGCTGGCGACCCGTGAAAATATTGCGGTTTATTTTATCGTACGGACGGACACCGGTTTTGAAACCCATTACACACCGGCGTTCACATCGTACCTGGCCGATCAAGGAGGTCACTGATGAGTACCTTTCTACTGGTTTTTCTGATTGTTGGCATTCTGGTGTTCGCGATGTCGATTGGTGTCATCCTCGGGCGCAAGCCCATCAGTGGCACCTGTGGTGGCATTGGCGCCCTGGGCCTGGACGGCGCCTGTGATATCTGCGGTGGTGATACAAAAAAATGCGAGGAAGAGAACGAGCGGGTGGCGGCAGGACCTGACCGACAGGGGCTGGCCTATAACGCCGAGAATCAGCAGCCACATAAATCTCCCCGGTAAACCACGCTCCGTTGCCCTGATCGGTACGGAATCACAGAACGGGGATCGACACGGGTTTGTGACGAGCGGATGCGTGTCCTCCATGCATTCTTCATCCCGCATTCAGGCAAGGAGTGACTGTGCCCATGGCAGAACATCATTACGACCTCGTGGTCATCGGTGCAGGTCCATCCGGTGAAGGGGCCGCGATGAATGCGACCAAGAGCGGCAAGCGGGTTGCGGTCATTGAGGACAAACGTGCGGTTGGAGGCAACTGCACGCACTGGGGTACCATTCCGTCCAAGGCGCTCCGGCACTCGGTCAAGCAGATTATTACCTTCAATACCAACGTAATGTTCAGGGACATCGGCGAGCCGCGCTGGTTTTCTTTCCCCCGGGTGCTGCAAAACGCCCAGAAAGTGATCGGCAAGCAGGTCAAGTTGCGGACCCAGTTCTATGCCCGCAACCGGGTGACGCTGATCAATGGCCAGGCCTGTTTTCTCGACGCTAACCGCATCGAGGTTCGGAGCAATCGCGGAGAAGAAATCCTCCATACCCAAAGCGTCGTTATTGCTACCGGCTCCCGGCCTTATCTGCCGCCGGATGTGAATTTCCGTCACCGTCGTATTTACAACAGCGATACCATTCTTGATCTGTCGCATACCCCCCGGACCCTTATTATTTACGGAGCCGGTGTCATTGGCAGTGAGTATGCGTCAATTTTTGCCGGCCTGGGTGTGAAGGTGGATCTGATCAATCCCGGTGATCGCCTGCTGACGTTCCTGGATGATGAGATATCCGATGCGCTGAGCTATCACTTGCGCAACAATGGAGTGCTGGTGCGGCATAACGAGCAGTATGAGCGCGTGGATGGCGATGATCAGGGTGTGGTGCTGTCGCTCAAATCCGGCAAAAAAATTCGTGCGGATGCGTTCCTGTGGTGTAATGGCCGCGCCGGCAACACCGACAGGCTCGGGCTTGAGAACATCGGGCTGACGCCCAACGGCCGCGGTCAACTGACGGTGGATGAGCACTATCGTACCGAGGTCCCGAATGTCTACGCCGCCGGTGACGTCATTGGCTGGCCGAGCCTGGCGAGCGCCGCTTATGATCAGGGCCGTTCGGCCTCGTCAGACATCGTCAAGGACGATCACTTCCGTTACGTGTCTGACGTTCCCACCGGGATCTATACTATTCCGGAGATCAGTTCAGTGGGCAAGACCGAGCGCGAGTTGACCGAGGCCAGAGTGCCTTATGAAGTCGGTCAGGCGTTCTTCAAGGATCTCGCTCGCGCTCAGATTACCGGCGAAGCCGTCGGCATGCTGAAGATCCTGTTTCACCGTGAGACCCGTGAAATTCTCGGTATTCATTGCTTTGGTGACCAGGCGGCTGAAATCGTGCATATCGGTCAGGCCGTCATGAACCAGGCTGGTGATGCCAATTCCCTGAATTACTTCATTAATACCACGTTCAATTATCCCACCATGGCTGAGGCCTACCGGGTCGCGGCATTGAATGGGCTGAATCGTATTTTTTGACCGGTCGTGCAAACTGAACGGTGGGCTCAGCTTGCAGTCATTTGATCGTCGGTATCCTTGTCGAGACGTCCCGGGAGCCGCAGGTTGCCCCGAGTAGCGCGATTGTCGAAGTAGATTCGGGTACTGGTCGGGTAATCAGTGATAACGCTGTCGATGCCTTTTTTTTCCAGTTCCAGCATGTCCTGTATTCGGTTGACGGTCCAGGCAGACACGTGAATGTTGCGCTGATGGGCGGTTTCCACAAGGCTTGCTGAACAGATTCGCCAGTTCAGACAGAGAAAATCGCAGTGCAGGCGCGCGGCCAGACTGGCCGGATTCGGGAAGCGTTTGTCTGCTACCAGCCCGGTTTTGATATGGCGATCACGGCGTCTGGTTTCCTGCAGGAACCAGGTATCGGCCGATGTAATGGCCACCCGCTCGATCAGATCGTTTTTCTGGATCAGTTCGGTCAGCCGGTTACAGAGGACGTTGAGTCTCTGGCGGCTGTCCGTCTTGACCTCCAGTTGAAGGTGCGTGAAGTCAGGACAGGCTGCGATCACGTCAGTCAGTGAAGGAATTCCGGCTGGTCTGGACCAGGTGGTCGTGTTCTTGCGGGCATCCAACACGGCCAGATCGGCCGCTGAGTAGTCAGCCACTTTGGCACTTTTTCCGGTTGTGCGGTCAATGGTCAGGTCGTGAATGACGACGGGCAGACCATCCCCGGAAAGCACCAGATCCAGCTCGAAATGCCGGGTGCCATTACCGTAGGCATAACAAAATCCCGCCAATGTATTTTCCGGAGCCTCACCTTTCGCACCCCGATGGCCGTATACAATCATGTCGCTTCAGTCCGGGACGAGGCCGAGTACAGGCGTTGTCTCTCCTTCCAGGTGTCGTGACAAAGCTGAATATCCGCAAGAAAAGGCGACAATTCAGACATGAGCAGAGCCTGGGGACCATCCACCAGCGCCTTCTCGGGTTTCGGATGGAAATCCGCCAATACCATGTTGGCGCCGGCAATAATTCCCTGTGCGGTGGCGTGTGTCACCTCCAGAAGACCGTCGGGTGCGCGCTCACGACTGCCGACAGAATGAGAAGGATCGATACAGACCGGCATGCGAGTCAGGCGCTTCACTGTGGACACGTGGGCAAAGTCGACCATATTCCGGTGTGGCTGACCGGCGTCGGTCTTCATGCCTCGCAGACAGAAAACGACGTTTGCATTGCCTTCGCTGGCCAGGTACTCGGCGGCGTTCAAGGACTCATTCAGAGTGATTCCGAAGCCACGCTTCAGCAGCACCGGGTAGATGCTCTGGCGTCCGATCGATTTCAGTAGTTCGAAATTCTGGGTGTTTCGGGTGCCTACCTGCAGCATGACGCCAGTCGGTCTTCCAAGCTTTTCCAGGCACTGATCAATTTCCTCGATATGACTCTCATGAGTGATCTCCATGGCGATAACCTTGATGCCATGCTTGCCCGCGGTTTCAAACACCCAGGGCAGGCAGGCGCTGCCATGTCCCTGAAAGGAATAAGGGTTGGTGCGGGGCTTGTAGGCACCCATGCGAGTGCATTGCTGACCATGCTCACTCAGGGCCCGCATCATGATGTCAACGTGCTCCGGGGTGTCCACGGCACACAGGCCGGCAAACACGTTGAGATTCTGCTGATCAAATGTCACGCCGTTGTAGGTAAATCCGTTCTGACGCTGGTCGTCATGGTGGCGACCGAGTATCCGGTAGTCTTCAGAGATCCGGATCGCCCGCTCAACAGCGGGCAGCGCGGCAATTTCATCCCGGTCCAGAGATTTGGTGTCGCCCAGTAGATAGACTTCTGTCAGTTTCTGGCTTGCGCCCTGAACCTCATGAACCCGTACTGACACACCGGGAAGGTTCTCCAGGAAATGCATGGTCTGGCGATAGGCATCGCTGTCCAGGGGCGTGTCAGGATGCAAAATAGCTAGCATAGCGCTTTCCTTTACGTTGAGCGGGGCTGTTCGGCCCGATACCGGCTTTCCATGTATTCACGGTGGTTGAGGTGCAACAGGTCGGCCATACGGCGGATCATGTGCTCCTCGTACTTGTCGATCCGCCCGTCTGCAAATGCCACCCGCCAGATACTCTCAAGTATTCGCCGTTTACCAGCCTGATCGAGCATATCATTCAACTGGCCGGTGAACTCATACAGCGAGGTCGCATCGTCAGCCTGACTGCGGGCGTTGTCCAGTATGGCCCGGGCATCTTCCGGGGTGACTTCGTGGGCCTCGACAGCGCAGTCCACAATGGCCTGCAGTTCCCGCTCGTCCTCATTACGATCAACCCGGGACAGTTGTACCATCAGGGCAGTGGCGGCAATCGCGAGCTTGCGGTTATCGGGCATGTCCGTGGCGCGGCTGGCGTCACTGTCTCCGGTAAACAGGTTCTTCAGCAATTCGATCATGCACTCTCCTGGTTGGCGGAATCACGGCCGGCTCGTGGTGCCCCGACCCAGTCAGGCGGCGCTGGCGAGCCGGCGCACCCGGTTTTCCAGTTCGATCTGGTCGGCGGCAAACTTGCGGATGCCTTCCGCCAGCTTTTCGGTGGCCATGGCGTCCTCGTTGGACTCCCAGCGGAACAGGTTTTCGTTGATGGTTCGGGGCGTGTCCGCGCTTTGGGGGTGACTGGCCGACAGGCGCCGCGGCAGCTCTCCGGTATCGTCACGCAGCGACTCGAGCAATGCCGGACTGATGGTCAGGCGGTCGCAACCGGCAAGGCTCTCGATTTCACCGGTATTGCGGAAGCTGGCACCCATCACCACGGTGTCGTAACGGTTGGCTTTGAAATAGTTGTAGATCCGTGTCACCGAGCGCACCCCGGGGTCGTCATCGGGTGCAAATGCGGTTTTGTCGCTGTGGGCCAGATGCCAGTCCAGAATCCGGCCGACAAAGGGTGACACCAAAAAAGCACCGGCATCCGCGCAGGCGGCTGCCTGGATAAAGGAGAACAGCAGGGTCAGGTTGCAGCGAATGCCTTCCCGTTCGAGTTGCTCTGCGGCACGGATGCCCTCCCAGGTTGAGGCAATCTTGATCAGTACCCGGCCGGGGTCGACGCCCCGGCGGTCGTAAAGTTCTACCAGTCGACGAGCTCGTGCGAGGGTGGCACCGGTATCGAACGACAAGCGGGCGTCGACTTCTGTGGAAACAACGCCTGGTATCAGTTTGAGTATCTTCTCCCCGGCCATGACTGCCAGCAAATCAGTGGCATAACCCAATTGCTCCTGCTCATTACCGGTCATCGCGAGGGCTTCGTTGATGGCACTGTCCAGCATTGGCCGGTAGGCGTCGGAAGCGGCCGCTTTGAGCAGCAAAGACGGGTTGGTCGTTGCATCTTCGGGCTGCCACCGGGCAATAGCGTCGAGATCACCAGTGTCGGCGACCACCGTGGTCATGCGTTTGAGTTGCTCAAGTTTGTTGCTCGTCATGGGCATCGTCATCCTGATCGGTTTTATTTTGGCAGGCAGGCGGATAAGCCGAGGGCATTCGGATGCATGCCCGTAAAACCTGACAGTCCATAGCCCTACAATAACCGGCGGATTTGACCGGAACAAGACGCCAATGGATTAACAGGGAGTCATGTTATGGCCTGTTTTGGCGCGGCATGAAAGCTTTCCGGGACCGATATGCGGCACCGGATTGTCCGCCCGGGGTGGCAGGGCCAGATACCGAACGGCCTGTCAGGACGAAATTGCCAGCATCCCCTTTCAGGCTGGCCCCTGACGTCACGCGGGGACAGGTTCGCCGATTTTCTCTGGAACCCGGGCCATGGCCGCCTGAATAACCTCCAGTCCCGCCCCGGGCCTGTGTGCATTTTCGCTGATGTGACGGCGGAATTGGCGACCGCCTTTGCAGCCATGGAACAGCCCCAGCAGATGGCGGCTGATGTGTCCGAGAAAAACGCCACGATCCAGTTCCGCCTGAATAAACGGAAACAGGCTGCGCAGAACGTCATGACGGGTGCGGCTGGACGGCTGCTCACCGTAGAAGCGTTCGTCCACCCCGGCGAGCATCCACGGGTTGTGGTAGGCCTCTCGGCCGAGCATGACGCCATCCGTGCTTTGCAGATGCTGGTCACAGTCATCAAAGCTCTTGATGCCACCGTTGATGATGATCTCAAGTTCCGGGTAGCGTGCCTTGAGCTGATAGACCCAGTCGTATTTCAGGGGTGGGATGTCACGGTTTTCCTTGGGACTGAGCCCGCTCAGAATGGCGATCCGGGCATGAACGATAAACGTCCGGCAGCCGGCGGCGGCGACCGTGTCCATGAAGTCGCAGAGGTCGTCCCAGCTTTCGCGGCCATCAATCCCGATCCGGTGCTTTACCGTGACCGGCAGGCTGGTCGCCGCCTGCATGGCCCGAACGCCCTCGGCAACGATCTCCGGGTGTCCCATCAGGCAGGCACCGATCAGGTTGTTCTGAACCCGGTCACTGGGACAACCGACATTCAGGTTCACTTCGCTGAAGCCGTATTGCTCGGCCAGCTCAGCGCAGTGAGCCAGTTCTCCCGCATGACTGCCACCAAGCTGCAACGCCAGTGGATATTCCGCCGGGTCATGTCGCAGAAACCGATCTGTATCGCCGTGAACCAGCGCACCGGTGGTTACCATTTCCGTATACAGCAGGGCATGGCGGCTCAACTGACGCGCCAGGTAACGATAGTGGAGCGTGGTCCAGTCCATCATTGGGGCCACACAGAACCGACGGGAGGGCCCAGGCCCAGTTTTTACAGGGGCTTCGCTGATGGTCAGGCTATGTTCTGAGGGTGCTGTATTGCTCATTAATTGCTCAATTCCAAGAGGTTTTCTGACCTCGGTGCTACCGGCGTGCTACGGCAAGTGATTTGCAGCAACACGATCTGTGTCAGTGACGGGTTCCTTAGAACCTTCATCGATGGCTTTGGTTTTTCGCGACAATCCACTGCTTTCGGAGTGAATTCTATCAGGAAAGCGCTTGCGATGGTTTGTTGGGCCAGCTCTGGCTGATAAGCGATATCCGAGCCCTGAGGTCGCCAAAAAGTCCGTTTATCGTCAGGAAAGCCGATTTTCAGGGAGAGCCGGAATCGCCAATAGACTTGATCAGAGGTTCCTTGGACCAGAAGACGATTTGCAGGGCTTTTGTTATCCTCCATAGCTTCCTGATCACGGGCGTTCAGTCTGTCGTCCCCGAATCCCGGAGTTTTTTCGTATGCCCCTGATGGTGCAGGCTCTGTTGCCGGTTTTTGTTCTGATCATGCTCGGGCATATCTTCCGGCGTCTGAACTTCCCGGGGGGCGATTTCTGGCCGCTGGCGGAGCGCTTCACCTATTACGTGCTGTTTCCGGTCATGCTGGTGGTCAAACTGGGGCAGGCTAGATTACCCGCTTCTTCCTACGCGGATATGGCGATGCTGATCGGTTCGATGCTGCTGGCCATGACGCTTGTGCTGGCTGCCGTGCAATGGTTCTGGCGCTGGCCGGGCCCGGTCTACTCATCGGTATTTCAGGGTGCCATCCGGTTCAATTCTTACGTGGGCCTCGCGGCCGGCGGGATGTTGCTGGGGGACGAAGGCCTGTCGCTGGCGGCTATCGCTATTGCGATCATGGTGCCGCTGCTGAATCTGCTTTGTATTCTGATGTTCTCGCTGGTGGCGTCAGATGACCCGGTAACACTCCGGCCGGTTTTCAGGGCCATTGTGACCAATCCGTTGATTGTCGGTTCCGTTATCGGTGCCGTGTGGAGTTTTTTCGAGATTGGTTTCCACCCGCTGATTGGCAGCATCCTCAAGCCGCTCAGTAATCTTGCCTTGCCAATGGGGTTGATGACGGTGGGGGCCGGCCTGCACCTCAAAGCGCTGCGTGGCGCCTCCATGCCGTTTATCTTTTCATCTGTGCTCAAGCTGATGGCGTTTCCGGCCATGACGGCCGGGCTTGCGTTGCTGCTCGGCTTCGATGGACTGATGTTTCGGGTCGCTGTCCTGCTCGCAGCTCTGCCCACCGCGACGTCTGCCTACATTCTGGCCCGTCAGTTGGGGGGCGATGCGCCCCTGATGGCCGGGATCATCAGTGGCCAGACGCTGCTGGCCATGATCACGATGCCGCTGTTACTGGGCCTGCTCTGGTAGGCAGGCCAGTACCGCATCTGCGAGTGACTGCTGAAAGGCCAGGTAGCCGTCGCGGGACCCGCTGATAGCGGTCGCCAGCGGGTCCCAGGTGCTGCGCTGAACGGCCAGGCCCTCGCTGATGGCGGCCCAGTGCTGGCGATTAAATTGCGGCTCGACCAGTACGCAAGGGTGGTCGGCCGAGCGCAAGCGAGTTTGAATGTCGGCCAGTTGACGGGCTCCCGGTGAGCGGTCGGGCGTCGGACTGAGAACACCCCGGATATCAAGGTCGTAAAACGCCGCGTAAAGCCGGAAGGCATCATGATAGGTGAACAGCGCCAGGCGCCTGGCGGGCTTCAGCTCGTTCCTCAGGCGGGTTTCCTGTTGCGTGAGCTTTGCCTCGAAGTCGGCCAGGTTCCGTTCAAGCTGGGGACGGTTGGCGCCGGGTAGGGTGATTAACACGTGATAGATACGTCGAACCATCGTGCGGGCCTGTTCCGGGTCCAGCCAGAGGTGTGGGTTGTGTTCATGGGAATCGGTATGTCCGGTGTCCGGTGTTGTGTCGGTAGAGGCGTCGTCTGGTTCCAGCGGGTGGCTGCGGGCTGCGAGCTCCACGCTTGCGAACATTGGTGCCAGAAAGGTTTCCATATCGGGTCCGATCCAGAATATGGCTGCGGCGTTTGCCAGGCGACGGCGATCTGACGGGCGCAACTGGTAGGTATGCGGGCTGGCGCCGGCGGGAACCAGTGACTGGATCTGCATATCGTCGGTTGCTATTGCTCGTACCAGTAATTCCACGGGTTTGATCGAGGTCACCAGGGTCATTGCTTTGCTCGGACCGCTGAACAACAGCATCAGCAAGATCGGCAAAAAATATTGGTTACGCGGCCGGTAGGTCGGCATCGGTGGGCGCTCCGGATAAATTTCGTGAAACGTTATAATATAACAGTTGCGGCGTCAGGTGAAGTCGGCGGCGACTTATGTGAAATTGCCGTCAGGCCGTTATAATGCCTGCCTTAACACACACGAGCTGTTGGTCCGGCAGCCGTCAAACAGGAATCCGACATGACCGTACGTACCCGAATCGCACCGTCCCCCACGGGAGATCCTCATGTGGGCACAGCGTATGTGGCGCTGTTCAACCTGTGTTTCGCGCGCCAGCACGGCGGCCAGTTCATTCTTCGGATTGAAGACACCGATCAGGCGCGCAGCACGGCGGAGTCCGAGCAGGATATTCTCCAGGCCCTGCGCTGGTTGGGACTGGAGTGGGATGAAGGGCCGGATGTTGGCGGCCCTTACGGTCCGTATCGACAATCAGAGCGGCGCAACGACTATCGTCAGTACGCTCTGGAACTGGTGGAGAAGGGGCACGCCTTTTACTGCTTTCGCACACCGGAAGAGCTGGACGTTATCCGTGAAGAGCGCAAAGCGAGGGGCCTGAACCCCGGTATCAAAGGCGATCTGGAGTTGCCTGCGGCGGAGGTTGAGCGCCGTCTTGCGGCGGGCGAGCCTCACGTGATCCGGATGAAAGTACCGGAAGAAGGCGTTTGCCGGATCAACGACATGCTCCGTGGCGAGATCGAGATTGACTGGGGGCAGGTGGATTGTCAGATTCTGCTTAAATCAGACGGCATGCCCACGTATCATCTGGCGAATGTGGTTGATGACCATTTGATGGCCATCACCCATGTGCTGCGCGGGGAAGAGTGGATTAATTCGGCGCCCAAGCACCAGTTACTGTACGAGTACTTCGGGTGGGATATGCCGGTGCTGTGCCATATGCCGCTGCTACGCAATCCGGACAAGAGCAAGTTGTCCAAACGCAAAAACCCGACCAGTATCAACTTCTATGAACGAATGGGCTTTCTGCCGGAAGCGGTGATCAACTACCTCGGTCGTATGGGGTGGTCGATGCCGGATGAGCGCGAGAAGTTTTCTGTCAGTGAGATGGTCGAACAGTTCGATATCCAGCGGGTCTCTCTGGGTGGGCCGATTTTTGATATCGAGAAACTGCGCTGGCTTAATGGTCTGTGGCTGAGGGAAGACCTGACCGAGACTCAGTTTGTCGCCCGCCTGAAAGACTGGTGGTTCAATGAGCAGGCTCTGAGTGCACTGGTGCCTCATGTACAGAGCCGGGCAGAGTTGTTCAGCGATGTCGCTCCCATGACCGCCTTCATGTTCTCTGGAATGTTGTCGCTGACCGTGGAACAGTTCGAGCACAGCAAGCTCGATGGGGACCAGGTTCGGCGGATTCTGCAATTTACGCTGTGGCGGCTCGAAGCCCAGCGACACTGGACCAAAGAACGTATTTTTGCCGACGTCAAGGGCCTGGCCAAAGCCATGGGGCTTAAAATGGGTGAGTTCATGTTCCCGGTCTTCGTGGCGATTGCCGGTACGCCCAATTCCTGGTCGGTCATGGACTCCATGGCCCTGTTGGGGCCGGATATGACCCGTGCCCGCCTACGTCATGCATTGACGTTGCTGGGCGGCTTCTCCAAGAAAGAAAGCAAGCGGGTGGAGAAGGAATACGTGGCTCTGCAGAGTGATTGACCTGCCGGTTGGCGACGCCGGTTCGCAGTGGCAGGGCGTTATGGAGCTTCGCATCGCCTGGTGGCGGTGGACAGTGTTGTAGTACCGGCAAACTTCGAACCGGAGGCTGACCGAATTCTGAGCAGTCCTCCGGGGCCTTCAGAATTTACGCAAAAAAGTGCTCCCCAAAGGTTGACGCGCCTGCGGTCGATCACTAATATACCGCTCCGTTGATGGGGCCATAGCTCAGCTGGGAGAGCGCGACGCTGGCAGCGTCGAGGTCGACGGTTCGATCCCGTCTGGCTCCACCATTCAGTCCCCTTCGTCTAGTGGCCTAGGACACCGCCCTTTCACGGCGGTAACAGGGGTTCGAACCCCCTAGGGGACGCCACTATTCTGATGGGCCCGGTAGATGCTGCCGGATCGATCAACAAAAAAACCGCCTTCGGGCGGTTTTCTTGTATCTGGACCGACCGCTCATCCGGCCTGGTGCCCCTTACACAAGTGAGCGGCTGATCTCGCAATTCTCCCGAGCACCCTTTGACGGCGGTCGTCAGCGAATGGCCAGGGCGCCTTTGCCGACACCTTCGTAGGCTCTTACCTCGACCGTCTCGTCGGTCAGCTCGGCCTTGCACTGGTCTGCAATATGAGCGGCAATCAGTTCGATGGTCGTGTCTCCGGGCATCAGGTACACCCGATCGGCCGGCAGTGTCAGATGAAACTCGCCCTGATTGGCCTCGTAGGCAAAGGTCAGGTAGCCGGTCCCGTCGCTGTCCACGTCCCGGCTTACGACATCTTCTTTCGAACCCACGTAAATGTCCGCCCAGCGTTGTGCCCAGGTCCGCTCCAGCTCTGGATCGCGACGGCCATTGCGGCGGATCCGGATCGGTGAACGGTGGCCATGAGCGATGCGCTGACAGTTGCCCAGGTGTTTTTTCAGACCGTGGACGTAATGGTAATAGGCACCGTCAATTTCTTCCTCACGCAGATGAATGCGAATATCCTGTATGTTGGATGGCAGAATGCGGCGCAGTTCAGTCTCCAGCAACCCGGCAACAGCCGAGGGTACAACCCTTGTTCCGGGGAGCATTAACACTGCTTCTGCCGGCCCGGAGTGGTGAATCTGCGTGCCGTTGGCCAGTGACCAGTCCAGGCTGTCGGGCGTTTCGGGGTTCTGCCCCAGGGACGGGGACCCGGACGGCACGACCAGGCGATGGTCGACGCGCTCGTCAATGACGCGCTTGATGGTGCGTTTGACGGCGCTGAAATCGAACACCATGCCCTGTTCGTCCAGGTCGCCCGTCAGAACCACATCAACGATCCAGCTTTCACCCACCAGGCCACGGCTTGAATCGAGGTAAGCAAAATCAATAACGGTGAGGTTGTCGACGAAAAGGTGGTTCATCAGAGAAGTCCGCTACGGGGCATGGAAGACATGGCGATTGTAACAAACATCCATGGTGTCGTCTGTGGGACAGGCCGATTCTGACCCGTGGAAATCGCAAGACAGCCGGCTGAGGAAGTGTGTATGGAGCGTTCCACTGCTTTGAGGGGCAGATCTGGATTACCGGTGCTGGTGCTGGCTGCGGGTGCTTCTCGTCGCATGGGACGGGCAAAGACTCTGTTGCCGTGGGGCGAGGGCTGTCTGCTGGATCGAGCCCTGGCGCAGGCGCGGTGTCTGGGAGCGGATACCTGGGTTATTGGCGGTCGCTATTACCCGCTGATGCGGTATCGCTGCAGACAGCAGCCCCGGCGCTGGTTATTCAACCCGGAATGGCCTGAGGGGATAGCCTCATCTCTGCGTCTGGGGTTGCAGGCCATGCCGTCCTCTGTGGCCGGCGCATTTGTAGTCCTGGCGGATCAGCCGTTGATTGATGAGGAGGCCCTGTCACGGTTACGGGAAGCGGCCAGAAACGCTCCAGCCATTGCGGCGGCAGCGGATTACGGTGGACGGCCCGGCGCACCCGCCTATCTGCCCCGTGCCATCTGGCCCGCCGTTATGGCTTTGCGGGGCGACAAAGGTGCTTCTGCTGCTCTGCATCAGGCCCGGGCCCGCCTGCTGATCATGCCCGGCGCCTCGGCAGATGTGGATACGCCGGCGGATTGGCGACGCTACCGTGACTCAACCAAACAGGCCTGACAGCCACGCAATACCGACGGCGAATACGCTCAGGCTGACGGCGAGCCCCAGGGTGTAGAAGCGCGAGGCAACCACCCGTTGCTGAGAAACGTAGAGGTCAATGGTGCGCTGGGCAATATCTTCGGCCGTTTCCCTCGAAATTTCGTGAGCTTGTTGGATCGCCTCAGATTGCAAGGTCTGCCAGAACTCGGTGTCGATGGTTTGTACGCTGGTGATATGGTCCTTCATTTCCGCCATGTGATCACTGGAGAACCCGCCACCCATCCGGGCAAGCTCTTTTTTCAGCTCAGCCCACTCCCGAGCCAGATTCAGATTAATGTCGGCAAGAACATCATGTTTCAGTCCGGCGATCTGACTGTCCAGTGATTCCGTCATTGCGGCCAGTCGCTGCTCGAGGGCATCTCCCTGTTTCTTATTGGCATCGTCCAGTGCCCGTTTCAGGTGATCGTACTGTTCGTCGAACAGGCTGCTCAGCAGTTCATGCAGGCGATTGTTGATATGGGTCTTTACCGCTGAACGGGCGATCTGTTCAATCAGATCGCTGGTCAGTGGCACAACCTGAGGGCGGTCCGGAGGCGATGTCTGATGATCAGCGGGTGAATCGGACTCGGCCTTTGGTGACAATTCCAGCGACGCATCGTCCGGCACGTCCAGTACATCCGGTACATCGCTCTCCGTTGCCTGCCCGTTGCCTGCCGTTTCCGTCAGGTCGAAGGTTTCCTGCAGGTTGCCATCGCGAACGTCCAGAACCAGTTGGTTGAGCACGAGGTTCAGGCCGTCATTCTGGGGAGGCTTGGTAAGGACGTTATAAACGCCGAAGTTGCGGGCCTCCTGGATAAAGGCGGACGACTTTTTGGAGGTACACATAATGATGGGGATGGTGGCGGTCGCCGGATTGCTCTTGATGGCCCTGGTCGCCTCAACACCGTTCATCCCGGGCATCAGATGATCCATGAAAATGACGTCCGGACGGTCATGGTTGTTGAGAAAATCCAGGGCTTCTTCGGCAGAGCCCGCCATATTGACCTCCATTTCACGACCCTCAAGCAGTTTGCTCAGGGCGAAGCGGGCGACTTTGGAGTCATCCACCAAAAGCGCGTTTTTAATAGTCATCTTTTACTACCTCAACCGGTTACACCATTCAAAGTAAAGCCCTGGGCGTCCTGACTTTGCCGGGGTATGTCCGGCCAGTCAGGTTTACCAGCCATCCAGCGGTGGGCACTGGGTCGCCCGATAACTGTTTTCCCGGTAGCACACACCCGGTTCGCTGGTACGTGCGGAAAAGACTTCACCCTCCGGTGTCGTTAGTTTGACCTGTCCGTAGGGTTTGCCGTAACGAAAGGTCGCTTCAATCGAACTGCCGTTGGGGTTGAGCAGCAGGCCTTTGCCATGGAACTTACCGTCAACATACTCGCCCTGGTATTTTTTTCCGCTGGCGAAGATTTCTGTGCCCGTGCCCTGGAATTCGCCGTTTGAAAACTCGCCCTGATATGAGCGGCCATCGGGATAGGTCAGCGAACCCTCTCCATGGAAGCGGTCATTGCGGAAACCGCCCACATAGAGCAGGCCATCGTGAGAGGTCAGTGAACCGTGACCGTTGAGTCGGTTGTCCTGCCAGTGGCCGCTGAGTATGTCGCCGTTGGCGCGGGTCAGAGTGCCCTGGCCGTTGAACTGATCATTGTTGAACTGACCGGTATAAACTGAACCATCCGGGCCCCGGTAGCGGCCTTCACCGTCACGTTTGCCCTTGCGCCAGTCACCCTGGTAACGACCCCCGTCCGGATACCATGCGGTTCCGCGGCCCTCAAACTCACCATCGACAAATGCACCCTTGTAGCGCAGGCCATCGCTGTCGGTATAGGTACCGTCGCCGGTGTTGACGCCGCCAACCCAGACACCGTCCTGATAGTCCACGGTGGTGATCGCTTCCAGTTCGCCGCGCAGGGTGAGGTTGTCACCGGCGGCGATCTTTACGGTTTCTGCCCAGGGTTTGAACCCGTTTTTGCGAATGACTACATCGTACTGGCCCGGTTCGAGTTCAAGGTCGAGACGGGTGGCGCCGCGGGGCTGATTGTTGATCAGCACCTGGTCGCCGATGACATTGGAGCGTAGCACCAGTTTGCCAGTGGCGGGCTGCGGCGGTGTTTCCGGTTGTTCCGCTGCCGGCGCCGCAGTCTCAGGTGTTTTGTCAGTTGCTTCGGCGATGTTAAACGTCGCCCGTTTCGATGCGCCTGCGGATGTCGCCGTTTGCTCGGCCGCTGTTTTCGCGTTGATCGCTGGCGAGGGGCCGGTGTCCACCGGTTCGCTGTCATCTTCTGCCGGCTCAGGCCTGGAGGAGGGCGCCGGGACCGTCGTTTCGTTTGATATCACCGGTTGGATCGATTGACCGGATACGGTGTCGGCCTGAGCCTTCTCGTCAGCAGAGGATGCTGTCGCCACAACGGAGTCCGGTGCCGAGTCTGCATCATCGCGGATGGAGGCAAAACCCGCGGTGATGAGCAGCATTATGGCCAGTGCGTTGATGAATAGCAGCGGTCTGAAATCGACCATCGGAAAACCTCTTGTCCGTATACTCCGGCCTGCGTGTCGACGTTGGCTGCTGACCGTCGGCCCGGGCCGGGTGTCTCACACCAGATCTCCGACACTGTTCCCGGAACAGGGGTCAGTTAACGGCGGTACCATGGTGTTGGTCTCGAGCACCAGGCGTAAATCGACTGTAGTGGGCTCACGACGCAGCCTTCATGAATCTTAGCGGTTCGGATGGTCATTATGTAACGGAACGTGTCCCGGGTTGGCCAGATTGCAGGTCCTATCACACTTTGTCCGGAAGTTGGTCAAGGTTGTGTTGTCGTTCCCAGGAACGCATGTAGACGTCAGCTTCGTACTGATAGGGCGATTTGAACGGCGTCAGCACAAAATCGAATACCAGAAAGAAGAAACCCACCGACAGCCAGGCGATCATCAGGGTGCTGATGGTATTTGCCTGAACTTCCGGGTTGGCATTGACGAAGGTTTGCAACGAGGGTAACAGTTCGGCCACCATGACCACCGGGTTGAAACTGGCCATTACCAGGGGAACCCAGAATGCAATGAACAGCGGGAAAAAGCCGAAGGACCAGAGCACCCGGCGTAGCGCATAGATCGCCAGCGCGCGCCAGTAGCGGCGACGTAGCTCGGGGACATTGCGAATGTCCTTGAGAAACTGGCGGCGCCTTGCCCAATAGGCTGCAGCGGCCGGATTCTGTTCAATCGCGGAGGGCTGGAACGCGCTGCCGGAGATCGAAGGGCTGTCACTGATCTGGGGACTCATGGTGGTCGGTTTTCCTTGGCCCGGAGTATGTTGACTGGACTCGCTATGTTATCTCCGCCGGGCGGCGATAGCTGCATGATAATCGATACAACGTGTTAACCTACAGGCAACGACTGGAATTCTCCTGCGGCACTGACAGGCAGCCGGCTGCAGGCCCTTGACACAGGTTCCGGACTTTTCCCTTGGCGAATAACAGGATATCTGAATGACAGCTGGCAGTGAAAACGGGGTCCACCCGGCGTTTGAATTTTTGCGCACTCACCGCATTGACACGCTCAATGTTACCGTCGAGGAGTACCGCCACCGGCGTACCGGAGCACGTCACCTGCACCTGGCCTCAGACAACGATGAAAACGTTTTCTTTGTCGCCTTGCGTACGTTTCCCATGGACTCCACCGGTGTTGCCCATATTCTTGAGCATACCGCGCTCTGCGGCAGTGAAAAATTTCCCGTGCGGGATCCGTTTTTCATGATGATCAGGCGCTCCCTGAATACCTTCATGAACGCTTTTACCAGCAGCGACTGGACCGCTTATCCCTTTGCCAGCAAAAATCGCAAGGACTTTGATAATCTACTGTCGGTCTATCTGGATTCGGTGTTTTTCTCCATGCTGGATCCGCTTGATTTCGCCCAGGAAGGTCATCGCCTGGAGTTCGAAAAGCCGGATGATCCCGGGTCACCGCTGGTCTATCGCGGAGTGGTCTACAACGAGATGAAAGGGGCCATGAGTTCGGCGACCTCGCAACTCTGGCAGACCCTGTCGAGCCACCTGTTCGGAACCACGACCTATCACTACAACAGCGGTGGCGAGCCCGACCACATCGTTGATCTGGAATACGACGAGCTGGTCCGGTTTTACCGCCACCATTACCACCCCAGTAACGCCTTCTTCGCCACCTACGGCAACATCCCGGCCCACGACCATCATGAGCGCTTCGAGTCTCTGGCCCTGTCACGCTTTGAACGTCAGGACATCGAGCTTCCGGTGCATGACGAAAAGCGTCTGTTTGCGCCGGTCCGGGTTGACCAGGCCTATGCGGTCAGCGAGGGCGAGCCCACCGGGCACAAGACACACATCGTGATGGGTTGGCTGCTGGGGCACAGTTTTGACCTGCAGGCCAATCTGGAAGCTCAACTGATGGCCAGTGTGCTGCTGGAAAACAGCGCATCACCGCTGATGCGGGCACTGGAGACCACCGATCTGGGGCATTCTCCGTCGCCGCTGTGCGGCCTGGAAGATTCCAACCGGGAAATGACCTTTGTCTGCGGCATTGAAGGCAGCGAGCCGGGCCAGCATGAAGCGCTCGAGACGTTGATCGAGTCGGTCATACAGGAGGTCGTCGATACCGGTGTCAGTCAGGACCGCCTGGAAGCCATTCTGCACCAGCTTGAACTGCACCAGCGCGAAATTGCCGGGGACCAGTTCCCCTATGGCCTGCAACTGATCATGAGTGCAATCTCGCCAATGGTTCACGGTGGTGACCCGGTTGCGCTGCTGGACCTCGAGCCGGTATTGGCGGATATGCGGGAGAAAATCAGGGACCCGGCCTATATGCCGGAGCTGATCCGTCGTAATCTGCTCGACAACCCGCATCGTGTGACGCTGACCTTACGCCCCGATGATCAGTTGGAGCAGCGTCGCCAGGCCGCTATCCGGGCCGCACTGGCCCGCAAAAAGGCTGCGCTGACTGACGACGAAGCGGCAGCCATTGTCGCCCGTGCCCGATCCCTGGAAGAGCGCCAGACCCGCAAGGACGATGACTCGATTCTGCCCAAAGTGGATCTCTCCGACGTACCACTGAGCCTGCCAGAGCCGGAAGCCCGTTTCGCCGGCGACTTCCCGGCCACACTCTACGCCCGTGGCACCAACGGACTGGTCTACGAACAGATCGTCGTACCTCTGCCTTCGTTGACAGAGGAAGAGCTGTTATTGCTGCCGCTGTATACGACTTGTCTGACTGAAGTGGGTTGCGGCGAGCTGGATTACCTTCAGATGCAGGATCGCATGTCTGCGGAGTCCGGTGGTCTGACGGCGTTTTCCTCGGCACGGGGCAAGATTGATGATGTTCAGGACCTGTCCGGTTATCTCGTCCTCAACGGCAAGGCCCTGGCGCGCAATCGGGAAGCGTTGACGCGGTTGATGAAGGATGTGTTTGCCGGCGCACGCTTTGATGAGCAGGAACGTCTGCGGGAACTCATTGCCCAGATCCGCTCACGGCGTGAACAGTCCGTCACCGGCAGTGGTCATGCGCTGGCGATGGGTGCCGCCAGCCAGGGACTCAGTCCGGGTTCCTGGCTGGCGTTCAGGCTGGGAGGCATGGCGGCTATTCGCGGACTGAAGACACTGGATGATGCGTTGAATGAGCCGGCGGAGCTGGGGCGCCTGTGTGACCGGCTGGCGGCACTGCATGCCCGCTTCCAGACGCAGGCCCGGGAATTTCTGGTGATCGGGGAAGATGAGTACCTCAGTCCGATGGTTGCGGATCTGCAGGCGGCCTGGCCGGACTCAGGTACCGGAAGCGGTGACCCCTGGAAGCTGACGCCGGTCAATTACAGCGTCAGTCAGGCCTGGCTGACCTCGACTCAGGTTAATTTCTGCGCCAAGGCTTACAGCACGGTGCCGGTCGATCATCCGGACGCCGCAGCGCTGACGGTCCTGGGCGGCTTTTTGCGCAATGGTTTTCTGCACCGTGCAATCCGCGAGAAAGGCGGGGCCTATGGAGGCGGCGCCGGGCAGGACAGCGTCAACGGGACATTCCGGTTTTTCTCTTATCGGGATCCACGCCTGGCCGAGACGCTGACCGACTTTGATGCGGCACTGGACTGGCTGCAGACAACTGAACACGATCCGCAGGAGCTGGAAGAGTCCATCCTGGGCGTGATTGGCCAACTGGATAAACCACGATCACCCGCGGGTGAAGCGCGACATGCGTTCCAGAATCGTCTGTTTGGTCGCAGTGCCGAGCAGGAAGCCCGGTTCCGGGCCCGGGTGCTGGCGGTTACCCTTGCTGATCTCAAGCGGGTCGCGTCGCAGTGGCTGGTGCCGGAGAAAGCCAGTACCGCGGTGATCACCAGTCCGGACAATCGTGCCGAGATCGAGCGCCTGGGGCTGAGCACTGAAGAACTCTGATCCGTATCCGGGTCGAGCCATGTGGATCCGGGTGAGCCTCCTGAACTCGCCCGGAACACGTCAACGATTCCGCTTCAGTCCGGTGGTCACCATGATCCGGGTGGATATTTCTTCGACCGAAGACGTCGTCGTGTTCATGTAGGGAATGCGTTCACGACGGTACATCAGCTCAATCTCTTCCACTTCATGCATGCACTGCTTCACCGAGGAATAGCGGGAGTTGGGGCGGCGCTCGTTACGAATCGTGGCGAGGCGCTCCGGATCGATGGTCAGGCCAAAGATTTTCCCCCGGTGCGGCCGCAGCGCTTCAGGCAACTGCTGGTCCAGCAAGTCTTCTTCGGTAATCGGGTAGTTGGCAGCCTTGATGCCGTACTGGAGCGCCAGGTAAATGCACGTGGGTGTTTTGCCGCTCCGGGAGGCACCGACGAGGATCAGATCTGCCTCGTTGTAATGGCGGATCCGGGCGCCATCGTCATTGTCCAGCGCAAAATTAACCGCGTGAATACGTCGTTCGTAATTGCTCTCGTTGCTGATGGCATGGGATCGTCCCACCGTGTACGACGATGACGCGCTCAGTTCGGTCTCCAGCGGGTGCAGAAATGTGCCGAAAATGTCTACCATGAAGCCGTTTGCTTTACTGATGACGCCGCGGATGTCGTTGTTGACGATGGTGTCAAAGACCAGCGGTTTTTGAGTGTCGGTCGAGGCGGCCAGGTTGATGCGCTCCACCAGTTCCGAGGCCTTGTCCATGTCGTCCACGTAGGGCACCGTGACCCGTTCAAATTCAATTTGTTCAAACTGGGCCAGCAGGCTGTTGCCGAGTGCTTCGGCCGTCAGTCCGGTTCCGTCGGAAATAAAAAAGACAGTGCGCTTCATCGTTGGGTATTCGCTCCCTAGGTAATCCAGGCAGGTTACAGTATCATACGGGGCAAATTCGAGGGTTGTCCGCACCGACAAGCATATAATATGTCCGGCGGGTAACTGGTGATCAGTATTTCATGTTCGATATGATTCGGCCCTCTGCTTCACAGACTCAAGGGAGATGTGCTTTGGAAGATTACATTATCTGGTTTGAAAACCTGGGAATGTCTGACGTTGACCGGGTTGGCGGCAAAAACGCTTCTCTGGGTGAAATGATCAGTAATCTCGCCAACGCAGGTGTGACGGTGCCGGGTGGTTTTGCCACCACCGCGTTCGCTTACCGTGAGTTCCTGGCCAAGGATGGACTGAAGGAGCGTATTGATGACGCACTGGACGCGCTTGATGTAAACGACGTGAACGAGTTGGCGCGTGTGGGCGCTCAGATCCGTCAGTGGGTCCTTGACACCAGGTTGCCGGCCCCACTGGACGACGCGCTCGAAAAGTCCTATGCCCAGTTGCGCAAGGATAACCCCAGTATGGCTGTCGCCGTGCGTTCGTCCGCCACGGCGGAGGATCTTCCGGATGCGTCGTTTGCCGGCCAGCAGGAAACGTTTCTTAACATCGTGGGGCTGGATCAGGTCAAAACCGCGGTCAAGGAAGTCTTCGCGTCGCTATTCAATGACCGGGCGATTTCCTATCGTGTTCATCATGGCTTTGACCACAAGCTGGTTGCCCTGTCGGCTGGCATCCAGAAAATGGTTCGCAGTGAGACAGCGGCCAGCGGCGTGATGTTTACCCTCGATACGGAATCCGGTTTCCGGGACGTGGTGTTTGTGACCGCCTCTTATGGGCTGGGAGAAACCGTCGTTCAGGGTGCGGTGAATCCGGATGAGTTCTACGTACACAAACCGACGCTGGAAGCTGATCGTCCGGCTGTTCTGCGCCGGAATCTTGGCAGCAAGGCCATCAAAATGGTCTACGCCGGCAAGCAGGAAGCCGGCAGCTCCGTTGATACGGTCAAGGTCGACCAGGCTGATCGCAACCGCTTCTGTATTAGCGACGCCGAAGTGTCGGAACTGGCCAGGCAGGCAATGATTATTGAGGCCCACTATCAGCGTCCGATGGATATCGAATGGGCCAAAGACGGTGACGACGGTCGGATATACATCGTCCAGGCCCGCCCGGAAACGGTCAAAAGTCGGGTGGCAGCCAATGTGATGGAGCGCTACCTGCTGAAAGAGCAGGGCACGGTGATCGTTGAGGGTCGCAGCATCGGCCACAAGATCGGTAGTGGCCCGGTGAAGGTGATCACCAGCATTAACGAAATGGACCGGGTGCAGGCCGGCGATGTGCTGGTTACGGATATGACGGATCCGGACTGGGAACCGGTTATGAAGCGGGCGTCCGCCATCGTAACGGATCGTGGCGGGCGTACCTGCCATGCGGCGATCATTGCCCGGGAACTGGGTATTCCGGCAGTGGTCGGCTGCGGCAATGCGACTGATATTCTGAAGGAAAACCAGAATGTCACCGTATCCTGCGCCGAAGGTGATACCGGCCTGATCTATGAAGGAAGTCTGGATTTTGAACTGAAAGAGAACACCGTTGAATCCATGCCGGCCATCCCGTTCAAGATCATGATGAACGTGGGGAACCCTGACCGGGCCTTCGATTTCCGCTCATTGCCGAACGAGGGCGTCGGGCTGGCGCGGCTGGAGTTCATCATCAACCGGATGATCGGTGTCCATCCCAAAGCGTTGCTCAACTTTGACGGTCTGCCGCAGGATATCCGTCAGACCGTCGAAAAACGGATTGCGGGATACAGCTCCCCGGTCGATTTCTACGTCGATAAACTGGTGGAGGGTATTTCGACCCTGGCAGCGGCCTTTACACCGAAGAAGGTGATCGTACGGCTGTCGGACTTCAAATCCAATGAATACGCCAATCTGATTGGCGGTACGCTTTACGAGCCGGACGAAGAGAATCCGATGCTTGGCTTCCGCGGTGCATCGCGGTACATCTCTGAAACCTTCCGCGACTGTTTTGAGCTCGAGTGCCGGGCGCTGAAAAAAGTGCGGGAGGAGATGGGTCTCGAAAATGTCGAGATTATGGTGCCGTTCGTCCGCACCGTAGGCGAGGCAAGGCAGGTTGTTGATCTGCTGACGGAGAACGGTCTCAAGCGTGGTGAAAAGGGTCTGCGTGTCATCATGATGTGCGAACTGCCAGCCAATGCGCTGCTGGCTGACGAGTTTCTGGAGTCGTTTGATGGCTTCTCGATCGGCTCCAATGACCTGACCCAGTTAACCCTGGGGCTGGACAGGGACTCGGGCATCGTGGCCCATTTGTTTGACGAGCGCAATGAGGCCGTCAAAAAGCTGCTGTCCAACGCTATCCAGGCCTGCAAGAAAGCCGATAAATACATCGGGATTTGCGGCCAGGGCCCTTCGGACCATCCGGATCTGGCCAAGTGGCTGATGGATCAGGGTATCGACAGCGTATCCCTGAATCCCGATTCGGTGCTCGACACCTGGTTTTTCCTGGCGGACGAACCGGTCGAGTAATTGGTTCGCTGAAAGTCGAGTAATTGGTTCGCTGAAAGAGGGGCGCTGAAAGGGGGGCGGTGTCGGGTCTTTGTTACCGGCCTTATGGAGTGCGCTGCCCCGCTGTCATAAACCGAGTCGACTGGTGTCAGCCTGATACCGTCTGACTGACCAGTAACAGGAGAGCAGGCATGGCCATCGTAACACCCGATCTGTGTGACGATTACCCGGAAATTCTTGTGGTGGAGCCCGGATTCCAGAACTTTGGTGGCGTGGCTGCCTTCGGGGGTGAAATTGTGACTGTGAAGTGCTTTGAAGACAATTCCGTCCTCAAGGCGCAGGTCGCAACGCCAGGCAACGGACGGGTAATGGTCGTCGACGGCGGCGGTTCACGCAGGGCGGCTTTGCTGGGCGATATGCTTGCGGAACAAGCGGCCAGTAATGGTTGGGTCGGTCTGATTATCAACGGTTGTATCCGCGATGTTGATGTGGTTCGCGAGATCCGGCTTGGTGTTCAGGCCCTGGCAACCCATCCCCGGAAAACTGAAAAACGTGGTGTAGGGGACCTGAATGTTCCCGTCAGTTTCGGTGGCGTCACATTTCTTCCGGGGCAGTATGTATACGCCGACAACAATGGCATTGTGGTCTCGCGAACGCCGCTGGCTGTGGACTGACACCTTATGGGCCCCGGAGTGGGCTACTCTGGGGCCCGGAGCTTAACAGATATCAGCGCTTGATCTCGATAATCGCAGCGCCCAGCAGGAAACCGTCACCCTCCGGTTCACTGCGCAGTACCCGGACGCTCGATTCGAAAGGGGGGAAGTCATTCCGGTTTGACGGCAGCATAACCAGTAACTCGTCTCCTGCTGCCATTGGGGCGTCGACATACAGTTGCATTCCGGTTCCGCTCAAATCCCGACAGATCCCGGTAATGGTATGTCCGTGACTATCTGTTATCTGGGCTTCGGTGTTCACCCGCATCCGGTGAAAGTCACGCTTCTCTGAGTAGTCCCTCATGGCCATCGGCATTTCATCCACCTGTCGTTAGAGCGGCACCCGGCGGCGTTGACGGCCCGGTCCGTTCCGCAATGTCGCCAGGTGCTCTGTGAGTTCCAATATTTATAGGGCCTGGTGATCCTGCCGTCAAAGAATCATCGGTCATATAAACAAAGATTCACCGAATATTTAGTGGTTATGACAAGTCTGTCACACCACATGTGGTGTGACAGAGAGGAAGGGAGGCAGGCCTGCCAGGCGCGGCCCGGTCGCGTTGGTTGGTCAACGCCAGGTCAGGCCCAGGTGTCGTGTTTCTTGGAGGACTTGAGCGCGGGCAGTATCAGCGCAATAACAATACCTGCCAGTACCAGGCCAGCACCGATCAGCATGAAATCGGAATCATTTTTGGCTTCCAGGCGTTCCTTCTCTGCCGTAATCACCTCCATGTCGCTGCGTAGCTTCTGATTGGCCTGTTGCAGTTCCTTGTTGCGTTGATCAAGCGTGATGGCGTTGGCTGAGATGGATTTGATTTTTTCCAGTTCGGTCGCCAGTTTCCGGGTGCGATCCTCCAGGTTGCTCTCGGACGACGCCAGATTGTCGCGCTCGGACTGAACGGCGTCCAGCTTGTTCTGCAACTCGGCAAGCTGTGATTTGGTCTGCTCGAGCTCTTTGTTGGCGGCTACCAGGCGATCCCGGGCAATCGGCTGCTCCGACAGATAGCGGGAGACTATCCAGCCCACGGTGCCGTCGGGAGTGCGGATCTTGCTGTATCCGGACTCACTCTTTTCGAGCAGTTCGACGGGTGTCCCGCTTTTCAGGCCATTGTTGAGTATCCGGTATTGCGTGCCCTCGCCGCTACGGACTGGTGCGTAGAGCGTGTCATCAATGTAGACCGTTTTGGCCATAACCGGCAGGCACAGTGCCGATAAAACCGCAATTGCAAGCAGACGGAAAGTTGTCACAAAATCAGTTCCCTGAGTCTTTGGGTCAAAGCCGCAATTCTGGCACACTTCGATGATCGATCAAGCGGGACCGGATTACAAAAAGCTCATAATAAAGCGCTATGGTAGCACCGGTTTAAACGGTTTGACGACCACCGACTTGTAGACACCGGCTGTAACATACGGGTCCGCGTCTGCCCAGTTCTGCGCGTCCTTCAGCGAGTCGAACTCAGCAATCACCAGGCTGCCGGTAAAGCCGGCGTCGCCCGGGTCTGGAGAGTCAATAGCAGGGTGAGGGCCAGCGAGTAATAACCGCCCCTCATTCTTCAGGGTTTCAAGCCGGGCAATGTGGGCCGGACGGGCCTGCGAGCGATGGGGCAGGCTGTTATCGATATCTTCACTGATGATGGCGTAATACATGGCGTCTCTCTTGATACAGGATGCTTGGTACAGAATGCAATCAAACTGATAGACTTGGGCCCGACAAGAATTCTTCATTCCCGTATTGGACACAGTGTGAATATACCTCAAGCCAGACGCGTCTGCATCGACCTTCACTGCCACAGTCGGGCTTCGGACGGCACTCTGACGCCGGCTGAGCTCGTCGAGCGCGCGGGGGCCCGTGGGGTCACCCACCTGGCATTGACCGATCACGACACCATCGACGGTCTGCCGGAGGCGGCCGGCGCCGCGTCTGCGGCTGGCGTCACGATGATTAACGGGGTCGAACTGTCCTGCGTCTGGAAAAGCCAGACCATTCACGTGGTCGGTCTGGACTTCGATGTTGAATCAACCGCGTTCCTGCAGGCGTTGGCCGGCCAGCATGACAATCGCTGGCGCCGGGCCCGGACCATCGCCGAACGCCTCGAACGGGTGTGCGTGCCCGGGCTGCTTGAACTGGCGACAGCGCAGGCCGGCGGTGATGTGCCGGGTCGTCCGCATTTTGCCAGGGCGCTGGTGGAAAGTGGCGTGGTTAAAGATCAGAACCAGGCCTTCAAGCGCTATCTGGGCGCGGGCAAACCGGGCGACGTCAAAGCCTTCTGGCCGGAAATTGATACCGTGGTAGGCTGGATCACCCGCGCGGGAGGCGTTGCGGTGCTGGCGCATCCCCGCAAATACAAGATGACCGCGACCAAACTGAGATCCCTGGTGAGTGATTTCCGTCGCAGCGGTGGCCGGGGCATTGAGGTGTCCACCTCTGGCCAGTCGAGCGGCGATTTGGGGTTTCTGGCGGAACTTTGCCGGCGGGAGGGGCTACTGGCATCCCAGGGCAGTGACTTTCACTTTCCTGGCGCATCCTGGTGCGAGTTGGGCGTGATTACCCCACTGCCCGACGGATTGAGCCCGGTCTGGCACCATTTTCGGCAACCGGTTGGTCAGGCCGGAGCGTGAAACAGCAGATACAGATCAGTCAGCGAGTCGGGAATAGCCTCTGCCATCTGACGACTCAGGTTTTCGCTCTCGCGTACCCGTTGGAAATCTTCGTCTTCGTAGAGTCCGGACAGGGTGAGCATGGGTACAAGCAGGTCCGCCGTCTCTGCCTCATCGGCTTCGAGCCAGGCTTCTTCGTTTTCCAGGAAAGAATCGACAAATCCCGCGCACCAGTTTTCCAGCGCGTTTAAAGGATCACCGTCTTCCGGTTCTGGCAACTCCAGCGCCTGGCCCATATCCAGAGAGTTCGCCATCCCCTTGGACAGTTTTTCAACCGCCTGAGCGAACGCCACCGGAATGCCGTCGGAGGGTAATGACTCCAGCCCCGTGGCGATTCTGAACAGGGCGTCCGTTGTCAGCGGCACAGGGCCGACCACACTGGCGCAGACCAGACCGTGAAAGCCAAAAAAGTCCAGGGCGTCATCCCCCCAGGGTTCAGCGAAAAGAATATCTTCGAGCGACTCGATTTCCGAATTGGACAGCATGGTAACGCTCCTGGCAATGAGCCGTAATCGACAATCGACAGGAAGGCCGGCTGGCCTTCCTGTCGGTACCCCCGTTTAACGGGTTAGTGCGCGGAGTGGTCTTCTGAATTGGAGTCTGCCCTGGACTCACCACTTGCAGGAGCCGGGGAGGCCTCTTGGGCGGGCTTGTCCTCGCGCTTGTCCGCTGTTTCAGGCTCTGCGGACTTTGCGGCGGCGGCAGCCTTGGCGGCCTGTTGGCGCTTGCGAACCTCTCGCGGATCATTGTACGCGCGACCGGGTGTCGTCGGTGCGTCGGTTTTTTCAGAATTCGCCCGGGGGGGCGTCTCAGGCCGGGACTCTGACGCCTTGGGCTTTTCAACGACTTTTTCGGCCGCTTTTCCCGGTGTCGGGCCCGGCTCGCTCTCGGCCCCATCAGTGGTAGTGTTCTCAGCTGCGTGGGCCTGCTGAGGTCGGGGCGCCGCCTCTGCTGACATGGGCGCAGTCTGCTCAGGCGTCTTGTCCGAATCGGCCGGCTTGCTCTCCGTTGCCGGTTGGGCGGCTTCGGTGGTCGGCTTGTTGGATGGGTCTGCTGGTGCCTTGTCGTCCCCGGAATCACTGCCCGAGGTATCGGCCTTGCGGGTGCCAGATTTGCGTGGGCGACGATTCGCCGATCGGTTGGAGCGGCGCTTCTCTTGCGATGTCGCTTCCTCGGCACCGGCTTGCGCCTCAGTGCCGGCCTTATCCGCGTTGGCGTCAGCGGCTGGCGCTGTACTCTCACTTTCCGGCTTTGCACCGTCGCCGGCGGGTTTTGCCGCCAGTTGATCTGACTCGGCACGGTGCGCGGCACCGGTGTCTGCCTGGCGATGATCCGGGGTGGCGTTGGCGGCCGTTTCCGGCTGGACGGCACTATCGCCAGCGGCTGATTGCGTCTCAGGCGCCGCGTCTGTTACCGGGTGCTCGCTCCTGGCCGGTTCCGGCCTGCGGTCGGTTTCCGCCGATTGTGGGCTGGCTTCTGCTGCTGCCGCTGATGGGTCTTTACGGTCTCCCGTGCTCTCACCCGGCGCATTGCTGTCGCGACCTTTCTGCGATCTGGCTTCGGCTGACCTGGCCGACTGGGCCTTGCTGTCCTGATTCTGGGACGTTTTGTCCTGATCGTTGTCGACGCGCTTGGCTTTATCGGTTTCGGGCGCGTCGGTTTTTACCGCTTTGCGATCTGCCGGTTTGCTGGCGGGGGCCTCTGTTGGTGACCCGTCACGATTGCGCTGCCGGCGCGGCCGCTTGCGCTTTTCGTCGCCGCTGGATTGCTCACTGCGTTTGTCCTGATTGCGGCTACCACCCTGAGACTTACGTTCAGGATCGGTGTTGCCGCCGCGAGACCGTTCATTGCTGCCGCTCTCAGCCGGCTGGTTCTGGTTCCTGCCACGGTTGTTGTCCGCGTTTTGATCGCGATCGGTATTGCGGTTCCGGTTGCGGTTACCACCGGAGCCACTATCTTTGCCGCCGCGCCCCTTATTGCGATTGTCGTCGTTGCGGCTTTGGCTCTGACCCTGACTGCGGCGCTCATTGCCGCGATTGCCGCCGCCATTGCCGTCATCCCGTGCTACCCGTGATTTGCGACGGTCCTGACGACCCTGGGGACGACGATCACTCTGGCCGGACGGCTTGTTATCAGGCTTACCGGACGGCCGATTCGCGGAGCTTTGCTCGGCGGATTCGTCGCCGGCACTGAAGAAGCCGGATATTTTCCGTGATAGCTTTCGGAACAGGCCTTCGTCGTCGTTGCTGGCTGTAACAGCCGGCGCATTGGCAACGGACGGCGTCGGGGCAGGGGCCGGACGAATGGCTTTCACTGCCGCTTCCTCACGTACTACCTCTTTACCGGCGGGGAGTTCCGCTGCTTCTTCCTCGCGAGCGTTATATTCTTCCGCGATGTGATAGCTGGAGGTGTGCTCAGGCGTAGTTTCATCGTCACGCATACGGACGATTTCAAAGTTCGGTGTATCCATGTGAGAGGCGGGAACGATCACAATCTGTACTTCCTGGCGTGCTTCGATGTCGGCCAGTTGTTTACGCTTCTCGTTCAGCAGGAAGGTCGCAACCGGAACCGGCACGATTGCGCGAACCTCTCCGGTCTTGTCTTTGGACGACTCCTCATAGATCAGGCGCATGATGCTCAATGCCAGCGATTCGATTCCACGGATGGTGCCCTGGCCGTTGCAGCGCGGGCAAACTTCACTACGTGTTTCGCCGAGCGACGGGCGCAGGCGCTGTCGCGACATCTCAAGCAGGCCGAACCGGGAAATCTTGCCGACCTGCACCCGGGCGCGATCAATTTCCAGCGCTTCCCGGACACGCTGTTCCACATCCCGCTGGTGGCGTGCCGGGGTCATGTCGATAAAGTCGATGACGATAAGTCCGCCCATATCTCGCAGGCGTAACTGGCGGGCAATTTCTTCCGCCGCTTCCAGGTTGGTCTGCAGGGCCGTCTCTTCGATGTCGTGCCCTTTGGTAGCACGGGACGAGTTGATGTCGATGGAAACCAGTGCTTCGGTCGGGTCAATGACGATCGAACCGCCGGATGGCAGTTTCACTTCGCGCTGAAACGCGGTCTCGATCTGGCCCTCAATCTGGTAGCGGCTGAACAGGGGGATTTCGTCCTGATACAGCTTGATCTTGTTTTCGAAGGTTGGCATCACGGCGCGGACGAAATTGAGTACATCTTCGTGGACCGTAGCTGAGTCAATCAGCACCTCGCCAATATCCTGACGCAGATAGTCGCGGACGGCACGAATAATAACATTGCTTTCCTGGTGGATCAGAAAGGGCGCTTTACGTTCGCCCGCCGCCTGGGAAATTGCTTCCCAGAACTGGACCAGGTAATCGAGGTCCCATTGCAACTCCTGGCTGGTGCGGCCGATACCCGCCGTGCGCACGATGATGCCCATGGATTTTGGCACCTGCACATCGTTCATCGCTTCTTTGAGTTGCGCTCGCTCCTCGCCCTCAATGCGGCGGGATATGCCACCCGCACGGGCGTTGTTGGGCATCAGGACGAGGTAACGGCCAGCCAGGGAGATAAACGTGGTCAGGGCGGCGCCTTTGTTGCCCCGCTCTTCCTTGTCGACCTGGATAATAACTTCCTGGCCCTCGGAGACGGCTTCCTTGATGTTAACCTTGCCTTCAATCTGGCCGGGCGATTTCTTGAAATATTCCCGGGCAATCTCTTTCAGTGGCAGGAAGCCGTGGCGGTCGGCACCAAAATCAACAAAAGCTGCTTCCAGGCTCGGTTCAACCCGGGTAATGCGACCTTTATAGATGTTGGATTTTTTCTGTTCGCGGGAGCTGGACTCTATATCCAGATCAAAGAGGCGTTGACCATCTACTAGTGCGACGCGCAACTCTTCTGGGTGAGTTGCATTGATAAGCATTCTTTTCATGGAAAGATGTGTTTCCTGTCGTTAATTGAAGACAGGGAACCTGACCTTGGGGGCATCTGCGAAGCAGAACGTGCGTATCACCGGCCACTGCAGCCGGCAATCAGACGAATCAGATAGGGGCGGAAAGGCGACCCGCTCGTCCGAAATAGCCGCGGACTGTCCAGCCGCCAGTAGGCAGGGGACGATCGTTGGGTGTCAGTGTCTGTTGACGCATGGTTTCCGATTTCAAATTCACGCGGGTGCCTGGGTCTCACGTCGTATTCGTATGCTGGACGGCCCGGCCCTGTGTGATGGCAATGATTCTTCGCGATGTCGCCCGTCGGGTTTCCCGTACGGTTTCTACAACTCGTCCTCCGGAATCGGGTGCGGCTGGTGACCAGCCACAATCAGCCATTCCGGTGGCATTTTATCGCCCTGGCCCTGTTAACCGGGTCAATGGCGTTCAAACTCTTTGACGGTGTCGGTATACTTCATTCGCTCCGGCGGTTGGCAGTCTGGCCAGGCCGTAGACAAGCGAACGAGTCCGCCGGAATATAACAGTATTTGTCCGGCCCATCAATCCCGCACCCAGAGTACTCACAATGGCCCGATATTATGGCTGATTCAAGACAACGACCGGCCAGCACCCGGCGCAGAGCCGGGAAGGCAGCCTCGCGGGTTTCCGGTCGCTCCGGTCCAGAGCTGCGGAATGCAGAGTCTGCGGAGGCTGATCAGAGCTTTCGCAGCCCGGTTCAGTGGTCCACCATTGATGCTGACGAGGCAGGTCAGCGACTGGACAACTATTTGTTGGCACGCACCCGGGGTGTCCCCCGGAGTCTGATCTATCGGGTTATTCGAAAGGGTGAAGTACGTATCAACAAGGGTCGGGTGCGGCCGGATACCAGGCTCAAGGCAGGCGACCAGGTCCGTATCCCGCCGATGACCCAGACGCATCAGGCGCCATCAGCCGCGCCCGGCAGTCGAGTGCAGGGAGTGATGGAGGCTGCCGTGGTGTTTGAAGACGAGCACATGCTGGTGGTCAACAAGCCCTCCGGTATTGCCGTCCACGGTGGTAGCGGGCTGGAGTTCGGGCTGATCGAGGTGCTCCGGGCTGCCCGGCCGGACGCCCGCTTTCTGGAATTGGTCCATCGTCTTGACCGGGACACCTCTGGTCTGGTGATGGTGGCGAAAAAGCGGGCGGCCTTGCGCTTTCTGCAGGAGGAATTGAGGCAGAGGCGCGTTCGCAAGCGCTACCATGCGCTGGTGGAGGGTATCTGGTCGGTCTCGGTTGATCGTGTTGATGCACCGCTGTTGCGATTCGAGCTCAAGTCCGGAGAGCGTCGGGTGAAGGTCGATGAAGCCGGCAAGGCCTCGCTGACCCATTATCAGGTGCTGGCGACCTTCGGGGGGTATTCGCTGGTGGAGGCATCGCCGGTAAGCGGGCGGACTCACCAGATTCGCGTACATTGTGTGTATGCCGGTCATCCGATTGCGGGTGACGACAAGTATATGGATGATGTCAGCCTCAAGGCATTCCGGGACGCCGGTGGCCAGCGTTTGATGCTGCATGCCCGGGCGCTGACGTTCACTCATCCGGGCAGTGGCCAGGCGATGTCGCTGAAAGCAGAATACGATGACGCCTTCGCGCAGATGTTGCAGGTACTGACCGCTCGCCAGTCAGCGTCCGGCCACCGGCACTGATTCGAATAACCCCACCGAGGCCGTTGTAGAACAGCTGTCTCACACGATCGAGAGGTTCGTATCGATGGCAGTACAGGTCGCTATTTTCGACTGGGACGGGACGCTTGTGGACTCAGTGGAGCACATCGCGGAGAGTTTGCATCAGGCTGCGACAGAGTTGGGCTATCCGGCGCTTGAGCGGGAGGCCTACCGGAACATTATCGGGCTGGGGATGGTCGAGGCGCTGGACATGTTATACCCGGGTATCAGCCGGGATCAGATGAACGAGATCCGTCAGGGCTATGGGCGTTATTTTTTTGCCAAGGAAACAACGCCGCAGCAGGTCTTTGCGGGCATGACTGAGATGCTGGCGGATCTGCGCACCGCGGGCAAAGGGTGTGCGGTCGCGACGGGCAAGAGTCGCCGAGGCCTGGAGGGTGCGCTGGTTTCCAGCGGGCTGGGGCCTTATTTTGATCTGACCCGATGCGCGGATGAGACCCGCTCCAAGCCGGATCCGACCATGCTGAACGAGATTCTGAAGCACTACGGGCTGCGGCCCGAGCAGGCAGTGATGATCGGCGATACAGTTTACGATATGGACATGGCGCAGCGCATTGGCATGCCCGCCATCGGCGTCGAATGGGGCGTTCATGATCGTGAGGCGCTCGGTCGATTCGCGCCGCTGGCTGTGGTTGACTCGGTCGCGGAGCTCAGGGCAGCACTGGGGATATGAGTGACGGGGATTCGTCTCCGCAATAAAAGTGGAACCTTGGTTAAGGGATGGGCAGATGTCAGAGTGGGAATCCGATAAGAACCCGGGATGGGGAACGCCGGCGCAATCGTCGTCGGGCGCGTCGAGCGAGCAGGGTCGGGAAAGCAAACTGGTCGAAAAGCTCGTCCACGGGCTGCAGTCCGAGCAGCGCAAGAGCCGGCGCTGGGGCATCTTTTTCAAGCTGCTGACGTTTGTCTATCTGTTTGCTCTGCTGTTCGTCCTCAACCTGCCCATTGGTGACCAGCTCAAATCCGAGACCACAGAGCACACAGCAGTTATTGATGTGGACGGCCCCATTGCCGCCGACAAGAATGCCAGCGCCGACAATATCATTGATTCGTTGCGGGAGGCATTCGACAACGACGCCGCCAAAGCGATCATTCTGCGAATAAACAGCCCGGGCGGCAGCCCGGTTCAGGCGGGTTACGTCTACGATGAAATCAAACGCCTGCGGGATCTTCATCCTGACAAGAAGGTCTACGCGGTGGTTGCTGATATTGGTGCCTCCGGGGCTTACTACATTGCCGCGGCCGCCGATGAAATCTACGCTGACAAAGCCAGTCTGGTGGGTTCGATCGGAGTGATCGCCGGCGGCTTCGGATTCACCGGTATCATGGACAAGCTGGGCGTGGAGCGGCGGCTTTATACCTCGGGCAAGCACAAGGCATTTCTTGACCCGTTCTCACCGGAGAAAAGCGAGGAAGTTACCTTCTGGAAGCAGGTGCTTGACACTACGCATCGTCAGTTTATCGAGCAGGTCAAAAAGGGGCGTGGAGATCGCCTGGCTGATGACCCAAGGCTGTTCTCCGGGCTGATATGGACTGGTGAGCAGGCGCTGGACCTGGGCCTGATTGACGGCCTGGGCAGCGCCCGCTCTGTGGCTCGCGAGGTCGTGGGCGAGAAGGAGCTGGTTGATTACACGCACAAGGCTTCCCGCGTCCAGCAACTGGTAGACCGGTTCGGGGCGTCTGCTGGCAGTGCCGCGCTGGATCAGTTGCTCGAGTCCCGCCTGGAGTTACGGTAGGCCTCGCTCAGCACGTCGAGGCCGCGGGCGCGAAGCAGGGCGTTGAGGGCGATCAACGGGAGTCCGATCAGGGTGTTGGGGTCGCGTCCCTCCAGGCGGCTGAACAGGCCGATACCGAGTCCTTCCATTTTGAAGCTGCCGGCGCAGTCGTAGGGCTGCTCTGTTTCGAGGTAATGATGAATGTCCTGATCAGACAGGGTGCGGAAATGCACTACGAAGGATTCGCATAACTGGTCGAGGCGGCGCGTTCCGGTGTCCAGCAGGGCCAGCCCGGTATAGAACGTTATGGCGCGTCCGTTGCATCGACGGAGCTGATCGCGGGCTGTTTCGTAGTCTCCTGGTTTGTTGATCGGAACGCCATCGGGGCCGGCGGCAGTCTGGTCGGAGCCGATGACCCAGTGGCGGCTGAATTGTGCCTGCAGTGCTGATGCCTTCGCCACAGCCAGTCGCGTGGCCAGGTGCTCGGCCGATTCGCCTGGCTGGGGTTGTTCATCGACATTCGGGCTGGCGCACTCGAAGTCAAGTCCCAGCTTGCCTAGCAGTGCCTTGCGGTAGGGTGAGGGTGAGGATGAAGCGAGGACGAGATTGTGTAGTGGGGCACGCGGCGGTCCTGTCGGCCTGTCGGGTCGGCCTGTCAGTGAGTACAAACCCGTAATTGTGAACCGCCGGCGAGCGCGCTGCAACGAAGTCTTTGACAGGGGGGCGCCAGGTCCCTAAAATTGCGCGCCTATGTCAAACGCCGAGTTGCCCAGGTCTGTCGATCCGTTCCGTTTAGCGGAGCAAGAAAGTACGCTTGAGGGCCGTATTCCTCTGGAGCGGCTGGCCCGGCTTGCCGATTGTTTGTGGGATGATCAGCCGCCAGAGGCATCGCAGTCGTGCCAGGTTGTCCTCACCTTCGGCAAGGACGACGAGCGCCGACGGATTGTGTCCGGACGGGTTGAGGCGACCGTCACGATGCAGTGTCAGCGTTGTATGGGGCCCATGCCGGTAAGACTGATGTCCGTTTTCAGTCTGGGTCTGGTGACCAGTGACGAGCAGGCCCGGCAATTGCCGAAAGAGCTGGAGCCGTTTCTGACGGATGACTTCCGGGCTGATCTCTGGTCCATGGTCGAGGATGAACTGCTGCTGGTGCTGCCGCCATTCCCGCTTCATGAGCGGGATGACTGTCCGGCAACTGAGACACTGGAAGCACTGGAGCCTGATCATTCCGCTCCGGTGCCGGATGAGGAAGCGCGAGAGAACCCGTTCAGCGTGCTGGCGGACCTCAAGTCAAAAAAGCATTGATAACGGGAGTGGCTGTTTGGGATCGCCCGGCTCGCCACTCGGATTTTATGAACGCACGAAGTTTAGGTCAGGAGTAACACCATGGCTGTACAGCAAAACCGAAAGACCCGCTCCAAGCGTGGCATGCGTCGTGCTCACGACGCTCTGAGTGCGGCGACTCTGTCGACCGATTCCACCACCGGTGAAGTTCATCGGCGGCATCATGTCTCTCCCGACGGTTTTTACCGTGGCAAGCAGGTTGTTGAAGCTCGCGACGAGTAAGCAGTGAGTACGGCTGCGCCTGTCCTGTCGGCCGGACCGGCCATGAGTAGCGTCACCCTGGCAATCGATGCGATGAGCGGCGACCGGGGCCCGGCTGTCGCGGTTGCTGCTGCACAGGATGCTGTCCGTCGTAATGAGGCCCTGAGTCTGATTCTGGTGGGAAACCAGAATGAGCTCACGGCCTTGTTGCGTTCTGGGCATCCCCGAATCCGCTTCGTGGAGGCCACTGATGTGGTGCTCATGAACGAGCGGCCTTCCCACGCATTGCGGCACAAGCAGAATTCCTCCATGGCGGTCGCGTTGCAGTTGGTGCGCGATGGCCACGCCCAGGGCTGTGTCAGTGCTGGCAACACCGGCGCCCTGATGGTGTTTGGTCGGTCCATTCTGCGCATGTATCCTGGCATCGAGCGCCCTGCCATTACCAAGCTGATTCCCTCCTTGCGCGGTCGGTGCCATGTTCTGGATCTGGGTGCGAATGTCGATGCGACGGCGGAAAACCTTTATCAGTATGCCCTGATGGGCTCCCTCATGGCGACCGCGGTTAATGACCTTCCCGAGCCGAGGATCGCCCTGTTGAACGTCGGGGAAGAAGAAATCAAGGGCAACGAGCAGGTTCGCCTGGCATCTCACATGCTGGCCCAGAGTGACACCCTGAACTACATTGGGTATGTGGAAGGCAGTGACCTGTTCCGGGATGTGGCCGATGTGGTTGTTTGTGACGGCTTTGTGGGCAATGTCGCTCTGAAGACTGGTGAAGGTGTTGCCGGCCTGCTGATTGAATTGCTGGAGCAGGCATTCAGCCGCAATCTTTACGGTCGCTTCGTTGGTTGGCTGGCCAGGCCAATTCTCGGCCGGGTGCTCAGGCTGATGGACCCTGCACGGCATAACGGTGCGAGCCTGCTGGGCTTACAGGGCGTGGTTATCAAGAGCCACGGCAACGCGAGCGAACGGGCGATGCTGTCGGCGATTGAGCAGGCGGTTCGTGAAGTGCAGCTGGAGGTGCCCAGACGGATCAACGAACGCCTCGACGATCTGTTGCTCTGACCGTCCCGCGCCCGGCAGCGGCTCCCTTGTACTATTGGCTAATCTCCGTATACGGACAATAACGGTAAGATCGCAACTATGAAATCAGCCTTTATTTTTCCAGGTCAGGGTTCACAGTCAGTCGGCATGCTGAGCAGTGCCGCTGAAAGCTGGCCTATTGTCCAACGAACATTTTCCGAAGCCTCACAGGTGTTGGGTTATGACCTGTGGGACTTGTGCCGGAATGGTCCGGCAGAAGAGCTCGGCAAGACTGCGAATACCCAGCCAGCACTGCTGACTGCCAGTGTCGCGCTCTGGCGGCAGTGGTTTGTGGCAGGGGGAGAATCGCCGCAGATGCTCGCAGGTCATAGTCTGGGTGAGTACAGCGCCCTGGTTGCGGCTGAAAGCCTGAATTTTTTCGATGCCGTTCGTCTGGTTCGATTGCGTGGCGAGCTGATGCAGACTGCAGTCCCGGCAGGGGAGGGCAGTATGGCCGCCATTCTCGGTCTTGAGGATAATGACGTCGTCGCCGTCTGTGCGGAAGCGGCTGGCGATGATGTTGTTTCCGCGGTAAATTTCAATGCCCCGGGCCAGGTCGTGATTGCGGGCTCTACGGCCGCCGTTGAGCGAGCCATCGAGGCCTGCAAGGCTCGCGGTGCTCGCAAGGCGATGCCTTTGCCCGTCAGCGTGCCGTCTCATTGCGCACTGATGAAAGGTGCGGCTGATGATCTGGCCAGGGCGCTGGATGAAGTGCGCTTTAATGATGCTGTCATCCCGGTGGTTCAGAATGTTTCGGCTCGTGCTGAGCAGAATAGCGACGTACTGAAGGAAAATCTCGTGCGTCAGCTCTATTCACCGGTGCTGTGGACCGATTCGGTTCGTACCCTCATTGAAGATGGCGTCAGTCAGGCCGTAGAGTGTGGTGCCGGGAAGGTGCTGGCCGGCCTCATCAAACGGATCGACAAGAGCCTTCAGGTGCACAGTATCGAGACTCCCGACTCGCTCAACGCAACGCTGGCTGGCCTGAAGGCTGACTAGAAAGTTCATGAACAGCCCCGGATCTGATTTTCAGTGGGGCTAAATGCACGACGGAAAGGGAAATCTCCATGTCTCTTGAAGGCAAAACCGCCCTTGTGACCGGTGCGACCCGTGGTATTGGTAAAGCCATCGCGCGGGCGCTCGCTGAACAGGGCGCAAGAGTGGTGGGTACGGCGACCAGTGCCGGCGGTGCCGAGTCCATTTCGGCCGAGTTCAAGGCGAACGGCCTCGATGGCTTTGGTATCGTCATGAATGTTGCCGATCCCGCCAGCGTTGAGGCCGGGTTAAAGCAGATTGCAGAGGAAGCGGGCGCGCCCTTGATTCTGGTCAACAACGCGGGCATTACTCGTGATAACCTGTTAATGAGGATGAAAGATGATGACTGGGCGTCGGTTGTTGAAACCAACATGTCCAGCGTCTTTCGTACCAGTAAGGCTGTCCTGCGGGGCATGGCCAAGGCACGCTGGGGCAGGATCATCAACATCAGCTCGGTGGTTGCCGGTATGGGCAATCCCGGACAGGCCAACTACTGCGCTGCCAAGGCAGGCATAGAGGGCTTCACTCGCAGTCTGGCGAAGGAAATGAGTAATCGCGGCATTACCGCCAATTGTGTCGCGCCCGGGTTTATTGATACGGATATGACCCGAAAACTGGACGACAAACAACGCGAGGCTATGCTGGAAGTCATACCGGCTGGTCGTTTGGGTAATCCTGAGGAAGTGGCCGCGGTGGTCGCGTTCCTTGCATCTGAGCCCGCCGGTTATGTGACAGGGGAGACCATTCACGTAAACGGTGGTATGTTCATGGGGTAGCAGGTCACTGCAAGCCCTTGCAGCGCAAGACTTTCGACAGACGGCCCTGCTTGTGTGCAGGAAGGGTTTAAACTAAACTGGCAACCCGATTGTTGCTTGGTTGACATCAAAGTGAGGAAATTATGAGTACAGTTGAAGAGCGCGTAAAGAAGATCGTTTGTGAACAACTGGGCGTGAAAGAGTCCGAAGTTCAGAACTCGTCTTCTTTTGTAGAGGACCTTGGCGCTGACTCACTGGACACCGTTGAGCTGGTCATGGCACTCGAGGAAGAGTTTGAAACCGAGATTCCTGACGAAGAAGCGGAGAAGCTCGCCAGTGTTCAGAATGCGATCGACTACATCGTCGCGCATACCTGATACTCTGCAAGATTCTTACGCCAAGCATAAGCCGTCCTGACGAGAGCCGAGGGACGGCTTTTTTATTGGCGGAATAGTGACTGGATGGGATTTGTGCCTCGCGCACTGGGTATCAGGTGAAATGCATTATGGCTAAACGACGTGTTGTTATCACAGGTCTTGGCATGCTTTCCCCGCTTGGGAACGATGTTGCAACCTCCTGGGCGGGGGTCAAAGCAGGACGCAGCGGTGTTGGTCCGATCGAACGGTTTGATACCGAAGGCTACAACACCAAAATCGGTGGTGCGATCAGGGATCTTGACCTGGGCAAGTATCTGTCCCCTAAAGACGCACGCAAGATGGATGCGTTCCTGCACTACGGTCTGATCGCTGCTCAGGAAGCGGTTGAGCACAGTGGGCTGGAGCAGTTTGACGAGCTTGACCGTGAACGGGTTGGTGTGGCAATCGGGTCCGGCATTGGCGGACTGGAATTTATCGAGAAAAACGTGCTGGTCATGGCACAAAGCGGTCCCCGCAAGGTGTCACCCTTCTTCGTGCCCGCCACGGTGATCAACATGATTGCCGGTAATGTGGCCATTCGCTTTGGCTATCAGGGTCCGAACATTGCCATCACCACGGCCTGCACAACCGGTACCCACAATATCGGCTATGCCGCCCGTACCATCATGTATGGTGATGCCGATGTGATGCTCGCCGGTGGTGCTGAAATGGCGACCACGCGGACCGGTATCGCCGCCTTCGGCGCTGCCCGCGCCTTGTCCACACGCAATGACGAGCCGGAAAAGGCCAGCCGACCCTGGGACAAGGGACGGGATGGTTTTGTGCTCAGCGATGGCGCTGGCGTGCTGGTACTGGAAGACCTCGAGCACGCCCGCCGCCGGGGCGCCACCATCTACGGCGAAGTGATCGGTTTCGGCATGAGCGATGACGCCCATCACATTACCTCCCCGCCTGAAGCGGGTGAAGGGGCACAGAGAGCCATGAAAAATGCCCTGCGCGATGCCGGGGTTGAGGCGTCGGACATTGATTACATCAATGCCCACGGAACCTCAACACAGGTGGGTGATCTGGCTGAAGTGGCGGCGGTGAAGCAGGTCTTTGGCAATCATGCCTACAAACTCGCGGTCAGCAGTACCAAATCGATGACCGGCCATCTGCTGGGCGCCGCCGGGGCGGTCGAGGCCATTTTCTCGGTGCTTGCGTTGAAAGACAGCCTGTTGCCGCCCACCATTAACCTGGATGAGCCCGATGAAGGCTGTGATCTGGATTTCGTTCCTCACACCAGCCGTCAGGCGGATCTCCGTCTGACCCTGTCGAATTCGTTTGGCTTCGGTGGCACTAACGGAACCCTGATTTTCCGTCGCTTTGAAGACTGAACCCCGATGGTCATGCTGGTATGGGGAGATGGTGGCCAGATTCCGACAGATGATCGCGGACTGGCCTATGGCGATGGCTTATTCGAAACGATCCGGGTAAGCCGCCATTCCCCGACACTGCGTCAGCGGCATATGCAACGTCTGCTGACGGGTGCGGCGTGCCTGAAAATTCCGCTGATGGCCTCCGATCTGGAGGCAGCGGTTAATAGCGCATTGGCGCGATACCGGCGTGACACCGACTGGGTACTAAAGCTGATTCTTACCCGGGGCAGTGGGGGGCGAGGCTATACGCCCACGGCGACGCCTGCTCCCAGACTCATCGCCAGTGCCCATGACATGCCAACCCTGCCTGACCCGGCAGGCGTGTCGGTCTGTCTGTCCGACTGGAGTGCCCAGGTGTCAGGCCCTTTTGCCGGACTGAAAACGCTCAATCGATTGCCTCAGGTGATGGCCAGCGAAGCGATGCCAGCCGGCTGCTATGAGGCCATCATGTGCGATGAGGTCGGTCGAATGCTGGAGGGCACGCGCACTAACCTGTTCCTGCGTATCGGCGAGCGCTGGTTGACGCCCCCGGCAAGCCAACTGGCCGTGTCTGGCGTTATGCGGGCTGAAGTGATGGCACGTCTGGCACAGCAGGGCGAACCGGTGTTTGAGCAGCCGTTGCCGACGGCACTGATGGAGCACGAGGACTGTCGTGGTCTGGTGCTGGTAAACAGTGTGGTCGGGGCGGTATCGGTGCGTCAGGTCGGAACCCTGCGGTTGCCTGTCGATGCCGGCCTTGCGACAATCACCGGCCACGCCTTTTTGATGGAATAGTTCGTTTGATCAAGTCTCTTCTGGTTGCCCTTCTCTGTGTGTTGATACTGGCTGTTTCCGGGACTGGGTTGTGGGCCTGGCAGGGTTTGCAGCAGCTGGACCAGCCGCCGGCTCTCGACAGCGCGGTGTTGTTCAAGGTTGAGCCTGGCATGCCTTTTGTGCATGTGGCGCGGCTGATGGAGTCCCGGGGCCTGGTCAGGGACAGTTTCTGGCTCCGGCTTGAAGGTCGGCTCAATCCGGAAACCACGCTGGTAAAAGCCGGGCAGTACGAGTTTGAGCCCGGCCTGACCACCAATGAAATGGTTGCGAAGATGATTGCCGGTGATACCAAGACCTGGAGTATCCGGTTTATCGAAGGCTGGCGTTTCCAGGAAGTGCGCGATGAGCTGGCTCGCCACCCGCAGCTCAAACTGGAAACGACCGGGCTGACTGACGCTCAGATTATGACCCGGCTTGACGCGAAAGGCGTGTTTCCCGAAGGCTGGTTTTTCCCGGACACCTACCTGTTTCAGGCCGGTGACACGGATCTGGACATCCTGCGGCGTGCTTACCGGAAGATGAAGTCCGTTCTGGCCCGGGAATGGGAAAACCGGGCAAAGGATCTGCCTTATGATTCACCCTACGAGGCGCTGATCATGGCGTCGATTGTTGAGCGCGAGACCGGTGCTGCCCATGAACGTGAGCAGGTCGCGGGCGTGTTCGTGCGGCGTCTGAAGCGAGGTATGCGTCTGCAGACTGATCCCACGGTCATTTACGGTATGGGTGATGCCTATGATGGCGGCTTGTCGCGCAAGGATCTGAAGACTCCAACGCCCTATAACACGTACCGGATTAGCGGATTACCGCCGACACCCATTGCCATGCCCGGCGATGGCGCTATTCATGCCGCTCTTAATCCGGCGCCCGGTAATGCACTGTATTTCGTCGCCCGTGGTGATGGTACCCACAAGTTCTCCAGTACCCTGGCTGAACACCAGAAGGCCGTCCGGGCCTTCCAGTTACGCCGGCGTGAAGACTACCGGTCTTCGCCGCCCCCCGCGGAAGAGGCGGCCCAGCCATGACCGGACGCGGGTTGTTTATCACCTTTGAAGGCGCCGAAGGTGTTGGCAAGTCGACCCAGATCGGGCTGGCGGCGGATTATCTGCGCGCGCGCGGGTTGGATGTGGTGGTCACGCGGGAGCCGGGCGGCACACCCATGGCGGAGTCTATTCGAGAGGTGTTGCTGGCTCCCCGCACCGAGCCGGTTCACGAGACCACTGAATTACTGTTGATGTTTGCCGCCCGCGCCCAACATCTGCATTCGCTGATAGAACCGAGTCTGGCTGCCGGTCGCTGGGTGCTGTGTGACCGCTTCACCGACGCGACCTTTGCCTACCAGGGCGGCGGCCGGGGCGTCAGCGTTGACCGCATTGCCCAGTTGGAGTCGCTGGTACAGGGCGCGCTTCGCCCGGACCGGATACTGTTGCTGGATGCACCGGTTGAGGTGGGACTTGCCCGGGCGCGCCACCGGGGCGAACTGGACCGTTTCGAGCGCGAGGCAGCGGCCTTCTTCGACCGGGTGCGGCAAATGTATCTGCGGCGGGCAGCCGCCGATCCGGGGCGCTACCATATTATTGACGCGGCGCAGCCTCTTGAGGCGGTCAGCACTGACGTCACGGACCGGCTGCGGGCAGTGATTTCCGTCACCGGACAATAAGCCGGAATACCCCTTCCGTGCATCTGTTGGCCTGGTCTGTTTTAATAGTGTGATCAGTCTGACCGGATGTCTTTGCCCTCGTCGCATGTTGAACGCACGTCTGATCAAGTTGCCCGTCGCCGCTCACCAACACCATCACGAGCATCATCAGCTTGTGGTCGGGGTCCGTGGTGAGGCGGAAATGAGCGTTGATGGCATGGGCTCACAGCTGGACACCTGGAAGGCCTGCCTGGTGCCAACGGATGCCCATCATGACTACTGCGGCGACACCAGCAACTATGTTCTGGTGATTGATCTGGATCCTTGCCTGCCCATGTTCAACAACCCGGTTCATGATGACTATGAGCTGATGGCGCCGCTGTTTGAGCGACCCCGGACCATGGATATGGACAATCGTCTGCAGAACCTGGTGCAGATCTGTGCGTCGGAATTCGCACGCTCACCGGACAATGCTGCGATGCACCGGCATTTTGCCGCGGGTATCCTGCATTGCATGTCGGAGCGACTGGTCGAGCCGGTCCGGCACCAGTTGGGTCGGGTTGGTCTTAATCCGGAAACGATCCGCCGCTACGTTATGGAAAATCTGCATCGCAAGATCACCGTCAACGATCTTGCCAGCGTCGCCTGTCTCAGCGTCAGCCGTTTTCATGAGATATTCCGGTCGTTGACCGGCATCACGCCGCACCAGTATCTGCTTCAGGCCCGGCTGGAACAGGCCGTTCAATTGCTTACCCGTACCTCGCTGACGGTTTCCGATATCGGCTTCCGGACCGGTTTCTCAAGCCAGAGTGCCCTCACCAATGCCCTTCGCAAGCATCGTGGAATTACCCCTTCGGCACTTCGCAGCGCGGAGCTCGCGATGCAGCCGGAGTAGCTGCTGTCGCCCACGAAAAAGAAGGTATTCATGGTCGGCGCAAGCAGGGTTATGGAGCCGGCGTATCGCTCGGCTCCGGGCGAAGTTTTTGTCCTGGTGGCGTGGATGGAGCATGGCGAAAGGCGGCTTTACCCGCTATGCTCTCAGGCACGTGTTCGTGCGTTCTAAACAATAACAACTGGCCCATATCGGGCAGGAGAGCAGATAATGATCAGAAATGGCTTTGTCAAAGCAACGGTAGGATTGGTTGCCGCAACCCTGTTAAGTCTGTCCGCAGGCGTGCAGGCGAAAGGCAACTACGTCATGGGCACAGCGACCACCGGTGGCACCTATTATCCGGTCGGGGTTGCCCTGTCGACGCTGATCAAGGTGAGGCTGGAGCCGAAGACGCATATTTCCCTGTCCGCAATCAGTTCGGCCGGCTCCGGCGAAAATCTCAAGCTGATGGACGAAGACCAGATCCAGTTCGGTATTCTGCAGGGGCTTTATGGAGCCTGGGCCTGGAAAGGCACCGGACCCGTGCCCAAGGCCTACAAGAATCTCCGCTCCGTTTCCATGTTGTGGCAGAACGTCGAGCATTTCGTGGTGCGCAACAGCATCGTCAAGACCGGCACCATGGCCGACATGACCAATCTTTATGACCACAGCTTTTCAATTGGTGCCCGGAATTCCGGAACTGAGGGGTCTGGCCGTTATATTTTGGGCCAGTTGGGAATTGATCTGGACAAAATGGATCTGGCCTATCTAGGCTATGGTCCCAGTGCCGATGCCCTGCAAAATGGAAATATTGATGGCATGAACATACCTGCCGGGGTGCCCGCTTCCGCGGTGACCCGCGCCTATGCCAACCTGGGCAAGGAGATCACCACCCTGAATGTCACTGCCGACGAGCTGACCAGGATCAACAGTGAGTTTGAACTCTGGACCCCTTACGACATTCCGGCGGATACCTATCCCAATCAGTCCAAGGTGATTCATACCATCGCCCAGCCCAATATTCTGGCCGTAAGAGCCGATGTGCCGGAGGAAGATGTTTATCAGATTACTAAAACCATGTATGAAAACCTGCCGTTTCTGAATAACATCCACCCGGCCACCAAGGCCATGGCGCTGGAAAAGGCCATTGCCGGTTTACCGATGCCGCTACACCCGGGGGCCGCACGCTTCTATCGCGAGCAGGGCCTGAAAATTCCCGACCGGCTGATCGCCAGGTAATCCGGTTTACCGTTGTTATTGCAGCCGGCTTCGGTCGGCTGTCGTTTATCCATCCCGGCACTGCCGTCCCGTGGTGCCATTGTCACAGGGGCTCATCGTGAGTCAGTCAGACCCGTCCATCCATGGTGATGATGAATTGCCGGGTGCACTCGACAATATCCGTGATGAGGATGCCGCAGAGGCTCATGAGCGCCTCGATCATCCGGTTATTGGTCGCTGTATTTTTGGCCTTGCGCTGGTGATCGCAGTCGTTCATTTGTATTTCAACAGCGTGTCGACGCTGTCGGAGTTATGGACCTCGGGGTTGCACTTCGGGCTGTTTGGCCTGCTTTGTGCGTTGACCATCCCCATGGTACGCGTGTCCCGCCCAGGAACCCGGAAGCTGGTGTTCTGGATTGACCTGGCGCTGGGACTGGCGGCGCTGGGTAGTGCGTTTTATCTGATCGGCTTTGAGGATGCGCTCTATGCCCGTGGTGTGAACTTTTCCACCGGCGATTGGGTGGTGTCCATCACGGCGGTTGTGCTGGTGCTGGAGTTCGCCCGCCGGACCACGGGCTGGTTTATTCCGGTATTGTGTATCGTCTCACTCAGTTATGTTGCCTGGTGGGGGCAGTACGTGGACGGGCTGTTCAATTTCCCTGGCCTGACCTGGGAAACAGTGCTGTTCCGCTCCTTCATGGGCGGTCAGGGCATGCTCGGTTCGATCGCCAGGATTTCCTGGACCTACGTGTTCATGTTTATTCTGTTCGGGGCCTTTCTGGTCAAGTCCGGTGCCGGTGATTTTATCGTTGCTCTGGCCCGCTGTGCGGCGGGTCGATTCGTGGGTGGGCCGGGTTTTGTCGCGGTGTTTGCTTCCGGATTGATGGGTTCCGTGTCGGGTTCCAGCGTAGCCAATACGGTGTCGACGGGCGTTATTACCATTCCGCTGATGCGCAAGGCAGGGTTTCCCGCGCAATTTGCAGCCGGCGTTGAGGCCGCAGCGTCAACGGGCGGACAGTTGATGCCGCCGGTGATGGGCGCGGGGGCTTTTATCATGGCCTCGTACACGCAGGTGTCCTACCTCACCATCATTGGCGTCGCGGCTCTGCCCGCACTCATGTACTTTCTGTCAGTGGCGATGTTTGTGCGCGTTGAGGCCAAGCGTAGCTATGCGGTCCAACTGGATGATGAATCCACGCCGTCCCTGAAAGAGGTGCTGAAAGGTGGCTGGCACTATCTGTTGCCGCTGATCATGCTGGTGGCTGCACTGATCTACGGTTTCACGCCGACTTATGCTGCCGGTATCGCCATACTGTCCGTGGTGGTGGCCTCGTGGCTATCCGCCAGTCCAATGGGTCTCAAAGGGATCCTCGAGGCGCTGGTTCAGGGTACCCGGAATACCGTCACCACGGCGATTCTGCTGATTACCGTCGGGCTGATTGTAAACGTCGTTTCAACCACCGGCATTGGCAACACCTTTTCATTGATGATCACAGACTGGGCCGGGGGCAGCCTGATGATCACGCTGGTGCTCGTGGCCCTGGCCTCCCTGATTCTGGGCATGGGCTTGCCGGTCACCGCCGCCTACATTGTCCTGGCGACCCTGTCGGCGCCGGCGATCTACAATCTGATTGCCCAGTCCCAACTGCTGGATCTGCTGACCACGGGCCAGTTACCCCAGCAGGCCCAGGCGATTTTCATGCTGGCCGCACCGGACAAGGTGGACTTGCTCAGCGGCCCGATGGACCTGTCGACGGCACAACAGTTGCTGGCGGTGGTCCCGGAGTCGTTCAGTTCCCAACTGATGGAGCAGGCGTTGTCGCCCCATGCGATCACGATGGCTCTCGTTTCTGCACACATGATTATTTTCTGGCTGTCCCAGGATTCAAATGTCACGCCACCGGTCTGCCTGACCGCCTTTGCGGCAGCGGCGATCGCCAATACGCCACCCATGCGGACCGGGCTGACTGCCTGGAAAATTGCCAAGGGCCTTTATATTGTGCCCTTGCTGTTCGCCTACTCACCGCTGATTTCGGGTGATGTTACCGAAATGATGCGGGTATTCGTGTTCGGGCTGTTCGGTATTTACGCCATTATTGCGGCGCTTGAGGGCTATCTCGAGCATCCGTTGGCCTGGTGGCTACGACTGGTGATGCTGGTGGTGGGCGGCCTGATGCTCTGGCCCCACGACAGCCTCTTGCTCGATGCAGGCGGTCTGATCTGTTTCCTGGCGTTGCTGGTGTGGAGCAGTCGCAAGAGCAGAGCTTCTGAGCCAGTTGCCGCAGTGTGATCAACCTCTGACGTCCGGATCTGATTCATGACACTTGTCGATGTCGCTGCTCTGGTGTTTCTGGGTGGGGTGGCTGGTTTTATCAACGTGTTGTCGGCGGGTGGCTCCATGCTGACCCTGCCGCTACTGATTTTTCTCGGGCTCCCACCGCAGGTTGCCAATGGGACCAACCGGGTCGCCATCACCCTGCAGAGCGTCACGGCGGTGGGCAGTTTCCTGAAGGGCGGCCACGGAAATCTGGGTATCAGCCTTCGACTGGCGGTGCCGGCGATCATCGGTTCGCTGGTTGGCGCCTGGCTTGCGACCAGGGTGTCCAAAGAGGCGTTCGAATTTGTGCTGGTAGCGGCCATGATCATGGCCTCATTCTTCATGATCTTGCCGACGCCCACGTTGGATACCCGCCCCTTGACCCCGGACCGGTTAGGGCCGGTCATCTACCTGGCGATGTTCATGATCGGTGTTTACGGTGGTTTTATTCAGGTGGGTGTGGGTGCACTGTTCATCGTGGTTCTGTACCGGATGCTCAGAATTGATCTGCGTCAGGTCAATGTCTTCAAAGTGGCCATCGTACTGCTGTACACACTGCCGGCCCTGCTGATTTTCGCGCTGAACGGACAGGTTCGGTGGGGCGTGGGGTTGATGCTCGCTGCCGGCAACATCAGCGGTGCTTTCCTGGCGGTTAAAGTGAACATGAGCACCCGCGGTGCCCAGTGGGTGAAATGGATTACCCTGGTGATGGTGGCGGCGATTCTGGTGCGGTTGATCGTATACTGAAAGCAGTTACCTCAGCGTGCCCAGCCTCTGCAATGCAGCCTGCAGTTCTGGCTCGCTGATGGTCACATACTCCAGTACCCGACCATAGAGCATCGCTGTTGGCACTGAGCGGCCATTCTGTTCGAGTTCGATTTCCCGCAACACAAAGAGCACGATCCGGTCGAGTCGTGTCAGACCGTCATGCACATCAGGAACGCTGTTGATCGGATCGCGCGGGTCCATACAGGCTGTGTCGATACATCTGTGTGATGAAGCCGGGCACTCAGCCCGGCAGGCGACTGGCGCTGTACCGGGCTGAAGCAGACCAGGGTGTTACGCTTCAATCGGCCGGAATTCGCCGGTTGACTCGGTTGCCAGACTGACGACGTAGATTGCAAGCCAGGCCACAATGAAGCCGGGAATGATCTCATAGACACCAGGGCCACCCATAAAGCTGCGGTCCCAGCCCAGTGAGAACCAGATAATGACAGTTATTGCCCCGGCAACCAGGCCTGCGACAGCCCCGCTGCCGGACATGCGCTTCCAGGTCAGGGACAGAATCATCAGGGGGCCGAATGCCGCTCCGAACCCTGCCCAGGCATGACTGACCAGAGCCAGAACCTTCGAATTGGGGTCGCCCGCGATAATGGCCGCAACGATGCCCACCAGCAATACGCTGAGTCGTCCGATCATTACACTTTCCTTATCAGTGGCCTCCTTGCGCAGGAACAGTCGATAAAAGTCTTCTGTCAGCGAAGAGGACGACACCAGCAACTGACTGGAAATGGTACTCATGATCGCAGCGAGCAGAGCCGCATAGAGGAAGCCGGTGACCAGGGGGTTGAACAGCAGGTCGGCCAGGACAATAAAGATGGTCTCGGGATCAGCCACATCCAGACCGTTGCGCACGGCATAGGCGCGGCCGAACACCCCCAGCGCGACCGCACCCACCAGTGAGATCAGCATCCAGGACATACCGATGTTCCGGGCCTTCGGCACCTCCTCAACGGAGCGGACAGCCATGAACCGCACGATAATATGGGGCTGGCCGAAATAGCCGAGGCCCCAGGTGACCGCCGAGAGAAACCCGATAAACGTCAGTCCGTGCGTCCATGACAGAAAGTTGGGGTCAACCTGGGAGAGTGTTTCCGATGCCTGTGACAAGCCACCGCCGCCACTGCCGAAGAGGACGACAATGGGCATGATGACCAGAGCCAGCATCATGATGACACCCTGACAGAAGTCGGTGAGACTGACGGCAAGAAAACCGCCGACCACGGTATACGTCAACACGATGATCAGGGTGAGCCAGACACCGGCAGAATAGTCAGTGAGCCCCCCGATATTAATCAGTCCCCCGAACGCGCTGGTAAACAGTTTGCCGCCAGCTACCAGTCCTGAGGCGGTGTAGACTGCAAAGAAAATGACAATAATCACTGCTGATACGGTTCTCAGCGCCATGGCCCTGGTGGGAAAGCGATTGGCCAGGAATTCCGGAATCGTCAGGCTGTTATCGTAGCGCTCGGTCTGCTCACGCAGCCGCGGTGCCACTACAATCCAGTTCACCAGCGCGCCGACCAGCAGGCCGATCCCGATCCATGCCTGGGCCAGACCGGACGCAAAAAGTGCGCCGGGCAGTCCCAGCAGCAGCCAGCCACTCATGTCTGAGGCACCGGCTGACAGCGCCGCAACCGCAGGGTTCAGATTGCGGCCGCCGAGCATGTACTCTTCAGATGATGAAGTCGATTTCCGCCAGGCATAGAAGCCGATGGCGAGCATTAGGAAAAAGTAAAGAAGTAGGCTGATCCAAACGCCAATTGCCATGAGCTTCCTCCGATTTTCGGGATCGGGAGACTCCGATCTGTTTGTAATGTTACGTGCGACAGGTACTTGTAATGTTTGCCCCAGGCCCTAAAACCACAACCCTGACAAGTCGTTTCGCGTTTACTCGGGTAACCGTTCAGCGACATTCAACAAAGTCCAGTTGCCTGTAAAAGAGTAGTTCATGGATAACGGACTGGCCATGTAATCATTCGACTCTTATAGTCAGGCAATGCCTGGCCGGCAGGAGCAGGGCGGGTGAAGGGCAGGGCCTCCGTCCGGAAATGATCAGCGCTTCCTGGATATGCGCCAGCCCGAGGGCTGGCGTTTCAAAGCCGATCAAACCGTCAGGGAGCGGTTCAGGCCACCGAGGCGGTTGCAGCCTTGCGGGTATAGTTTTCCATCTGGTCGAAGTTCAGGTACTTGTAGATGTCCTTGGACATGCTGTTCAGGTTCCTGGCGTACTCCATGTACTCTGCCGGTGTCGGCAGCTTGCCCAGAACCGCACCAACAGCCGCCAGTTCCGCGGAGGTCAGGTACACGTTGGCACCGTCACCAAGGCGGTTGGGGAAGTTGCGGGTCGACGTGGAAAGTACGGTGGACTTGGCGGCCACGCGAGCCTGGTTCCCCATACACAGGGAGCAGCCCGGCATCTCGGTGCGAACGCCGGCGGTACCATAGGTGTTGAAGTAGCCTTCTTCCATCAGTTGCGCTTCATCCATCTTGGTTGGCGGCGACATCCACAAGCGGGTTTTCAGTGGCTCCTTGTTCTGCTCCAGCAGTTTTCCGGCTGCGCGGAAGTGACCGATATTGGTCATGCAGGAACCGATAAACACTTCGTCCACCTTGTCGCCGGCCACTTCCGACAGAAACCTGGCGTCATCCGGATCGTTCGGGCAGCACACGATCGGCTCTTTGATATCGGCCAGGTCAATCTCGACCACGTGGGCGTATTCCGCGTCCTTGTCGGCACGCATCAGTTTCGGATCCGCCAGCCACGCTTCCATGGCCTGGGCGCGACGCTCCAGGGTCCGCGGGTCGCCGTAACCCTCAGCGATCATCCAGCGCAGCATGGTGATGTTTGAGCGCAGGTATTCCGCTACAGACGCTTCTGACAGGTTGATGGTGCAACCGGCAGCTGAGCGCTCGGCGGACGCGTCAGACAGCTCAAACGCCTGCTCGGCGGTGAGGTGTTCGAGGCCTTCGATCTCGAGGATGCGGCCGGAGAATTCGTTGATCTTGCCTTTTTTCTCAACGGTCAGCAGGCCCTGCCTGATGCCGTAGAGCGGAATAGCATGCACCAGATCACGCAGGGTGATTCCCGGCTGCATTTCGCCTTTGAAACGGACCAGAACCGATTCCGGCATATCCAGCGGCATAACGCCGGTTGCTGCCGCGAAGGCCACCAGACCGGAGCCGGCCGGGAACGAGATGCCCATGGGGAAGCGGGTGTGGGAGTCACCACCGGTGCCCACGGTATCCGGCAGCAGCATGCGGTTCAGCCAGGAATGGATGATGCCGTCGCCCGGACGCAGCGCTACGCCACCACGAGTCTGGATAAAGTCGGGCATGGTGTGCTGCATTTCCACGTCCACCGGCTTGGGGTAGGCGGCGGTGTGGCAGAATGACTGCATGACCAGGTCCGAAGAGAAGCCCAGACACGCCAGGTCTTTCAGTTCGTCGCGGGTCATCGGTCCGGTGGTGTCCTGGGAGCCGACGGTGGTCATCAGTGGCTCGCAGTAGGTGCCGGGACGGACACCCTGGCCTTCTTCCAGGCCACAGGCCTTGCCGACCATTTTCTGGCCAAGGGTAAAGCCTTTGGTGCCGGCTTCCGGGTCTTTGGGCAGGCGGAAGATGTCGGTAGCGCCCAGATCCAGGGTCTCGCGGGCCTTGTTGGTCAGGCCACGGCCGATGATCAACGGAATACGCCCACCCGCCTGTACCTCGTCCAGAATAACCTCGGATTTGAACGAAAATTCGGAAATAGTTTCACCGGCTTCGTTCAGGATCTTGCCTTCGTAGGGGCGAATGTCGATCACATCACCCATGTTCATGTTATCGACCGGGGCTTCGAATACCAACGCGCCGGCGTCTTCCATGGTATTGAAGAAGATCGGGGCGACCTTGCTGCCGATGCAGACACCGCCGCTGCGTTTGTTGGGAACGCCGGGCATGTCTTCACCGAAGAACCACAGCACCGAGTTGGTGGCCGATTTGCGGGAGGAGCCAGTGCCAACCACGTCACCCACGAATGCGACGGGCAGGCCCTTGGCCTTGATCTCGTCGATCTGCTGCATGGGACCGATAACGCCAGGCTCGTCCGGATTCAGGCCGTCGCGGGCCATTTTATAGGCGGCGCGAGCGTGCAGGGGAATGTCCGGACGTGACCAGGCATCGGGAGCCGGTGACAGGTCGTCGGTGTTGGTTTCGCCGGTGACTTTGAATACCGTCATCTTGATGCTTTCCGGCACTTTCTTCTTGCCGGTGAACCACTCGGCGTTGGCCCAGGATTCCATGACGCTCTTCGCCACCGCGTTGCCGGCGTCCATTTTTTCTTTGACGTCGTTGAAGGCGTCAAACATCAGCAGGGTCTTTTTCAGCTGTTCACCCGCCAGTTCGGCCAGTTCGCTGTTGTCCAGCAGTTCGACCAGCGTGGCAATGTTGTAGCCACCCTGCATCATGCCCAGCCATCTGACGGCGGTCTTGTTGTCAATCAGGGAACAGGTGGTCTCGCCTTTCGCGATCGCGGACAGGAACGCTGCCTTCACATAGGCCGCCTCGTCGACGCCCGGGGGCACCCGGTTCCAGAGCAGGTCGATCAGGGTGTCCTCTTCGCCCGCGGGCGGATTTTTCAGCAGTTCGACCAGGGCGGCGGTTTGTTCGGCGTTCAGCGGCTTGGGCGGTATGCCCTGAGCCGCACGTTCGGCAACGTGTTCACGATAGGCTTCTAACACGATCTGGACCCTCATCAGTTGGACTATCCCGCTTTCATAACGCAGAGGCGGGCATTTTTCGGCGGAAAAGGCCGGGAATTGGCGCTGCATCATATAGTAAAGCCTTACAAAAGTTAAGGAGCCCGCGTTGTCGCCCGTCCCGGCTACGGGGCTTCATCGATGCGCGAGGGTTGTTGAAGCGTGCAACGTAATTCGGTTATTCACTCGTGTATAATGCTGGGTTTTTGCTGATCGGGATAATAGTTTCGTCATGACGCTCTCCGCTCTGGAAACGATCCGTGAGTTTCTGCCGTGTCCTACGCCACAGCGCTGGATTGACAATGCACTGGCCAGTCAGGAGCTGTTACTGATTGACCACGCCAACTGCGAAAAGAAGGCGGCATCGACGGCGCTTGGCTTGATGTACCGCTATGTGGACAACACCCGGTTACTGAACAAAATGTCGCGACTGGCCCGGGAAGAGCTGCGTCACTTTGAGCAGGTGCTGGCGATTATGGGCAAGCGCGGGATCCGTTACGACCAGATCGGGCCCTCCCGCTACGCGGCCGGGCTGAGGCAGTTGGTTAGCAAGGACGATCCTCAACGGCTGGTGGATACCATGATTGTCGGCGCTATTATTGAGGCCAGGTCCTGTGAGCGCTTTGCGGCGCTGGCACCGCATCTGGACCCGGTGCTGGGCGATTTCTACACGGGTTTGCTGAAATCCGAGGCGCGCCATTACCAGGATTATCTCAGTCTCGCCGACATGGCAGCCGATGGCCCGATTGATAAGCGGCTGGCGGCGTTTATGGCGGTTGAGCAGCATCTCATCGAATCCCCGGATACGGAGTTTCGTTTCCACAGCGGTCCGCTGAACGGGTGACTCCCAGCCGGCGGCAGAGCTCAATCCACCGGTCAATGCCCGCGCTGCGGTACTTCTGTTTATGCAGAATAAAATAGAACTGGCGGTCAAAGCGCCGATGGCTCGGCACCGCCAATGGCACCAGGCTGCCACGATGAAATGCATCGGCGAGGCAGACCCGGGACAGACAGCCAATACCCAGGTTGGCCTCAACGGCGCGCTTGATTGCTTCGGTGTGTTCCAGTTCCAACAGAATATTGAGTTCCGGCAGCAGGCCGTGCATGCCCCGCTCAAAGGTCTGGCGCGTGCCCGATCCGGACTCCCGCATGATCCAGGTGGCCCGTCTGAGCATCTCGTCAGAGAGGGTCCCTTCCCGGGCCAGAGGATCGTCGGGACTGCAGAACACCACGAGATCATCGTTGCGCCAGGGGAGGACATCCAGCTCGGGGGACTGCAGTTCGCCCTCGATGAGTCCGATATCCAGCTCAAAGTCACTGACCCGCCTGGCAATGGTACTTGTGTTGGCCACCTCCAGGGATACCCTGGCATGGGGCTGGGTTTTCATGTATTCCGCCATGACACCGACTGCGAGATAATTGCCAATCGTCAGGGTCGCACCGACTTTTAATGCGCCAACTTCGGTGTGCTGGCTGAGGGCCTGTTCCAGCTCGCCACCCTGCGTCAGCAGGGCTTCGACCTGCGGACGGAAAAGTCGTCCCAGCTCATTAAGCTGAAGTCGTTTGCCGACCCGGTCGAATAGCTGAATGTCAAACTGCGCCTCCAGTTCTTTCAGGGCACTGCTGGCAGCGGACTGAGACATGTTCAGCGATTGCGCGGCACGGGTGATGTTCTGACTGTTGGCAGCGGCCAGGAACACTTCGAGTTGTCGGAAAGAATAACGCATCAGCGATAAAACCGAATAAGGTTATAAAAATATCCCATTTCATCGATAGGTTACTCTCGCGTTACCATAGGTATCAATGAGAAATCGACCAGGTTTGAACAAATCTGAACCAGAAGAATCCTTGTGGACCACTACCTTCCGGAGAAGGCATTTTATATGAGCAATCTGAATCGCGAGCGCGTCACCAGTGTCCGCCACTGGAACGACACCTTGTTCAGCTTTACCACCAGCCGTGACCCCGGCTTTCGTTTCAAGAACGGTCATTTCACCATGATCGGCCTGGAAACAGACGGTAAGCCGCTGATGCGCGCCTACAGCATCGCCAGTGCCAACTACGAGGAGGAACTCGAATTCTTCTCCATCAAGGTGCAGGACGGCCCGCTGACGTCGCGGCTGCAAAAAATTGAAGTGGGCGATGAGATTCTCGTCAGTCGCAAGCCAACGGGTACCCTGGTCATGGATCATCTGCTGCCAGGTCGGAATCTGTACCTGATCAGTACCGGTACCGGACTGGCGCCGTTTCTGAGCATCATCAAGGACCCGGAAGTCTACGAGCACTACGACAAGGTCATCCTGACCCACGGCGTTCGCCACGTGTCCGAACTGGCTTACCAGCAGGATATCGACGACCTTCCCAACAACGAATTTTTCGGTGAAATGGTTCAGGGCAAGCTGCTGTATTATCCGACGGTGACCCGGGAAGAGTTCCGCAACCAGGGTCGCCTGACCGACCTGATGGAAAGCGGCAAGTTGATGAAAGATCTTGGCCTGCCCGATTTCGATCTCGAGAATGATCGGTTCATGATCTGTGGCAGCCCCAGCATGCTGAAAGACACCTGCGCGATTCTCGACCGTCAGGGCTTTCTGGAAGCCCGCCACGGGGATCTTGGTCACTACGTGATCGAGCGAGCCTTCGTAGAGAAGTAACCGCGTTGACCCCTTTGATCTGACTCCGCCTGCATCGCGGACTCCCGGCCCCGGCGTGATGAGCTCCGGGGTTTTTTATTTTTGCCGTTGGCTGCGTAAATTTGATTTCCGGGGAATAACTGTCAAGATTCAGTACCATGCCAGGGCCGGGTGAAGCCTTGCTGAGTGTTGTCATGATGAAGGACTGAATATGGCTGAATCCGAAAAATCTTCGGAACCTGGTCGCGCTGCGGTTGGTCTGGCCGTGCTGGGAATTGTCTACGGGGACATCGGGACCAGTCCGATTTATGCCTTGCGGGTTTGCTTTCGGGGCGTCAGCCCGGTACCGATTACCGAAGCCAACATCCTCGGCATTCTGTCGCTGATATTCTGGGCGCTGCTCATCGTTATCTCTCTCAAATACATGATTTTTATTCTCCGGGCCAATAACCACGGAGAAGGCGGTATCTTCGCGTTGCTTGCGCTTTTGCGTCCGGACCGGGATCAGGACAGCCGTTCCCGTCGTACACTGATCCTGTTTGGTCTGTTCGGCGCCGGCTTGCTGTACGGTGGCACCATGCTGACACCTGCGATCTCGGTCCTGAGCGCGGTCGAAGGTCTGGAGGTTGCCGCGCCATCGCTTGAGACTTATGTGTTGCCAGTGACGATTGTGATTCTGTTGGTGCTGTTTGCCATGCAGAAGCACGGCACTGCCAAGGTCGGGGCCCTGTTCGGTCCGATCATGGTGGCCTGGTTCCTGACTCTGGCGATTCTCGGAATCAACAGCATCATCGGCCACCCCGAGGTTCTCAAGGCGGTTGCACCCTGGTATGCGGTGCAGTTTCTGGCGAGTAATCAACTGGCCGGCTTTCTCGTACTGATCGGTGTATTTCTGGTGGTGACCGGCGGTGAAGCGCTGTACGCCGATCTCGGTCATTTCGGGGTCGTGCCGATTCGCGTTGTCTGGTTCTGCTTCGTGCTTCCTGCCCTGCTACTGAATTACTTCGGGCAGGGTGCGCTGCTGCTGGACTCGCCGAATGGAGATTTACAGCCATTCTTCCATCTGGCCCCGGACTGGGCGCTGTTTCCTTTGGTGGGCTTGACCACCGCCGCCACGATTATTGCTTCCCAGGCTGTGATTACCGGAGCGTTCTCTCTCACCCGGCAAGCCGTGCAACTGGGTTTTGTGCCACGCCTGCGTGTTCAGCAGACTTCCGCGCATTCCCATGGCCAGATCTACATGCCTGGCATTAACTGGTTTTTGATGAGTGCCGCCGTCACGCTGGTGGTGACGTTCGGCTCATCCGATAATCTGGCCGCCGCTTACGGGGTCAGTGTTAATGCCACGATGCTGGTGACGACCATTCTGGCCTTCAATGTGGCCCGTGAGCGGGGTGGCTGGAGTCTGGCCAAAGCGAGTTTTTTCCTGCTGGCGTTTCTGACCGTTGACCTGGCTTTCCTGACCGCCAACGCGGAAACAATACCACGAGGCGGGTGGTTCCCGGTGGCTATGGGGGCGTTGATTTTCACAGTGATTGTGACGTGGCGGCGGGGGAGTGAACTGCTGGTGCGGGCCTATGAGGCCAATACCATATCCATCGAAACCCTGTTGGGGCGAATCGAGAACGATCCTCCTCACCGGGTCCATGGCGCCGGCGTTTTTTTCACCGCCCGGGCCGAAGAAGTGCCCCACTCGATGATGCAGTTGATCAAGCATAACAAGGTATTGCACGAAATCATCGTGATCGTGAATGTGAAGGTGACCCGCGATCCCCGGGTCGGCAACGACGCGCGTATACAGGTCAGGGAGTATGGTGAGGGGCTTTACGAGGTCAAGCTGAATTACGGGTTCATGCAGGGCTTCAACATCCCGTCGGATCTGGCCGTGTGTATTGATCGGGGAGACTTGCCGATTGATCTGGACGATACCACCTATTTTATCGGACGTACGTCGGTCATTGCCGATCGCAAAAAAGATGGCATGATGGCCTGGCGGGACCGGTTGTTCGCCTACATGGTGCGCAATACCATGCATGCTACGTCGCTTTACCAGATCCCGGCAGGTCGGGTGATCGAAATCGGGTTGCAACTGGGTATCTGATTGAAGTGGCGCCTGAACATGAGGGCACTGATATGATCTCAACGAGATGGCTTTCCCGTGGTCTGGCACTGTTAATGTTGTCAGGCAGTCTGCTGTTACCCGGCACTCAGGTCTCCGCTGAACAGCGGTTTCCGGATGTTTTGTCGGTGTCTGTGAGGGCGGGCCCCGACAACAAATTCAGTTTTGATGCTACCGTTTCATCGCCCTACGACTCGCCCGAACGCTACGCCGATGGCTTCAGGGTCACCGGACCGGACGGCGCTGTGCTGGGCGAGCGGACCCTGTGGCATCATCATGCCAGTGAGCAACCGTTTACCCGGGACCTGTACAATGTGGTTATTCCCCCATCGGTTGAACAGGTGACGGTGCAGGCTCGGGACAAAACCTATGGTTACGGGGGCAAAACGGTTACGGTGTCGCTTCCTGGACGAGGCGGCGATTAACCAGAGGCTCGCTAAAGCGGCGATTTCTTCAATTCCGGTTCCTGATCCGGGGCGGCCTCCAGCCACCAGATGTTTTCCGCCCAGTCACCCAGTACGATGCGCTGCGCAGGTTTGCCGTTGGCGCTGAACTCGTGAGTGGCCGGGCGGTGGGTATGACCATGGATCAGTCGCTGGACCCCGTGAGCTTCCATCGCCGCGACCACTTCATCCGGGGTCACATCCATGATGAACTCGTCCTTGCCTTTGTTCCTGGCCATGCTGATTTCCCGCAACTGGCGAGCGACGAGTTGGCGATCCGCCAGCGGACGCTTCAGAAACGCTTGTTGCCACTGGGCGTTGCGCATGCTGGCCCGGAACTTCTGATACTCCACATCGGCGGTGCAGAGGCTGTCACCGTGCATCAAAAGCGTGGGCGTGCCGTAAAGATCGATGACCGTCGGATCGTCCAGCAAGCTGACACGGGCGCGGGCGCAGAAGTCGTCTCCAATCAGGAAGTCGCGGTTGCCGTGCATCAGGAAAATCTCGGCGCCGCTGTCACTGATCGCACGCAGGGCATTTGCTACTTGATCCTGTAAAGGGGTATGTTCATCGTCGCCGATCCAGGCTTCAAAAAAGTCACCCAGAATATACAGTCGCCCGCATCCGGCCGCCTGCTGATCCAGAAACGACAGGAACGCCCGGGTGATGTCCGGCCGGGCTTCTTCCAGGTGCAGGTCGGAGATGAATTGCGTGGTCAAGCCGTTCCTCCGTCCTCAATGACTTCCGCCTTTTCAATAATCACGTCTTCGGCTGGCACGTCCTGATGACCATGACGAAGGCCGGTGCGAACGGCGCGGATGGCATTCACCGCATTCTGGCCATCGACAACCTTGCCGAAGACCGCATAACCCCAGCCCTCCGCGTTTTCGGCAGTGTGATCCAGAAAGCCGTTGTTCTCAACGTTGATGAAGAACTGGGCGGTCGCCGAATGCGGCTCCATGGTTCGGGCCATGGCCACGGTGCCGGCCATGTTGCTGAGGCCGTTGTTGGCTTCGTTGCGAATCGCTTCACGGGTTTTGCGGGGCTGCATGCCGGGCTCAAAACCACCGCCCTGGATCATGAAGTTGCTGATAACCCGATGGAAAATCAGGCCATCATAAAATCCGTCCCGCACATACTGTTCAAAGTTTCTGGCAGTAACGGGCGCATTTTCATAGTCCAGCTCGAGGGTGATGTCGCCATGGGAGGTTCTCAGCAGAATCATTCGGGTGTCCTGTTCAGATTGTGGTGACAGTACAGTGGTTGCCTGGTGACTATTGTACGGGAGACTTGCCGCGGGTGCATGAGTTAGGCCATCAAATATGCGTATAATATGGCGCTTAAGTTCATCCCATCAATCGAGACCCTATGAGCGCCGAGTCCAAGAAAGCCCATAATTTTATCCGCAGTCTTATCGATGACAGCATTCGCGCTGGCGAGCATCGTGGCGATGTGATTACCCGATTCCCGCCAGAGCCCAACGGTTATCTTCACATTGGTCACGCCAAATCCATCTGTCTGAATTTTGGCATTGCCGAGACCTTCAGTGGGCAGTGTAATCTCCGGTTTGATGATACGAATCCGGAAAAAGAATCGCAGGAATACATCGAAGCGATCAAGCGGGACGTTCACTGGCTGGGCTATGAATGGGCCGGCGACATTCATTACGCCTCGGAGTATTTTGAGCAACTGTACGGGTTTGCGGTCGAGCTGATTGAGCAGGGCAAGGCCTATGTCTGCTCCCTGAGCGCGGAGGCCATGGCGGAGTACCGGGGGACGCTGCGGGAACCCGGCCGGAACAGTCCCGACCGTGACCGGCCGGTTGCCGACAACCTGCAGATGTTTGCCGACATGAGGGCGGGGAAATACGGTAATGGCGAGCTGGTTTTACGGGCCAAAATCGATATGGCGTCGCCGAACATCAACCTGCGGGATCCGATTCTGTACCGTATCCGTTACGCGGATCACCACCAGACCGGCACCACCTGGTGCATCTACCCGATGTATGACTTTACGCATCCCATTTCCGATGCGCTGGAGGGTATTACCCACTCTTTGTGCACGCTGGAGTTTGAAGATCACCGGCCACTGTATGACTGGGTGCTGGACAACATCTCGGTGCCCTGCCATCCGCGCCAGATCGAGTTCGCCCGACTCAACCTGAACTACACCATCACCAGCAAGCGCAAGCTGCGGCGGCTGGTGGAGGAAGGCCATTGCTCCGGCTGGGACGACCCGCGTATGCCGACGATCTCCGGTATGCGTCGGCGCGGTTATACGCCTGAGTCGATCCGTGCCTTCTGTGACATGGTCGGCGTTAACAAGGCTGGCGGTATCGTTGACATGGGAATGCTGGAACACGCGATTCGCGAAGATCTCAACACCCGTGCCCCGCGCGCCATGTGTGTGATGCGCCCCTTGAAAGTGACACTGACCAATTACCCGCAGGACCAGAGTGAAATACTGACCCTCCCGGTACATCCTCAGAACCCGGAGATGGGGACTCGGGAAGTCCCCTGGACCGGGACGTTGTTCATTGATCGTGAGGATTTTTCCGAAGAGCCACCCCGTAAGTGGAAGCGGCTGGCACCAGACCAGGCGGTGCGTCTTCGCGGTGGGTATGTGATGACCTGTCGTGAGGTTATCCGTGACGCCAGCGGCGAAATTATCGAACTGCACTGTGAGTACGATCCGGCCACACTTGGTGTAAATCCGGACGGCTATAAGCCTAACGGGGTGATTCACTGGGTGTCTGCCACCGACAGTGTCGAGGTGAACATCAACCAGTATGATCGGCTTTTCAATCACGAGTCGCCGGACAGTGACAAGGAAACCGATTTCGTGGAACTGCTCAATCCTCAGTCATTGGTGCAGATTGTCGGTGCCCGCGTTGAGAAGAGTCTGGCGGAGCCCCGTCAGGATCTCCCGTATCAGTTTGAACGGGAGGGATACTTCTTTGCAGATCCGGCGGACTCGGTGGCGGGTCGGCCGGTTTTCAATCGCACCGTGACGCTCAGGGATTCCTGGGCGAAAACCAATTCCTGAACAATTCAGACGAGTCCAACGTGATCCGAATCTACAACACACTCAGTCAGCGCAAGGAAGAATTCAGCCCCCTGCAACCGGGCAAGGTGCGTATGTACGTCTGCGGCATGACCGTCTACGACTACTGCCATCTTGGCCATGCACGGGTATTGCTGGCGTTTGATGTGATCACCCGGTACCTGCGGCACCGCGGTCTTGATGTTCATTATGTGCGTAACATCACCGACATTGATGACAAGATCCTGCGCCGTGCTGACGAGAACGGTGAGCCGTTCACCGCATTGACCGACCGCATGATCGACGCCATGCACGAGGACGAACAGCGGCTGGGCATCGTGCCGCCGACCGAGGAGCCGAGAGCGACGGCCTACATCGACGACATTATCAGGATGATCAACACCCTGGTCAGCAAGGGCTTCGCCTACGCCGCTGACAACGGTGATGTGTATTTCTCGGTCAAGGCCTTCGATGGTTACGGCAAACTGAGCCGGAAGAAACTCGATGACCTGATCGCCGGCGCCCGGGTCGACGTGGCCGAGGCCAAGCAAAGCCCCGCCGATTTTGCGCTGTGGAAAGCTGCCAAGCCGGGTGAGGTGAGCTGGCCGTCGCCCTGGGGTGATGGCCGACCAGGCTGGCACATCGAGTGCTCCGCCATGTCGACCTGCTGCCTGGGTGATACGTTTGATATTCACGGGGGAGGGCCGGACCTGCTGTTTCCCCATCATGAAAATGAGATCGCCCAGTCAGAGTCAGCCACTGGCCAGCCATTCGCGAAATTGTGGATGCATGCGGGGGCCGTTCGCGTCAACCAGGAAAAAATGTCCAAGTCGCTGGGCAATTTTTTTACCATCCGCGAAATTCTGGAGCGATATCCTGCTGAGGTGGTTCGCTTCTTCCTGGTGTCGAGCCATTACCGCAGTCAGGTGGATTACTCCGAGGCCAACCTTGAAGAGGCCAGCCGGACCCTGACCCGTCTGTACCATGCCCTGCGCGGTATCACGCCCGCAGTCGATACACCGGCCACCGAGTATGACCGGCGCTTTCAGGAAGCCATGGACGACGACTTCAATACGCCCGAAGCCAGTAGTGTGCTACATGCCGTGGCCTCCGACATCAATCTGCATCGCCGGGAAAGCCGGGAGTCGGATGCCCGGGCCAGTGCCGGTGTACTGGTGAGGCTGGGCGGCATACTCGGTCTTCTGCAGCAGGAGCCGGAGAACTTTTTCCAGGCAGAGTCGGTAGGAGATCTGTCAGCAACGGACATTGAAACGCTGATTGAGGCTCGTAACCAGGCCCGCAAAAACCGTGATTTTGCGGAGGCGGATCGCATTCGTGACGACCTGGCCGGACGAGGTATTATCCTGGACGACTCCCGGGAGGGCACGAGCTGGCGGCGTGGTTGATCGCAGGCATGAATTTGCGTCAGGTTTGGCGTAAACTACCGCCCTCCTGAAACGATAAGCCCGCATGATAGCGGGCGGGGCAAGGCTCTGCCGGCCCCTGAAGTCTGACCAACTCTGGAACCACTGAGGCAACAACGATGACAGAACGCGTGCAAGTCGGCGGCCTGCAGGTCGCAAAAGTCCTGTATGACTTTATCAACAGTGAGGCAATTCCCGGCACAGGTGTGGACGCTGACACATTCTGGTCTGAATTCGACGCGATCGTGCATGAGCTTGGCCCCCGTAACCGGGCGCTGCTGGCCAAACGGGATGACCTTCAGGCACAACTGGACACCTGGTACTCTGCTCGTAAGGGCCAGTCCATCAACATGGATGAGTACAAGGGCTTCCTGAAACAGATTGGTTATCTGGTGGATGAGCCGGCTGATTTTACGGTCAACACAGCCAACGTTGATCCTGAAATCGCAACTCTGGCGGGGCCGCAACTGGTGGTTCCGATCATGAATGCCCGTTTTGCGCTGAACGCCGCCAATGCCCGCTGGGGTAGCCTCTATGACGCTCTATACGGCACCGACGTACTGTCTGAGGAAGACGGCGCCGAGAAAGGCCGGGGCTATAACCCGGTGCGTGGCGCCAAGGTCATCGCCTACGCACGAGCCCTGCTGGATGAATCAGCTCCGCTGGCCAGTGGCAGTCACAAAGATTCGGTCAAGTACAGCGTTGACGGCGGCAAGCTGGTCGTCACGCTGCAAGGCGGCGAAACCACGGGCCTGAAAGACCCGGCCGGATTTGTTGGGTTCACCGGTGCGGCCGGTGCGCCCACCGGCATTCTGTTGACCAGGAACGGCCTGCACTTTGAGATTCAGGTAGATGCCAGTCATCCCATTGGTAAGGATGATAGTGCTCATGTAAAAGACGTGCTGGTCGAGTCCGCACTGACCACTATCATGGATTGTGAAGACTCCATTGCCGCGGTTGACGCGGATGACAAGACCCTGGTCTATCGCAACTGGCTGGGCCTGATGAAGGGAGATCTGGAGGAATCCTTCGAGAAGGGTGGTCAGCAAATGACCCGCAAGATGAACGATGACCGTCGTTACACCCGGCCCGACGGCGGCGAACTGGTGCTGCCGGGTCGCAGTCTGATGTTTATCCGTAACGTAGGTCACCTGATGACCATCAATGCGATTCTGGACAAGGATGGCAATGAGATTCCTGAGGGTCTGATGGACGGCGTGATGACGTCGCTGATTGCCATTCATGACCTCAAGGGCAACGGGCCGCTACGCAACACCAGAACCGGCAGCATGTATATCGTCAAACCCAAGATGCACGGCCCGGAAGAAGTGGCGTTTACCAATGAATTTTTCGGCCGCGTGGAAGATGCCCTGGGGCTGCCGCGTTTCACGCTGAAAGTCGGCATCATGGATGAAGAACGTCGCACCACCATCAACCTCAAGGCTTGTATCGAAGCCGCCAAAGATCGCTGTGCGTTCATCAATACCGGGTTCCTGGACCGGACCGGCGACGAGATTCATACCTCGATGGAAGCCGGGCCTGTTGTCCGCAAAGGCGCCATGAAACAGGAGCCCTGGATTCAGGCCTACGAAGATTCCAACGTTGATATCGGTCTGCAAGCCGGATTGAAGGGCAAGGCCCAGATCGGCAAGGGCATGTGGGCCATGCCTGACATGATGGCAGCCATGATGGAAGCCAAGATCGGCCATCCGAAGGCCGGTGCCAACACGGCCTGGGTGCCGTCTCCGACAGCGGCGACTCTGCACGCACTGCATTACCACAAGGTCAACGTGAGTGACGTACAGGATCAGCTGGCCAGGCGCGAGCCGGCCAGCCTGGACGATATTCTCACGGTGCCATTGCTGAAGGACCCCTCGGCGCTCAGTGCCGACGATATCCAGAAAGAGCTGGACAACAACGCCCAGGGGATTCTGGGTTATGTGGTGCGCTGGATCGATCAGGGCGTAGGCTGCTCCAAAGTTCCCGATATCAACGACGTGGGCCTGATGGAAGACCGTGCAACCCTGCGCATTTCGTCGCAACACATCTGCAACTGGCTCTATCACGGCATCTGTGATGAGGCACAGGTGATGGAGACCATGAAGCGCATGGCAGCGGTGGTCGATCGTCAGAACAGCCACGATCCGGCGTATCGGAACATGGCACCGGACTTCGACGACAGCGTGGCGTTTCAGGCGGCAGTTGACCTTGTGCTGAAGGGGCGTGCGCAGCCCAATGGTTATACCGAGCCACTTCTTCACGCGTATCGCCTGAAGGCGAAGGCCAAGTACGGTCAGTCGTAAACGGCCGTCAGAACGGTGCCAGGGGCCTGTAACCAGAGCTCGCTGGCCTGCCAGAAAACCGCGGCCGGAGTCCGCGGTTTTTTTGTGAGCAGGCTACAGCGTCAGTCGGTGTGCAGTTCGTTTGCCGCGTAGAGGGTATTCTGCAGCAGCATGGCGATGGTCATTGGCCCCACGCCGCCGGGCACCGGTGTAATGTAGGCGGCCCGCTCGATGGCTGCGGCAAAGTCCACATCCCCGCGTAGCTTGCCGTCTTCCATCCGGTTAATGCCCACATCGATGACGGTGGCGCCAGGCTTTATCCAGTCACCCCGTACGAGGCCGGGTTTGCCGACTGCGGCAATAAGAATATCCGCGTCCCCGACATAACGTGCAAGGTTGTCGGTAAAGCGGTGCGTTACGGTGATGGTGGCGCCGCGCAGGAGCAGTTCCATGGACATTGGCCGACCCACAATATTCGATGCGCCCACAATGACTGCATGCTGCCCCTTGTAGGGGGTGCCGACGCTGTCGAGCAGTTCGATGATGCCTGCGGGGGTGCAGGGGCGAAGTTCCGGGCGCCTCTGCATCAGCCGGCCAATGTTGTAGGGGTGGAACCCGTCCACGTCCTTGTCCGGGCGGATCTTGACCAGAATCGGATCAGCATCCATATGGCAGGGCAACGGAAGCTGCACCAGAATGCCGTCGATTTCCGGATTATCGTTCAGTTCATCGACCAGGGCCTCGAGGGCCGCCTGAGAGGTGCTTGACGGAAGGTCATAGGAGAGCGACAGGATGCCGGCCTCGTCACAGGCCCTGCGTTTATTGCCGACGTAGATGCTGGAGGCCGGGTCATCTCCGACCAGCACGACAGCAAGGCCGGGGGGGCGTAGTCCCTGCTGGCGGCGAGCAGCGACGCCGGCAGCCACCTGCTGGCGTACGCGGGCGGCAATTGCTTTTCCGTCTATCAAAGTGGCAGTCATGGCGAACACTTGTGCAGTTGTGGCGTTGTCTGTCAAGCCTGTGGCGCGCAGGATGTTGCGGTAACAGGTTGCCGGCGCGGCGCGAGGCCCCGGTTGAGAGGCGCGCATTGTCGCATGGTTCCGCCTTTTCGCCAACGCCAGTGCCCCTCAATACAAATCCTGAGCTTTTTCCAAAACCGTATTGACGGTTAGCATTAGCGCCGGTATGATTCGCGCCAACTTTGCTGAGGCATCTGTTGATCAGGTAAATCGGGGTATAGCGCAGTCTGGTAGCGCGCCTGCTTTGGGAGCAGGATGTCGGGAGTTCGAATCTCTCTACCCCGACCAATTCAATCTGATATTCGGGTGGGCGAAAGGTTAAGCGCCCGTAGCTCAGCTGGATAGAGCAACGGCCTTCTAAGCCGTGGGTCGCAGGTTCGAGTCCTGCCGGGCGCGCCAGTTGCCGCCGGTCAGGGTACACATCGTGCGCCTATCGTCAGGCAAGGTTGAATCGACGGGTTGTAGCGTTAAAGTATTGCTGAATGTGCGCCTTGCGTGCCCTGCAGGTAATGGATGTGGTGGGCGTAGCTCAGTTGGTAGAGCTCAGGATTGTGACTCCTGCGGTCGAGGGTTCGAACCCCTTCGTCCACCCCAACTTTTCCGCTGTCAGGTAGTCCGGCATCTGGCATGCCCTCACAATATCAGTTTCCAGTTTTCTTCCAGTTTTCAGCTCCGGTGGTGGAATTGGTAGACACGATAGGTTTAGGTCCTATTGCCGCGAGGCGTGGGGGTTCAAGTCCCTCCCGGAGTACCACTTGTTGATCATCACTTCCTTGAAAGGTCCTGCAGAGGGCCTTTTTTGCATTCCGGGCGGAGTTGTCACGGCTGTTTCCCCGCTGAGGTCGCGGTTCATGCGCTGTGGCCGTGAGTCAAGATGGTTTTGCGGATTCTCTACTCATGGAAAACCGTGATAAACTACCGCTTTTAATTTTCGCGACGTCCGTTTCCGGGTTCGGTTTAACCAACAGGATCGGGTTGCGATCCACTGAACTGGCAATTTGAGGATATTCCATGCAAGTGTCTGTTGAAACGACATCCAACATCGAACGCCGGATGACGATTGGTGTGCCCGCCCAAGAGATTGATCAGGCGGTCGAAAAACGCCTCCAGCACGCAGCCCGGACTGTCAAAATGAACGGTTTTCGTCCAGGTAAGGTGCCGATGCGCGTTGTCAAGCGTCGTTTCGGTGAGGGCGTTCGTCAGGAAGTTGTCAGTGAGGTCATGCGTGACAGCTATGTCAAGGCGCTGGAAGAACAGGATGTGTCACCAGCAGGCTGGCCCCGTTTCGAGCCGAAGACGATGGAAGCCGGCAAAGATCTCGAGTTTGTAGCCATTTTTGAGGTGCTTCCCGAAATTGAGCTGGGTGACCTGAGCAAGGTCAAGGTTGAAAAACTGACAGCCGACATTACTGATAAAGACCTCGACACGATGATCGACAACCTGCGTCGCCAGCAGGCCGACATGAAACCGGTCAAGCGCAAATCCAGGAAGAAGGATGTAGTCACGATCGATTTCAACGGCTACGTCGATGGCGAGGCATTTGAAGGTGGGTCCGCTGAAGACCATAAGCTGACACTGGGGTCCGGCCAGATGATCCCGGGTTTTGAAGACGGCATCATTGGTGGCAAGGCCGGTGAAGAGCTGCAGATTGATGTGACCTTCCCGGAAGATTATCAGAAGGAAGATCTGGCGGGCAAAGCGGCCAGGTTTGATATTACCATCAAGCAGGTGGAAGAGCCGGTGCTGCCAGAGCTGGACCAGGCATTCTTCCAGAAGTTCGGAATTGACGCCGAAGATGAAGCGACGTTCCGGGAAGAAGTGCAGAAGAACATGGCGCGGGAGCTCAAACAGGCCATCTCGACCAAGGTGAAGAATGACGTGGTCGACGGTCTGTTGGAATCCACTGAACTGGAGCTGCCCCAGGCGCTGGTCGACCAGGAAATTGACCGTCTGCGTCAGGACGCTGTTCAACGTTTCGGTGGCCAGATGGATCCTCAGCAATTGCCGGCCGAGCTGTTCCAGGATCAGGCCAGTCGCCGGGTCAAAACAGGCCTCCTGTTCCAGGAAGTGATCAAGAAGAATGACCTGAAAGCAGACCCGGAGAAGGTTGACGAAAAGGTCCGGGAAATCGCATCAACGTATGAACAGCCTGATGAGGTCGTCACCCACCTCAACAGTGATCCGGAGCAGAAGCAGCAGATCGAGTCGGTGGTGCTGGAAGATGCGGTCGTCGGTTTCGTGTTGGCGCAGGCCAGCGTGACCGAAAAAACGGTCAGCTATGAAGAAGCGGTTCAGGCTGCGCAGCCTCAGCGTTAACCGGACGGGACACCCGACAGGCGGCAGCCCTGTCGCCCTGATACCCGCAACAGGAAAGCAGCCGGTATAGCCGGCTGTTTTCATCTGGGTCACTTGCTGGCAAAGTGTCGGCAGCAGATCACGACTCAAGGTGGCCTCAAGGCCGAATAATGTTCACAAGGAGTTCAGGCGCATCATGATGCAGAAACCGATCGATGGTCCCGCAATGGTTACCAATTCCGGCCTGGTGCCAATTGTCATTGAGCAGACTGCCCGCGGTGAGCGGTCATTTGATATCTACTCCCGACTGCTCAAGGAACGCGTTATTTTCATGGTCGGTCAGGTTGAAGATCATATGGCGAACCTGATCGTCGCTCAGCTCCTGTTCCTGGAGTCGGAAAATCCCGACAAGGATATTCATCTGTATATCAACAGCCCGGGTGGGTCAGTGACCGCAGGGATGTCCATTTACGACACCATGCAGTTCGTGAAGCCGGATGTGGCTACGCTGTGTGTAGGCCAGGCGGCCAGCATGGGTGCTTTGTTGCTGGCCGGCGGTGCCGCTGGCAAGCGTGCCTGCCTGCCCAACTCGCGGGTAATGATTCATCAGCCGCTTGGGGGCTATCAGGGTCAGGCAACGGATATCGAGATCCATACCCGCGAGATTCTCAAGATCCGTAATTCCCTGAACAGCATACTGGCCCATCATACCGGGCAGGATCTGGACACCATCGCCCGCGACACGGATCGGGACAACTTTATGGACCCGCAGCAGGCCCTGGAGTACGGATTGATTGACTCGGTACTTGATAAGCGCGTGCCGAATAAATAATACTGAAACTGATCGCATCATTTACGGCAGCGTATAGTTAACAGGATGCGCGACCAGCAACGACAGAGGTATTTCAATGGCAGATGAAAGAAACGGCAGAGGCGACGATAACGGCAAGTTGCTGTACTGCTCGTTTTGCGGAAAGAGCCAGCATGAAGTCCGGAAGCTCATTGCGGGGCCCTCGGTGTTCATCTGCGACGAGTGTGTTGATCTGTGCAATGACATTATCCGGGAAGAAATTCAGGAAAGTGCACAGGAAGATACCAGCGATCGCCTTCCCACGCCGTCTGAAATCCGGGAAACGCTGAACGAGTATGTGATTGGCCAGGACCGTGCCAAGGTGGTTTTGGCGGTCGCGGTCTACAACCACTACAAGCGTCTGCGCTATGGTGAAGGCAAGGCCGATGTGGAGCTGGGCAAGAGTAACATCCTGCTGATTGGCCCGACCGGTAGCGGCAAAACGCTGCTGGCGGAAACCCTGGCCCGGGTTCTCAACGTTCCGTTCACGATAGCGGACGCCACCACATTGACCGAAGCGGGTTATGTCGGTGAGGATGTCGAGAACATCATCCAGAAGCTGCTCCAGAAGTGTGACTACGATGTGGACAAGGCCCAGCGTGGCATCGTCTATATCGACGAGATCGACAAGATTTCCCGCAAGTCGGACAACCCGTCAATCACCCGTGACGTCTCGGGTGAGGGGGTTCAGCAAGCGCTGCTCAAGTTGATTGAAGGCACGGTAGCATCGGTTCCGCCCCAGGGCGGTCGCAAACATCCCCAGCAGGAATTCCTGCAGGTGGATACCGGTAATATCCTGTTCATCTGTGGCGGTGCGTTTGCCGGTCTGGACAAAGTTATCCAGGAACGTTCCGAGCGCAGCAGTATCGGCTTCTCCGCGGCCGTGGTCAGTGAGGACGATCGCAAAAGCACCGGCGAGATCATCAAGGGTGTGGAAACGGAAGATCTGGTCAAATATGGCCTGATCCCCGAGTTTGTCGGTCGTCTGCCGGTCGTTGCAACCCTGACGGAGCTGGACGAACAGGCGCTGGTACAGATTCTGACCGAGCCCAAGAACGCCCTGACCAAGCAGTATCAGAAGCTGTTTGATATGGAAGGGGTTGAGCTGGACTTCCGGGAAGACGCGCTGAAGGCCGTGGCGCGCAAGGCCATGGATAGAAAGACCGGAGCCCGGGGTTTGCGTTCAATCATGGAGGCGACCTTGTTGGACACCATGTATCAGATTCCGTCGGAACACGACGTGTCCAAAGTGGTGATTGACAGCAGTGTAATCAGCGGTGATTCAGAACCGTTCAAGATCTATGCCAGCAACGATCGCGCCAAAGCTGTTCCTGAGGACTGAGCGGGTCGGTGTTCACCATGAAAAAAAGGGCGGTGACGCCCTTTTTTTTGCGCTGCCTTCGGGTTCGTTATTCTCTCTCTCCCTCGTTCAGTACCGTCATTGTATTCAGGCGAACAGCCCCAATGATCGGTGTTAAGCTGAAAGAAATGTTATCAAAGGATTCCCTATGACCGTGCATTCCGAAGAGTCGGTAATCGAATATCCCATGCTCCCGCTGCGTGATGTGGTGGTGTTCCCCCACATGGTCGTACCGCTGTTTGTCGGGCGTGACAAGTCCATTCAGGCCCTCGAAGCGGCCATGGAGGGCAGCAAGGAAATTCTGCTGGTCGCGCAGCGTGATGCCGGCACCGACGAGCCGGCCCCCGGGGATGTGTTCAATATGGGCACGCTGGCGACGGTCCTGCAGATGCTCAGGCTGCCCGATGGTACGGTCAAGGTGCTGGTAGAGGGCAACACACGCGCCAGACTGGAGTCAGTCGCTGAGGGTGACTACCTCACCGCCGAGGCCAGTCTGATGGTCGAGGATTCTCTTCCGGAGCGGGAAGAGGGTGTGCTTGTTAAAACGTTGATGGACGAATTTGAGCGCTACGTCAAACTGTCCAAGAAAGTACCCTCGGAAGTCTCCAACGCACTGACCGGGATCACCAGCCTGGAACGTCTTGCGGATACCATGGCTGCTCATCTGGAGCTGCGGATACCCGAAAAACAGGAACTTCTGGAAGCGCTGGACGTGCGCAATCGTGTTGAACTGCTGCTTGGCAAACTGGATGGTGAAATCGATCTGATTGAGGTTGAGAAACGAATCCGTGGCCGGGTCAAGAAGCAGATGGAGCGCAGTCAGCGCGAGTACTACCTCAACGAGCAAATGAAGGCTATCCAGAAAGAAATGGGCTCCATGGGGGAGGGTGGCAATGACTTCGAGGAGCTTGAGCACAAGCTGGAGGAGGCGGGTTTGCCCGAAGAGGCTCGCAAGAAGACCGAAGTCGAGTTAAGTAAGCTGAAAATGATGTCGCCCATGTCGGCGGAGGCGACCGTGGTGCGTGGCTACATTGACTGGATGTTGTCGGTACCCTGGAAAAAGCGCAGCCGGGTGCGTCACGACATCGAGAAAGCGCGGGATATCCTGGACGAAGATCACTACGGGCTTGATGAGGTCAAGAAACGTATTCTGGAATATCTGGCGGTACAGAGCCGGGTCAAAAAGGTGAAAGGCCCCGTGCTGTGCCTTGTAGGCCCACCAGGAGTCGGTAAAACCTCGCTTGGTCAGTCCATCGCCCGTGCGACCAATCGCAAATATACCCGTATGGCGCTGGGTGGTGTGCGTGATGAGGCTGAAATTCGCGGTCATCGCAAAACGTACATCGGGGCGCTTCCGGGTAAACTCCTGCAGAAACTGTCCAAGGTTGGTGTTAAAAATCCGCTGTTCCTGTTTGACGAAATCGACAAAATGGGCATGGATCACCGTGGAGATCCTGCTTCCGCGTTGCTGGAAGTTTTGGATCCCGAACAGAATCATACCTTTAACGACCATTACCTTGAGGTGGATTACGACCTTTCTGATGTCATGTTCGTTTGCACCTCGAACTCGATGGATATTCCGTCCGCTTTGCTGGACCGGATGGAGATAATCCGGATCCCCGGTTACACCGAGGAAGAAAAGGTCAATATTGCGCTCAAGTACCTGCTGCCAAAGCAGATCAGGGCCAACGGTCTGCGTAAGGCGGAACTGAGCCTGCCTGACGAGACCCTGCGTGACCTGATTCGCTACTACACGCGAGAGGCTGGCGTCAGGGGCCTGGAGCGAGAGATCGCCAAGATATGTCGCAAGGTGGTCCGCGAGCATGTCCAGAGTGGCGAAAAAGACCCTGTTGTGATCACTCCGGAGAACCTTGAAGACTACTCGGGCGTTCAGAAATTCCAGTACGGGTTGGCGGAGGAAAAGAATCAGGTTGGTCAGGTGACCGGTCTGGCCTGGACCCAGGTTGGTGGTGAACTGCTGACTATCGAGTGTGCGCTCACCAAAGGTAAAGGGCGGGTGGTCAAAACCGGGTCCCTGGGGGACGTCATGCAGGAGTCCATCCAGGCAGCGTTGACGGTTGTACGCAGTCGAGCGGTGGGCCTGGGTATCGGTGATGACTTCCACGAAAAGTACGACCTGCACGTTCATGTACCCGAAGGCGCGACGCCGAAAGATGGTCCGAGTGCCGGTATCGGTATGTGCACGACTCTGGTATCTGCGTTGACCAAAATACCGGTTCGGGCCGACGTTGCGATGACTGGTGAGATTACCCTGCGTGGCCGGGTGCTCGCTATTGGTGGTCTCAAGGAGAAGCTGCTCGCAGCCCATCGCGGTGGCATCAGAACGGTCATTATTCCTGAGGAAAACGTTCGTGATCTCAAGGAGATACCCGATAAAATCAAGGAGTCCCTGGAAATTCGTCCGGTGAAATGGATCGACGAAGTTCTGGATATTGCGCTGGCGTATCCTCCCCATCCGCGCCCCGAAAACCCGCAGGCGGAAGAGTCGTCCGACGCCAGGCGTGACGATGACGCGGACGCTGTTGAACGTATAAATACACATTAAAGGGGCAGTATTGTTGACAGGCGAGAGAGCCCATTGGTATAACTGTTTCGCCGTGAAGCAGCCAATAGCAAGGGCTCCCGCGCCGACAGTGCCTATTCCATATACGGGTTTATCACCGCACGGAATAAGAAAAGTGAAAATGGAATTCTCCGACCGCGTATGCGACAGTCGGAAATGTCCTAGAAAAATAAACCGACCTATAACATCTTCAACCTGAAATCGAAGGGGTTTAGTGTGAACAAGTCCGAACTAATCGATGCAATTGCAGAGTCAGCCGACATTTCCAAAGCCAGCGCCGGTCGCGCACTGGATGCCATGACTGGCGCCGTTACCGGTGCTCTGAAAAAAGGTGATCAGGTCACTCTGATCGGCTTCGGAACCTTCTCCGTCAAAGAGCGCGCGGCACGTACTGGCCGTAACCCCCAGACAGGTGCTGAGATCAAGATCGCGGCGTCTAAAGTGCCTGGGTTCAAAGCAGGCAAAGCCCTGAAGGACGCCGTTAAATAACGGTTTCCTGATGTTGGTGGCGCTGGTTTGTCAGCGCTGCTGGAGTTGCTGCCGGTGGCGTTCCGGACGTCTGATTACGAATCGGGACGCAGTCGTCGGGTAACTCCGTAAGAACTCGAGGCGCATTCGACCGGGATGCGCCTTTTTACGTTCAGTGTAGCCACGAGCGAAACCGTGTGCCCTGGTTGCAATCCCGGCCGCTGAACTTCCTGATGACCGCGAACGAGACCTGATGCTGTCCAGAATGATGGCGCACGACGCCGGACTCTGGCCAGTGATCTGGGAGGAACATGCTTCAAGATATCCGTAGTAATGCTCAAGGTACTATTGCCAAGATAGTCGTCGGACTGCTGATCCTTGCATTGTCCATGTGGGGGGTTGAGGCGATTGTCGGTGGTTTTTCCGGTGAACCGGCAGTGGCAACCGTGAATGGACAGGACATCACTGAGCGTGATTACAACCGGGCGGTCCAGATGGAGAAGCAGCGTCGTCTGGGGCAGATGGACACGCCAGACCCGTCGCTATTGAATGAGGATCTGATCCGCAAGCAGGTTCTGGAAGGTCTTGTTCAGCAGAAGGTGCTCACCGAAGCGGCCGGCGAGCAGGGGCTTGCTCTGTCCGATGCGGACCTTGATCAATTGATCACGCAGATGTCGCAGTTCCAGGTCGACGGGCAGTTTAACCGTGACCGCTTTGTGGCCGTCGTACGCAACGCCGGTATGGGGCTGGGTCAGTTTCGCGAGGCCCTGCGCAGCCAGTATTTGATCAACCAGATTCGCGCCGGCATCACCGCCAGCGGCTTCGTCAGCCCGATGATGGCCAAATCCATTCTGCAGCTTCAGTACCAGACCCGTGATTTCCGTACCCTGCCGCTGAGCGCCAGTCTGGTGTCTGGTCAGGTCAGTGTGTCTGATGACGATATCCAGTCCTACTACGACAACCACACCGACCAGTTCATGGTTCCTGAAACGATAGATGCCAAATACATTGAGCTTTCGCTGGCGGATCTGGCCAGGCAGGAGAAGGTCAGTGAAAAGGCGCTCAAAGACCTCTACAAAACGAAATCCTCGGCACTGGCCAAGGAAGAGCGCAAGGTGTCCCATATCCTCATTGAGGATGGCGATAAGGCCGATGAAAAGCTGGCTGAAGTGCAGAAGAAACTGGCCAATGGCGAAGACTTCGCCAAGCTCGCGAAGGAATACTCCGATGATACCGCCTCAGCCAAAGAGGGTGGCAATCTGGGCTACGCTGGTCGTGATGTGTTTGACGGCGCCTTTGAAAAAGCCATGTTCAGCCTCAAAAAGGGCGAGGTTTCGGGCCCCGTGCGTACTCCGTATGGGCGGCATCTGATCAAGGTGACGGATATCCGTAAAACCAAAGTACCCTCGTTCGATGAGATGAAGGATCAGCTACGTGAAGAGCTGGCAAAGGATAAGGCGGGTGACAAGTACGCAGAGTTGCGGTCGAAGCTGGCTGATCAGGCCTACTCGGAGGGCGACCTCGAAGGGCCTGCCAAGAGTCTTGGGCTGACCATCAAGGAACAGGACGGCATCACCCGTCAGGGTGGTCCGGGTCCATTCCAGCACGCGGGCCTGGTGCGACAGCTATTTTCCGATGATGTGCTCAAGGATCACTACAACACTGAAGTGATCGACGTGGGTGATGATGTCTCTGTGGTGGCACGAGTGGGTAAATATCACCCGGCAGCCGAACGGTCACTGGCGGAGGTCCGGGACGACATTCGTAAGACCCTGATCCGTCAGCGCACGCAAAAGGCGCTGGCGGACCGCGCGGACCAGATCATTGCAGGCCTGCGGGATGGCCAGACGCTGGCCTCTCTGGGCCTGAAAGATGCGGCCTGGGAGCAACATAAAGGGGTCAGCCGTAACGATCCCAAGCCGGGTACTCCTGTGCTCAGTCAGGTGTTCGCACTGCCGCGTCCCGGCGATAACGGTAAGCCGACTTATGGTCAGGCGCGGTCAGGAGACACGGTGACGATTTTGGCTCTGGATTCGGTGGCTGAGGGCAAGGCCGAGGATAGCGAGCAGTCACTTGCGCAACTGCAGCAGTTTTTGTCGTCTCAGGAAGGGCGCAGAGAATACGCTGCCTACCAGCAGACGCTTCGTGAGCGGGCAGAGATCGAAAAGCCCTGATCTTTCCCGGGGCGCTATCCCGCCCTGAGGCCTTCCAAAAAAACCGGCGCCTGAACAGGTCGCCGGTTTTTTTACTTGCAGACTGGTTGCGTACCTTCAGGGGTTCCTTAGAGGCGTTAGTGTCCCGGCAGGCGGGTAGGTTTGAGGCTGTCCTTGATTTTCTTCAGGTGATGGTGAAAATCAGCGCCGCGCTTGAGCGTGACACCGGTCGCCAGGATGTCGATCACGGTCAGGTGAATGATGCGGGAGGACATCGGCATGTACACCTCGGTGTCTTCTTCGGCGGAAATTTCCAGGGCAATTGTGCAGACTTTGGAAAGGGCTGAGCCGGGTGCAGTAATGCCGATGACCGTAGCGCCATTGTGGCGCGCGATCTGCGCGATTTCGATCATTTCCCGGGTTCGTCCGGTGTAGGAAATCACCACGATGACATCCCCGGTACTGCTGCCTGCCGCCACCATACGTTGCATCAGCGCATCGTCGTAGGCGACGACCGGGATATTGAAGCGGAAGAACTTGTGCTGGGCATCGGTGGCCACGGGTGCTGATCCACCCATCCCGAAAAAGTTGATCTGTTTGGCCTGGATCAGATGGTCAATGGCAAGCCCCAGGGCTTTGGGTGACAGAGCCTGGCGAGCCTTGTCCAGACTGGCGATGGTGCTGAGTACGATTTTATCGGCAAATTCCGCTACCGAGTCATCCGGGCTGATGTTCTGTCCCACATACGGCGTGCCAGTGGCTATGCTTTGAGCAAGCCGGATCTTGAAGTCCGGAAATCCCGTTGCCGAGAAGCTCCGGCAAAAGCGGTTTACCGTGGGCTCACTGACATCGGCGGCCCGTGCCAGTGCCGCGATGCTGTAGCGGGTCGCCGCGGTGGGGTCCTTCAGGATAGCTTCGGCTACCTTGCGCTCCGACTTGTTCAGGGTGTCCAGTCTTGCCTGGATCACCGCCAGCACGTTGTCGTCCGGATGCGTGTGTTTCGACGCCATTGGGGGAGAGCCTCCTGTCTGTCCTGTTGATCGGAAGTGGCCGACCAGGCGTCAGATTATACCGTGTTTTGTCGCCAAGAGTGGTAGTAAAAATATCAAATACTGATCATTTTAGTTGGATTTTACCGTTTTAACTGTCATTATTTGCATAAAATAACTACGCAGGACGGTGCGTCCCGGTCTACATGGGGCAGGCCAGTCAGTGCGAATCATTCAATTTCTGGAGACAATTCCGTCATGGCAGAGCAGAGCATGACCCGCTGCGACCTGATGATGTTCGGTGCGCTTGGCGATTTGGCCCAACGCAAACTGTTCCCTGCACTCTACCAACTGGAACGCGCCGGGCTACTGGAAAAGGATACCCGGATTCTTGCACTGGCCAGGGACAAGGTGGATACCGCCGGCGCCCGGCGCCAACTGGAAGAGAAGGTGCGCACCTACGTCAAGGATGACGAACTGGACAGCGATACACTCGCTCACTTCATGGAGCGTATTGATTATATCTGCTTTGATTTCAGCGACACCGATGGCTATCAGCAGTTGAATGACTGGCGTGAAAAGGGCGGCGGAGCGCTGATTGTCTATATGGCAACGCCGCCGTCCATTTACGGGATGATCGCCCGCAACCTTCGCTCCGAAGGGTGCTGTGATGAGCGCACCCGCGTGGTTGTCGAAAAACCGATTGGCCACGACCTGGATTCGTCCAGGGTTATCAACGATCAGCTTGCCGATGTGTTCAACGAAAACCAGCTGTTCCGGATCGACCATTACCTGGGCAAGGAAACCGTCCAGAACCTGATTGCATTGCGCTTTGCCAATAATCTGTTCGCCACCCAGTGGAATCAGAACCACATCTCTCATGTGGAAATCACTGTAGCCGAAAGTGTCGGTATCGAGGGCCGCTGGGGGTATTTCGACAAGGCCGGCCAGATGCGGGACATGATTCAGAACCATCTGCTACAGCTGCTGTGCCTGATCGCGATGGACCCGCCGTCGGATCTGTCAGCGGACAGTATTCGCGATGAGAAAGTGAAGGTGCTCAAGGCGTTGCGTCCGATTACGCCGGATCTGATGGAAACCCACCTGGTCCGTGGGCAGTATACGGCGGGCACGAGCATGGGCAAGCCAGTGCCGGGCTACCTCGAAGAGGACGATGCCGCCAAGGGCAGCACCACGGAAACCTTCGTGGCCCTGAAAGCGGAGATCCATAACTGGCGCTGGGCAGGGGTTCCATTTTATATCCGTACCGGTAAACGGCTGCCGGAAAAGCTGTCGCAGATCATTATTCATTTCAAGCCGGCCCCGCATTACATCTTTGATCCGGATCAGAAACACCTGGCGAATAACAAGCTGATCATCCGGCTGCAGCCCGATGAAGGCATGTCGTTGCAGATTCTGACCAAGGACCAGGGGCTGGACAAAGGCATGCGGCTGCGGCAGGGGCCTCTGGAGCTGACCTTCTCGGAGGCGTTCAATTCGCCGCGCATTCCGGATGCCTACGAACGTCTTTTGTGGGAGGTCATGAAGGGCAATCAATACCTGTTTGTGCGTCGGGACGAGGTGGAGTATGCCTGGCGATGGGTGGACCAGGTCATGTCTCACTGGGATGATCAGGCCGCCTATCCGAAGCGCTATGCCGCCGGCACCTGGGGGCCCGTTGCCTCCATTGCCTTGATCACCCGTGATAACCGGAGCTGGTATGAAGATGCCTGAGCTGGACTGGCCGGCCGGTGTAATCACGGTTGAAGAGAAAGACCCGCAGGCGGCTGCGCAGCGGCTGGCTGATCGTGTGGCCGGGCAGCTCAGGGCGGCGCTGGCGTCGGTCGGGCGCGCGAGCATGGCGGTGTCCGGAGGCTCGACACCAGCGCCGTTTTTCGAGGCTCTGCGCACCCGTGATTTGCCCTGGGAGCGGGTGGATATCACGCTGGCCGATGAGCGTTGGGTGCCGGAAACAGACCCCGCGAGTAACGCAGGATTGGTCCGGGCGTCGCTGATGAAGGGCCGTGCCGCAGCGGCAAATTTCGTCCCGCTGTGGCACGAGGCACCTTCGATGATTGCCGGGCAGGCCCTGAGCGAGGAGGCGTTGTCCGTCATGCAATGGCCGCTGGATGTGCTGGTGCTGGGTATGGGCAATGATGGCCATACCGCCTCGCTGTTTCCTGATGCGCCCGAATTGCCGGTGGCGCTGGCCCCGGACACCGTTGGCCGGACAGTGATTTTACGACCGCCGTCTCAGGCGCGGGAGCGGCTGTCACTGACCTACAGAACCCTGCGGGCTGCCCGGTTCACCGCGCTGCATCTTAAAGGGGAAGACAAACTGGTAACGCTTGAAAAAGCGCTGTCCGATCTTGCAGACGTTCAGACCATGCCGATACGCGGGTTTCTGAGGCCCGGGCTGGAAGTGATCTGGAGTCCGGGCTGAGCGAGGCCGGCCATCAGGTTGATGCTGATTTTCGTTTTAATTGCTAATGAAGTGAGTTCGATATGTCTCAATTATCCATGCACCACCGCCATCAGGTTCAGTCGCTGATGGCGGCCTGTCCGTTGGTGCCGGTTATCACTATTACTGATCCTGACCAGGTAATACCGCTGGGTCGCGCCCTGGTGGACGGTGGTATCCGGATTCTTGAAGTGACCCTGCGCACAGAACATGGCCTGGGTGCGATTCATCAATTACGGAAGGCCTTTCCGGATGTATGGGTCGGCGCCGGTACCGTGGTGCAGGTCAGTCAGTATCGGGAAGCCGAGGTGGCCGGTGCTCAGTTTGTGATCACTCCCGGGGTGACCGAGTCCATTCTTGATTATGGTCTGACTGCGCAGGCGCCGTTATTGCCCGGGGTCTCCACGATTTCGGAAATGATGACGGGATACCGGCTGGGCTATCGCGAATTCAAGTTTTTTCCGGCCGAAGTCGCCGGCGGGATACCGGCGTTAAAGGCGTTTTCCGGTCCGTTTCCGGACGTCACTTTCTGCCCGACCGGAGGTATTCGCCGCGATACCGCGCGCGATTATCTCGCACTGCCGAATGTTGCAGCGGTGGGTGGAACCTGGCTGACGCCGGCGGATAAACTGGCGGCGGGTGACTGGCAGGGCCTCTCTGACATTGCCAGTGGTAGCCTGCGGGATATACTGGCGTCTTGATATCCCGGGCCCGCCTCATTGTTATGCGATAGCGCGGGTTTGCGCCGCGACGGGGACGATGCGGTGCCGCTCAGGAGTCCTGGCGCTCTGTCTGGTCCTCCTCAAACAACTCCCGCAGTTCCTCGGCTGCTTCTTGGGCGGACTGCAGAATCTTGTCGCGATCTTCGTGCAGGCCATGCTGTCGCAACAGGTTGCGCTCGTCAGTTTGCCGGAACAGTGTGGCTAGGTCATGGGCTTCACTGCGATCGCGCCCCAGCGCCACCAGCATTTCCTCGGCCATGTGCAGGGCAGACAGGAATGTCTCCCTGACCAGCCAGTGGACGTTCAGGTCCATCAGTCGATGGGCGTGCAGACGATTGCGGGCGCGTGCCAGTATGCGGACGCCCGGAAATTCCTCCCGTACCAGGGCGGCCGTGCGCAGTGACGTGCTGACGTCGTCGATCGCCAGAATCAGGACTTTCGCCTCGTCCAGTTTGGCTGCCCGCAGTATATCCAGTTGTGACGCATCGCCGTAGTGAACAATATTGCCGAACCGGCGCACAACGTCTACCTGTTCCGGGTTGATGTCCAGGGCGGTAAAGGGAATGTTCAGCGAGCCCAGCATGCGGCCGCAGATCTGGCCAAAACGGCCAAAGCCGGCAATCACGACACCCGTGCGCTCGTCATCAAATTCATCGAACGGCAGCGGCTCGTCCGGGAAATGGCGCCGGGTCATCTGCTCCATGGCCGATACCACAAGCGGGGTAAAAATCATCGAGAGTGTGATGATGGCTGTCAACTGACCGCCCAGTGTCCGGTCGATCAGTCCCAGTTGCACACTCAGGGCAAACAGCACGAAGCCGAACTCGCCGCCCTGGCTGAGCAACAGTCCAAGTCGCAGTGCCGCTTTGGGTTTGAGGTGTCCACCGAAGCGGCCCACCAGGGCGATCAACAGGGTTTTGACGATCATCAGGGCCAGCGTGGCAAGCACCAGACGCACCGGTTCCCGCAAAATCTCTGTCAGATTCAGGGTCATGCCGACCGAGATGAAAAACAGCCCCAGTAGCAACCCCTTGAACGGTTCAATGTCGGCTTCCAGTTGGTGGCGAAACTCGGAGTCCGCGAGCAGGACGCCGGCCACAAAGGCGCCGAGCGCCATGGACAGGCCCACTGTTTCCATCAGGAAGGCGGTGCCGGAGACCACCAGCAGGGCTGCCGCGATGGAAATTTCACGCACACGGGTTGTGTGTACAAAGCGCAGTACGTGGCGAATGAGGTAGCGGCCCACAATGATGATTGCGGCAAAGCTCAGCACAACCCGGCCGGAATCAAGCAGCATCTGCTCCCAGTTGCCATGGTCGTTGTCGCCGGCGAGGAACGGCAGAAACGCCAGGAATGGCACCACGGCCATGTCCTGGAACAGCAGGATGGTAAAGGCAAGACGACCGTGCCCGGACGACAGTTCGCCCTTTTCGGCCAGTAACTGAAGCACGAAAGCCGTCGATGACAGGGCAAGGCCGCAGCCGATCACCACCGCGACGTTCACGGATTTTCCAGCCAATATCAGCAGGCCGCCGATGGCCAGGATGCAGGTCAGTACCTGTAGACTGCCCAGGCCAAAGATCGGCTTTCGGAGGGCCCGCAAGCGCGAGAACTGAAGTTCCAGACCGATGACGAACATCAGCAACACGACGCCGAACTCGGACACATGGAACATCCGCTCAACATCACTGAACACCGAGAGACCGGCCGGGCCGATCAGCAATCCGGCGGCTATATAACCGAGTATTGCGCCAAGGCCGGCCCGCTTGAATAGCGGTACGGCAATGACAGCCACCAGAAACAGGCTTACGACTTGGCTCAGTGGGCTCATGGTTTACCTTCGTCACGTTCAGGAGGTTTGCCAGCAGCTTACCGGTTGAACCACCGGCTGTCCCGAACACGTTGGTCGAAAAGAGCTGCTGGCCGAAGAGAGCCGATGATCAAGTGTATTGGCGCTGCCGCTTTTCCTGAACGCCTGCGACAACCCGGGCGGTCTCAGCGCACGTCAGAGCCGACCCGGACAATCTTCATGGTATTGGTGCCACCCTGGGCGTTGACGTAATCGCCTTTGGTCATCACCACCAGGTCGCCTTCGCTGACGACGCCGCGCTGCTGCAGTTCCCGGACCGCCTGGGCGTTGGTCTCTTCCGGCGGGAGGGTGACCGAGTCAAAGGGTACCGTCTGTACACCCCGATAGAGGGCCACGCGGTGCTGGGTGCTGTGATGACGTGAGAATGCGAAGATAGGCAGGCTGGATTTGATCCGGGACATCATCAGCGGAGTGGCGCCGGTCTCGGTCATACAGATGATGGCCTGGACATGCTCAAGGTGATTGGCTGCGTACATGGCTGACAGTGCAATGGCTTCATCCACGCCTTCCATGGACTCATGGATTCGATGCTTGGAGGTATGTGTGGACGGATGGTTCTCCGCGCCGATGCAGATGCGCACCATCGCCTCAACCGCCTCCTTGGGGTAGTCGCCAACAGCCGTCTCCGCCGACAGCATGACCGCATCAGTGTAGTCAAAGACGGCGTTGGCGACGTCCGACACCTCAGCGCGTGTAGGCATCGGGTTGTCGATCATCGATTCCATCATCTGGGTGGCGGTAATCACCACTTTGTTCAACGCCCGGGCCCGGTTAATGATGTGCTTCTGGACGCCCACCAGTTCAGCGTCGCCAATTTCCACCGCCAGGTCCCCCCGGGCCACCATGACCGCATCGGACGCTTCGATCACCGCATCGAGGGCGGCATCATCGTGGGCCAGCTCGGCCCGCTCGATCTTGGCCACCAGCCCGGCAGACGACCCGGCTTCCTTGAGCAGGGCACGGGCGATGTTCATGTCTTGTGCGGTGCGGACAAATGACACGGCCACATAGTCAGCGCCCAGCCTGGCGGCAGTCTTGATGTCCTGTCGGTCCTTTTCGGTCAGCGCGTCCGCCGACAGGCCGCCACCGCGCTTGTTGAGCCCCTTGTTGTTGGACAGGGGGCCGCCAATGGTGACCCGTGAGGTGATGCTGTGATCGTCCACCGCTTCTACCGTCATTTCGATGCGTCCGTCATCAAGGACCAGCGTATCGCCGGGGTGAACATCGTTGATCAGTTGCTCATAGTCGATGCCGACGGCGTTTTCGGTGCCCGCTTCCTTGTCCATGGTGGCGTCGAGTACAAATTGCTGGCCGGGTTTGAGGGCGACCTTGTTTTCCGCGAACCGGGCGATTCGGAGTTTGGGGCCCTGCAGGTCGGCAAGCAATGCCACGAAACGCCCCTGCGATTCAGCCGTCTCACGCACCAGTCTGGCGCGCTCGATGTGATCTTCGGCGCTGCCGTGAGAGAAGTTTAAGCGGGTTACGTCCACGCCGGCGGCAATAATCCGCGCCAGGGATTCGGGCGAGTCGGTGGCCGGGCCGAGCGTGGCGACGATCTTGGTGCGCCTGAGCATGATGTCTGAATCCTTGTAATCGTTGTAATCGCGTACCGGGCGCGATGAGCGCGCCGGATCCACGGAAGGGCTCTCAGGAACGAGCGGCGGATTATCCTATAAGGATACCCGATCGCCCGCTCAGGATTAATGGCTCGCTTTGATCAGTGCCAGGGTATTGTCCAGCATCCGGTTGGAAAAACCCCATTCATTATCGTACCAGGCCATTACCTTGGCCTGACGCCCCATGACCCGGGTGTGGTTGGCATCATAGATGCTCGACAAGGCGTTGTGGTTGAAGTCTACACTGACCAGCTTCTCACTGTTATACCCCAGGATGGCGCTGTCCGCAGCCGCTGCCCGCACGGCATCATTGAGCTCATCAATCGTCGTATCGCGGGTGGCGATAAAGCTGAAGTCCACCAGCGAAACGTTGATGGTGGGCACCCGCACGGCCAGGCCGTCCAGTTTGCCATTCAGCGACGGAATAACCTTGCCAATGGCGGCGGCGGCCCCGGTTTTGGTCGGAATCATCGACTGGGTTGCCGAGCGGGCACGGTACAGGTCCGAGTGGTAGACATCGCTCAGCTTCTGGTCATTGGTGTAAGAGTGAATGGTCGTCATCAGTCCGCTGTCAATGCCGATCGAATCATGCAGCGCTTTGACCACCGGTGCCAGGCAGTTGGTCGTGCAGGATGCGTTGGAAATGATCCGGTGATCAGCGGTGAGGATGTTGTCATTGACGCCGAAGACGATCATCGCGTCGGCATCGCTGGACGGTGCCGAAATGATCACCTTGCGGGCGCCGGCGCGCAAGTGGCCTTCCGCATCACTGCGGCTGGTAAACAGCCCTGTGCACTCCATGACCACATCAACATGGTAGTCTTTCCAGGGCAGGCTGTCCGGATCCCGGGTCGCGCTGATGGCAATGCGGTCACCGTTTATGGAAATGGATTCGGAGTCGTGACTGACGATGCCGCTGAAGCGCCCGTGAACGCTGTCATACTTCAGCAAGTGGGCGTTGGTTTCAGCGTCGCCCAGATCGTTAATGGCGACCACCTGGATCTGGTCCCGGTAGTTATTTTCATACAGGGCGCGGACCACATTGCGCCCGATGCGACCGAAACCGTTGATAGCAATACGAATAGTCATAGTTGGGCTCCATCGGGAAATGTTCGTAGTTGTTTTATGTAGTAAATATAACAACAAAAAACGAAAATTTGAACTGTTACCCGTGAATCATACTAAAAAAGAAAGTAAACTTACGTCCATAATAACGATTTTTGAATTGACTCTGGAAACACGGTAGGAGAACGGTATGCACGCCACGGTTGAAAAAGTGACCCAGCGAATCATCGAGAGGAGCCGCGGTACGCGAGAGGATTACCTGGGCCGGATGAATACGCTCAAGGCTCAGTCTCCGCATCGCGGCGTACTGTCCTGCGGTAACCTGGCTCATGGTTTTGCCGCCTGTCAGCCGGCCGACAAGGACACCCTCAAGTTCATGAACAAGGCCAATGTGGCCATTGTCTCGGCGTACAACGACATGCTCTCGGCGCATCAGCCCTACGAGCGCTTTCCCGACATCATCCGGGAAGCGGCCCACGGCATGGGCTCGGTGGCCCAGTTTGCCGGTGGAACACCGGCGATGTGTGACGGCGTTACCCAGGGGCAGCCGGGTATGGAGCTGAGCCTGTTCTCCCGTGATGTGATTGCCATGAGCACGGCGGTCGCTCTGAGCCACAACATGTTTGATGCAACCCTGCTGCTGGGGATCTGCGATAAAATCGTACCGGGGTTGTTGTTGGGCTCCCTGAGCTTCGGGTACCTGCCGACCATCCTGGTGCCGGCCGGCCCGATGCCGTCCGGCCTTCCCAACAAAGAGAAGCAGCGTATCCGGCAGCTCTATGCCGAAGGCAAGGTCGGCAAGGACGAACTGCTGGAGGCGGAAAGCCAGTCCTATCACAGCCCCGGCACCTGCACCTTTTACGGCACCGCAAACAGCAACCAGTTGTTGGTGGAGGTGATGGGCCTGCATCTGCCCGGCGCGGCGTTCATCCACCCCAACACCCCCTTGCGGGACAACCTCACCCGGGCGGCGACCGAGCAGGTCATCCGGCTGTCAAAACCCAACGGTGGCGAACTCGGACTCGGTGACATGGTCGACGAAAAGGCGATCATCAATGCCCTGGTGGCGTTGTTGGTGACCGGCGGTTCAACCAATCACACCATTCACTGGATTGCGATCGCCCGGGCGGCGGGCATCCTCATTGACTGGAACGACTATGCCGAGCTGTCTTCGGTTGTGCCATCCATGACACGCATTTATCCGAACGGCCAGGCGGACGTTAATGCATTCCATGACGCGGGCGGCACGCCTTTCCTCATTCGGGAGCTGCTCAATGGCGGCTACCTGCACGATGACGTGGAAACGGTCGTGGGCCACGGTCTGGAGCGCTATACCCGCATGCCGACCTGGCAGGACAACACACTGACCTGGACACCCGCGGTGGCCGAAAGTGGCGATACGTCGGTGCTCAGCAGTGCAAGTGAGCCGTTCGCACCCGATGGCGGATTGCGGGTACTGGATGGCAATCTCGGTCGCGGTGTGATGAAGGTATCGGCGGTTGCCAGAGAGCATCATAAGGTGGAGGCCGAGGCCGTGGTGTTCGATGAACAGGATGAGCTGAAGGCCGCATTTGATAGAGGGGACCTGGATCGCGATTGCGTTGTGGTGGTGCGCTTTCAGGGTCCGAAAGCCAACGGAATGCCCGAATTGCACAAGCTGACGCCCTATCTGGGCGTGCTTCAGGATCGTGGATACCACGTTGCGCTGGTGACCGACGGTCGTATGTCCGGTGCGTCGGGCAAAGTGCCGGCGGCGATTCATGTTTATCCCGAGGCGCTGGACGGTGGCCTGATTGCCCGGGTCAGAAACGGTGATCGGGTGACGGTTGATGCGGTCACCGGGGTGCTGACCCTTCACGTGCCCGAGAGCGAGCTGGCCAACCGCGAACCGGCGCAGGTTGATCTGGGTCGCAGTCATCACACCGGGTTAGGGCGAGAACTGTTCGGCTGGATGCGCAGGGCCGCGAGCAGTCCCGAGGAGGGCGCCTGCTTTTTCTGGAACCACGACGCATGAGCCACGAACAGTTCGCGCTGGTTGGTGACATTGGGGGCACCAACGCCCGGCTGGGCCTGGTGCGCAACGGTGAACGTCGTCCGCAAGCAATCCGGATTATGCCCTGTGCGGGGTATTCCAACCTCGATGCCGCAGTCACAGACTATCTCGATAGCTGTGGCGTCAAAGCGGTCAGGGACGTCTGTCTTGCGGTTGCGTCACCGGTCAACGGTGCCCGGGTCCGCATGACCAATAATCACTGGCAGTTCGATCGTGCGCAAACGCGCGCGAATTTTGGCTGGCGGACCTTTAAGGTCATCAATGATTTTACTGCGATGGCCCTGGGAGTTCCCCATGTGCCTGAGGGTCAACTGATTCATGTCTGCGGTGGTCCCGGAGATCCCGGTCGTCCCCGTCTGGTGATTGGGCCGGGTACGGGACTGGGGGTCTCGGGACTGGTTCGCATCCGTCAGGGGTGGGTGCCTCTGATGACTGAGGGCGGACACGTGGATTTTGCCCCACAGGATGACCGTGAAATGGCGATACTGACAGTGTTGCAGGCGCAATTTGGCCGGGTATCCGTTGAACGCATCCTGTGTGGCCAGGGTTTGCTGAATCTTTACCAGGCTCATGCCCGGCTGGACGGCGTCAGTGCGTCCTTCAACGCGCCCGAGCAGATAACCGGCGCCGCCGTCAACGCCACCGATGCGCTGGCGACCAGAACTCTGGCGCATTTCTGCGACATTTTAGGTCGGGTGGCGGGCAATGCAGCGCTGACTCTGGGCAGCCTGGGGGGCGTATACCTGTGCGGTGGCGTGTTGCCCCGCTTTATGGATTTCTTTCTGGCAAGCACATTCCAGTCAGCGTTTGAGAACAAGGGACGTATGCGATCGCTGATGGAATTTATTCCGGTCCATATTGTGACTGAGCCCTATACCGGATTACTGGGCGCGGCCGAGGCGCTGGCGAACCCGGAAGTCACCTGAACCCGGCACCCGCTCAG